>NZ_CP017181.1:305016-610032 GCF_001729765.1 Enterobacter kobei
TATGACACAATTTAACCTGTTTGAATATACAGTATTGGAATGCATTTTCTGATTCGCTGTGTAACAATGTTCAGTTCGCGCGCGAACTCTGGAAGATACTACGCAACTATCAAAGTGGCGTCTGGAAATGGTACACTCGCGCGTTTACACTATTAAGAAACGTATTCAGGAGACACGAACATGGCCAGCAGAGGCGTAAACAAGGTGATTCTCGTCGGTAATCTGGGCCAGGACCCGGAAGTACGCTACATGCCGAGTGGTGGCGCAGTTGCCAACATTACGCTGGCTACTTCCGAATCCTGGCGTGATAAAGCGACCGGTGAGATGAAAGAGCAGACTGAATGGCACCGCGTGGTGCTGTTTGGCAAACTGGCAGAAGTTGCCGGTGAGTATCTGCGTAAAGGTTCTCAGGTCTATATCGAAGGCCAGTTGCGTACCCGCAAATGGACCGATCAGTCCGGCGCTGAGAAGTACACCACCGAAGTTGTGGTAAACGTTGGCGGTACCATGCAGATGCTGGGCGGCCGTCAGGGCGGTGGCGCGCCAGCAGGTGGCGGTCAGCAGCAGCAGGGCGGTTGGGGTCAGCCTCAGCAGCCACAGGGCGGCAACCAGTTCAGCGGCGGCGCGCAGTCTCGTCCGCAGCAGCAGTCTGCTCCGGCACCGTCTAACGAGCCACCAATGGACTTCGACGACGACATCCCGTTCTGATCAACGGATGCTCAAACAAAAAACCCAGACATCGTCTGGGTTTTTTGTTTATACAGGAATCAGGTAATCACCATTGGCCAGTCTGGTGGCTGGTGGCTCATTGCCTCTACCATCACGACTTTAATATTTTCCCAGACAGCGGCAATATCCAGCAGGGTGATGCCCAACAGGCCCGTTGCGAACCAGCAAGCCGCGCCAAGTCCCAGCAGAGTGCTGATGACCGCAAGACCCGCGTAGTCAGATTTACGAAACTGAATGTTCAGCGTGCTGGCTAAAAACATCAGTACCGCGCTCAACAAAGGCCAGCGCAGGAGAACCATGCTGGTAGTAATGGTTGCCATAGAACCCATCCTCTACAAAACAGACGAACTGAATGAAACGGTGTTTCTCGTTACAGAATATGTGTGAACTATATCACATTTGTTGATTTATTCGCCAGCGTCTGAGCGTTCAAAATGGGGATTTTATTACGCAAAAAAGGCGATGGTGCCGGGTACCTGGGTCCCGATACCTGGCTGAGCGGACACACGATGGGCCAGCCACGTTGTTTTTATAAGTGGCACGTTATTTTTTGCTCATCCTGAAAATAATGTGGTAATAGCCGGGCATTTATAAAACATCGATTCTCTGTTGTGTTATCTTCAAACCCCACATGTGCGCTGGATAATTATTTCCCTTAATTGAAACGGAACGAATACTTACAGTTTAGCTTACGGGAAAATATTATCGTCATAACGAAATTTAAGATTTTTAATACTAAAAGTCAGTTGCTAACTTCGCATGATTCATGCAACGTAATCACCTGTTTAACAAAGCATCCGGCCTTCATTACTACAGGCGTACAACATGCAGGGATATAGGGCGGGAAATGAATCGTAGCGCGCGGCGCAAAATGCTCAGGGTAGTAGGGATCATCATGGTAGTTATGCTGCCGGTGATGCTTGCCCTATGGTTTGCCCAGCTAAGAGCCGTGTCGGAAACAAGCGCTCAGCTCCGTACATTTGCTGAACTGGCTTTAGACAAAACAGAACTGGTTATTCAACAAGTTGATCTGGCCCGGGACGAGGCCGAAAAATATCAGGGTAAACTTTGTACACCGGAACATCGCCAATATATGTTGAACGTTGTGCGTGGCCGCCTGTTTGTCGCTGATTTAATTTATGCAGAAGGTCAGAATTTTCTTTGTTCAACCGTTTTTACACCGGACCAACCTTACGCGATCCCGATTGCCAATTACACCCGTAAACCTGACATCGCTATCTATTATTTTCGCGACACGCCATTTTATACTGGCTATAAAATGACGGTGATGCTGCCAACTTACTGATTTAGTGTATGATGGTGTTTTTGAGGTGCTCCAGTGGCTTCTGTTTCTATCAGCTGTCCCTCCTGTTCAGCTACTGACGGGGTGGTGCGTAACGGCAAAAGCACTGCCGGACATCAGCGCTATCTCTGCTCTCACTGCCGTAAAACATGGCAACTGCAGTTCACTTACACCGCTTCTCAACCCGGTACGCACCAGAAAATCATTGATATGGCCATGAATGGCGTTGGATGCCGGGCAACCGCCCGCATTATGGGCGTTGGCCTCAACACGATTTTCCGCCATTTAAAAAACTCAGGCCGCAGTCGGTAACCTCGCGCATACAGCCGGGCAGTGACGTCATCGTCTGCGCGGAAATGGACGAACAGTGGGGATACGTCGGGGCTAAATCGCGCCAGCGCTGGCTGTTTTACGCGTATGACAGGCTCCGGAAGACGGTTGTTGCGCACGTATTCGGTGAACGCACTATGGCGACGCTGGGGCGTCTTATGAGCCTGCTGTCACCCTTTGACGTGGTGATATGGATGACGGATGGCTGGCCGCTGTATGAATCCCGCCTGAAGGGAAAGCTGCACGTAATCAGCAAGCGATATACGCAGCGAATTGAGCGGCATAACCTGAATCTGAGGCAGCACCTGGCACGGCTGGGACGGAAGTCGCTGTCGTTCTCAAAATCGGTGGAGCTGCATGACAAAGTCATCGGGCATTATCTGAACATAAAACACTATCAATAAGTTGGAGTCATTACCCCGACAGCGATGCTGGAGAACACGACGGCCGCTATTACGGGTGAAAAGAACAACGTTCTGCCTTTGCATTTTAGTGCGCGGGGTGTCGAAGCGCAGCAGGCAATGCTGAATAATGAATTACGCAAAATAACACGTCTGGAAATGGTTCTGGCTATCGTTGGTACCATGAAAGCGGGGAAATCGACCACAATTAATGCCATTGTGGGGACCGAAGTGTTGCCTAATCGCAACCGCCCAATGACGGCGCTTCCTACCCTGATTCGTCATACGCCAGGCCAGAAAGAGCCGGTACTCCATTTCTCACATGTCTCGCCTATTGATGATTTGATCCAGCTGCTGCAGAAACAACTCTGCGATTACGATCGCGGGAAGCTGGCTCAGCATCTGGAAATTGATAAAGACATGAATACGCTGCTGGAACGCATTGAAAAAGGTGAAGCCTTTGAAAAGCATCATCTTGGAGCGCAGCCAATATTTCATTGCCTGAAAAGCCTCAATGACCTGGTAAGACTCTCTCAGGCGCTGGGCGTGGCGTTTCCGTTTTCAGAATACGCGGCCATTGAACACATTCCGGTCATTGAAGTGGAGTTCGTGCATCTTGCGGGTCTGGATGCCCACCTCGGGCAACTGACGCTGCTCGATACCCCTGGGCCTAATGAGGCCGGACAGCCGCATCTGCAAAAAATGCTGAGTGAGCAGTTAGCCCGCGCATCGGCGGTGCTGGCGGTAATGGATTATACCCAGCTTAAATCTATATCTGATGAAGAGGTCCGTCAGGCTATTTCGGTGGCGGGGAAATCCGTGCCTCTGTATGCCCTGGTGAATAAATTCGACCAGAAAGATCGCAATAGCGATGATGAAGAGCAGGTCCGGGCGATGATCTCCGGTACCTTAATGAAAGGCAATATTTCGCCTGGCCAGATCTACCCTGTCTCCTCCATGTGGGCGTATCTGGCGAACCGCGCTCGCTACGAGATGAATACCCACGGACAACTGCCGGATCATCAGGAGCAACCCTGGGTGCAGGATTTTGCCGAAGCCGCCCTCGGTCGCCGCTGGCGTACGGCGGACCTGGATGATATTGGCCATATCCGTCACGCCGCCGATTTGCTCTGGGAAGATTCGCTGTTTGAACAACCGATACGCAAACTGATTTACGCCGCCTATGCTAATGCCTCGTTATTTGCGTTGCGCTCGGCGTCCCATAAGCTGCTCAACTACGCACAAAATGCCCGGGAATATCTCGACTTCCGCTATCAGGGGCTGACGGTCGCCTTTGACGCGCTGGAACTGAATATTACGCGTCTTGAAGAGGACATGGCGATGATGCAGACGCGCCAGCGGGTGGTGAGCGATGAGGTGAAACATGAAGTTGAGCAGGCGCTGAATGCCACTGCGGACTTTATGGGGGCCCAAAAAACAGCGCTTCACCAGGCGATTGGTCACGTGTTCAGCGATCGCAATATCCTTGATTTAGCCGGTAACGATCGGTTGAATCCTCGCGGTGACGAGCCGCAAGAACTACAGCAGCTGGTTCTGGATGACGAGGGGCAGGCACAGATTGCCCTGAGTAAAATCCGCTCCTCCTGCGAGCTTATCATGCTGGATGCGCAGACAAAGATCTGCCGGGAGCTGGCGTTACGCTTCGATCAGCTGGAGTCTACGCTGGCGCGTTCCCTGAATGACGCCATGCGTCCCATTGAAACGCGTATTAAAGAGCATCTGAGCCATGCCGGCTTTCGGGCGCGGATTAGCTTCCCGGCTTTTCAGGCTAACCAGCTTAACGTCAATACGCAGGCGCTGTTTAACGATGCCATAGCGCAGGACAACCGCCCTGCAGGACAGCCATCGGGCGCGGGCAGCATGCGTGAGACCGTCTCTCGCTGGCTGAATAATCCGGGCTGGGGCTGGGATGAATATGTGGCGACCCGCACGCGCTATGTTATCGACATTGCGCAGCTACATGACAAATTTAAGCAACATATTGATCAGTTTTGTGAACATATACGTAAAGCTTTGTCCGCCCAGGTCGATGTCTCTGTTACGGCAGGAATGGCGACGTTCTTTGCAGAATTTTCGTTATACCTGACCGGGTTACAGGAAAGCTTGCGTGATAGCCTCGCAGTGCGTCAAC
Organism: Enterobacter kobei; assembly: GCF_001729765.1. Classification (NCBI taxonomy): domain Bacteria; kingdom Pseudomonadati; phylum Pseudomonadota; class Gammaproteobacteria; order Enterobacterales; family Enterobacteriaceae; genus Enterobacter; species Enterobacter kobei. Next base: position 309,932 of record NZ_CP017181.1, read on the forward strand.
AAAATGAGCATTCGACCCGAGCGCTCAGCCAGCTGTTGAAGCAAAGTATCACTACTGCGACGTGGATACAGGAAGATACCCGACTGTTACGCGATGATATTCAAACTCTATTCGCGGCAGAGCAACCATGACAACACAGCTACTGGACGGTCCCGGGCGGACGCTGGAGTGTATTCATCCTAAATTTATGGTCGATCTTGTGCAGGGCGTGGACGTTGCACGTCATCCTCATTTGGGGCCGCAGCAGCTGCAGTTTCGTGAGCGCTTGACTCAGGAGATCATGACGCACACCCGGTTACGACCCTGGGCGATGGCCGGAATGCTGAATGAGAATGCTGCCCTGCGCCTCGGTCTGGCTGAAAAACTCGCCGGGATGCTTGACCCTGGCCATCTTGCGCTGACGCTGATGGCGGATAAATTGAATACACTTCGTCAGCAGGCTCACTTAAGGGCTCAGCCCTCTCCGGGCCTGCTTGAACAGTACGCTGAGCTCTCATCGCATTTTACCCAACGTGCCGTTTATAAAGAAAAGGCGCTAACTCAGCGTGGACTGACCGTCCAGGCGGGTGAGCACAGCGAGCAAATTTTCACTCGCTGGCGAGCCGGTCATTATGATGGCTGGTCGCTGGCCGGGCGTTGTTTCATTGTCCTGGAAGAGTTGCGCTGGGGGGCCTTCGGCGATGCTTGCCGTCTGGCGAAGGACGATGTATCGGCCATGCTCAAGGATAATTTACGCAGTATGGCTGCCAATTATCTTGCTCAGGGTATCAATGCGTCTCCTGCAACGCGCCATTTCTATCATCAGTGGCTGACCACACCCGCTTCGGCGGGTTTAATCGATCATAAAGACATGCTGGGGTGGCTGGGTGACTGGTGTCAGGCGGATAAACACCCGGTGAGCTGGTCAGTTACGCAAAACTGGCAGACCGTTGCGCTGGGTATGCCGAGGCTGTGTTCGGCAAAACGTCTGGTGGAGGCGATGGTGGAGGAGATTTTTGGTTGAACCCCTCACCCTCACTCTGGCCCTCTCCCCAGAGGGGAGAGGGGATGGTTTGGTGCGGTTTGTTAATGTTGAAGCTCTGCTGCCTTCCTTTCTACATCTTTCTCTTGCACGTTTCCGTAGCGTTTCGCGTACAGTGCCGTGATGATCGGCACCAGAATCGCGGTAACAATCACGCTGGCAGCCACCAGTGCCGTTGCAGAAGCGGCTACCGGTTCGAAGGCCGGGTTAATCTGAGCAATAATCACCGGGTTTGCGACCGCAGCACCTGCGGCTGAAGAGGCGGCGACACCCGCCGTGCCGTTTCCGCCGCCAATCACGCGGTCGGCAATAATCAACGGAATACCGGTGATGATGATGACCGCAACCCCCAGCACAATACCCAGCAGGCCCGTATCAAGGATCACGTTCAGGTTGATGGTGTTGCCCAGCGCAAAACCAAAGAACGGGATGAGTACGGGTGTGGCTTTGCTGAAGAAATCGCGCAGATCGTGATCCAGATTCCCGAGGGCGAAACCGATCAGGAAGGGCAGGATCGCGCCAACAAAGTGGTGAGGCTCAAAAGAGGCCAGGCCAGCAGAACCCAGGATCAGCATCGTCATGAGCGGGCCGGACTCCAGAGACATCAGAACAAATGCCCCGGATTCTTCTTTCGTTCCGTACTGGTTCATCAGGCTGGCATACAACCCGCCGTTAGTCATATCCATCGCCGAGACAATTGCCAGGACCGATAAACCCGCGAAGAAACCGGTCTGAATTCCATTCTCTGGAATAAACATCGCGCATATCATGGCGACAACCCAGGCCACCGCTATTTTGGTTATGACCAGCGTGCCGGATTTGCGTAATACGGTGCCTGTTGCACGTAAATTAATGGATGCACCGATACAAAAGAACCAGACTGCCAGGATGGGGACGGTACCTGTAATCATCCCTTTTGTGAAACCGCCAAAATAAGCCCCGGTTTCAGGCGCTAAGGTATTCAGAATAGCACCGAGTACCAGGGGGACCAGCATCATACCACCAGGAATACGTTCTATCGTGGCTTTAATCTTCATATACAACCCTCACAATGTTACCCCTCGTAGCGAGCGGCGGGCGCGAATAAAAAATCAATAAATTCAAAATGATGAAGGGTTTTCTTGATGGCTTGTATTGGATAACCCCGCAACAAAATTCAGTAAGCGCTCTGGTTTTCTCTTGTCAGAAAACACTCATCGCTATGTTTCGGGAATTATCATGCGATCAATGGAATAATGATTCAATGAAAATAAAACAGTGTTTTAGTTATCTGCGTCACATATTGATTGTAAACTTTACGCCGCGTTCTGGCTGGATGGGGTTTATGTAAATCTCTTGTAAAAAAGCGGCTTTTTATGGCGTGATAAAAAGAAAAGGGGACAACATGAAAATGTTTCTCTGGGATGGGTTGAGAAAGTGCTTATTTGCGGAAATTGACAAAGACTGTCTTCACTTTACGCAGCATAAATATATGTGTGAAGTTGATCACAAATATAAACGCTGGTAGGGTAAAAAGGTCATTAACTGCCCTGGCAGGCGTCAACAGGTTCGGTTGTATCGACGATAAACGTCAATGTAAGTAAACCTGCTACGCTTGAATAAGGCGATTCGCATGGAGCGGATCCCAAGGTTCACAGCACCCACACTGGATTGTGAAACAGACAGGGCCGAGTCAACGAGGATAGCTATGCTGAGAAGGAAAAAGATTAAACCCATCACGCTTCGCGACGTCACTATTATTGACGACGCAAAATTGCGTAAGGCCATCACCGCAGCCTCGCTCGGTAATGCGATGGAATGGTTCGATTTTGGTGTCTATGGCTTTGTGGCCTACGCGTTAGGTAAAGTGTTTTTCCCAGGGGCTGATCCCAGCCTGCAGATGATTGCCGCACTGGGGACGTTCTCCGTTCCTTTCCTTATTCGCCCGCTGGGTGGTCTGTTCTTCGGTATGCTCGGTGATAAATACGGTCGCCAGAAGATCCTTGCCATCACTATTGTCATCATGTCGATAAGTACCTTCTGTATCGGCCTGATTCCGTCCTATGCCACGATCGGCATCTGGGCACCGATTCTGCTGCTGCTCTGTAAGATGGCGCAGGGTTTCTCCGTCGGTGGGGAATATACCGGTGCCTCGATCTTCGTCGCGGAGTATTCCCCGGACCGTAAGCGCGGTTTTATGGGGAGCTGGCTGGACTTCGGCTCGATTGCCGGGTTCGTGATGGGGGCGGGTGTCGTGGTGCTGATTTCAACCGTCGTCGGTGAAGAGAACTTCCTCGACTGGGGCTGGCGTATCCCATTCTTCCTCGCGCTGCCGCTGGGAATCATCGGTCTGTATTTGCGTCATGCGCTGGAAGAGACACCGGCGTTCCAGCAGCACGTTGAGAAACTGGAGCAGGGTGACCGCGAAGGGCTGCAGGATGGTCCGAAGGTGTCGTTCAAAGAGATTGCCACTAAGCACTGGCGCAGCCTGCTGACCTGTATTGGTCTGGTGATTTCGACCAACGTGACCTACTACATGCTGCTGACCTACATGCCGAGTTATCTGTCGCATAACCTGCATTACTCGGAAGATCACGGTGTGCTGATTATTATTGCCATCATGGTGGGTATGCTGTTCGTGCAGCCGATTATGGGTCTGCTGAGTGACCGCTTTGGCCGTCGACCATTCATTATTCTGGGAAGCGTGGCGCTGTTTGCCCTGGCAATCCCGGCCTTTATTCTGATCAACAGTAACGTGCTGGGGCTGATTTTTGCGGGTCTGCTGATGCTGGCGGTGATCCTGAACTGCTTCATCGGGGTGATGGCCTCAACGTTGCCTGCGATGTTCCCGACGCATATTCGTTACAGTGCGCTGGCGGCAGCCTTTAACATCTCGGTACTGATTGCCGGTCTGACCCCGACGCTTGCCGCCTCGCTGGTGGAAAGCACGCAGAATCTGATGATGCCTGCTTATTACCTGATGGTGATCGCGGTGATTGGCTTGATTACCGGTATTACGATGAAGGAGACGGCGAACCGTCCACTGAAAGGGGCGACGCCTGCGGCATCGGATATTCAGGAAGCGAAAGAGATCCTGCGTGAGCACTACGATAATGTAGAGCAGAAGATTGAAGACATTGACGCAGAGATTGAAGAACTGCAGAAAAAACGCTCCCGACTGGTGGATCAGCATCCACGCATCAACGAGTAATAAAGAAACCCGCCAACGGCGGGTTTTCTTTTATTAGCATCCGGCAGCGATGTAGTCGCCATTGGCGCTGATGGGGATGACCGTCAGGAAGAGAACGGTCGCGAACAGGATCAGAACTATCCCGCCGGCTATTTTGACGGCTGGCACCAGCCATCTTAACGTGCTATTTCCCCCGAAGCAGGCCACCGTGCGTTCACGGGCATAACGTACCGCCAGCGAGAGCCCCATAATCGAGAGTGCTGTTCCCAGTGACATTGTCATGACGGCAGCCATCCCCCAGGTGACAATGCCCAGCGCATTTGAAAACATCAGAATCATGATTGCCCCACTGCACGGGCGTGCGCCAATCGCCAGAATCACCCCCAGGCGAGTTTTCCAGTCTCCCTGCGTCAGGTCGGCACCCACGCCGTGATGGCCGCAGCCACAGTGTTCATTGTGCTGATGGAGGGGACTGATGGCTGAGATCGTCATTCTGCGCGGACGCAGGCTCTTTAATGCCTGATAAATGACGAACGCGCCGAATACACCAATCAGCACTGCGCTTATCTTCTCTACATACCAGCGGCTGGTACTGATATCCCCTGAGGCGAGGTTAAACCCCACCGCCAGAATAAAGACAAACAGAATGGCGCTCACGCCCTGCATCAGGCTGCCAAGGAAAGGAACGACCCGGGCAGCCCGCTCGCTTTCCTTATTAGTGGTCAGATAGGTCGTCACAATGAATTTCCCGTGCCCCGGCCCGATGGCGTGCAGCACGCCATAAAGGAAGGCGCCTGTTAAGAGCCATAGTCCGCCGCTGTACTGGTGGTTATTCAGCTGCAGCAGATACATCACCAGATAACGGTGCAGGGTAATTTGAGTGGCAAGACACCACTGGATAAAGGCGCTCCAGTGCGTATGCAGGGTAAAACTGGCAAACAGAATAGCCAGCAGCATCACCCCTGCGGTAGGGAGACGCCAGTCGCGGGCGAGGCGTTGTGTGTTCATGAGGGAGTGCTCTGCTAGGAAGAATATTTGCCGCTAGTATAGTTGATCTTCTTGTTCAGTTCGCAGGATCGCATCGGGATCCTGATGATGTTGTGGATAAGTCTGTGTGTAAAAGGGTATAAGGCGGGGTTTTGCTGTGGAATGCAGCAGTCAGTCATTTTTCTGTCATTTAGCGGTTGCGGCCTGCGGAGAACTCCCTATAATGCGCCTCCATCGACACGGCAGATGTGAATCACTTCACAGACAACCCGGTCGGTTGAAGAGAAAAAATCCTGAAATAACGGGTTGACTCTGAAAGAGGAAAGCGTAATATACGCCACCTCGCAACGGTGAGCGAAAGCCGCGTTGCAACTGCTCTTTAACAATTTATCAGACAATCTGTGTGGGCACTCAAAGTGACATGGATTCTTAACGTCGCAAGACGAAAAATGAATACCAAGTCTCTGAGTGAACATACGTAATTCATTACGAAGTTTAATTCACGAGCATCAAACTTAAATTGAAGAGTTTGATCATGGCTCAGATTGAACGCTGGCGGCAGGCCTAACACATGCAAGTCGAACGGTAGCACAGAGAGCTTGCTCTCGGGTGACGAGTGGCGGACGGGTGAGTAATGTCTGGGAAACTGCCTGATGGAGGGGGATAACTACTGGAAACGGTAGCTAATACCGCATAACGTCGCAAGACCAAAGAGGGGGACCTTCGGGCCTCTTGCCATCAGATGTGCCCAGATGGGATTAGCTAGTAGGTGGGGTAACGGCTCACCTAGGCGACGATCCCTAGCTGGTCTGAGAGGATGACCAGCCACACTGGAACTGAGACACGGTCCAGACTCCTACGGGAGGCAGCAGTGGGGAATATTGCACAATGGGCGCAAGCCTGATGCAGCCATGCCGCGTGTATGAAGAAGGCCTTCGGGTTGTAAAGTACTTTCAGCGGGGAGGAAGGTGTTGTGGTTAATAACCGCAGCAATTGACGTTACCCGCAGAAGAAGCACCGGCTAACTCCGTGCCAGCAGCCGCGGTAATACGGAGGGTGCAAGCGTTAATCGGAATTACTGGGCGTAAAGCGCACGCAGGCGGTCTGTCAAGTCGGATGTGAAATCCCCGGGCTCAACCTGGGAACTGCATTCGAAACTGGCAGGCTAGAGTCTTGTAGAGGGGGGTAGAATTCCAGGTGTAGCGGTGAAATGCGTAGAGATCTGGAGGAATACCGGTGGCGAAGGCGGCCCCCTGGACAAAGACTGACGCTCAGGTGCGAAAGCGTGGGGAGCAAACAGGATTAGATACCCTGGTAGTCCACGCCGTAAACGATGTCGACTTGGAGGTTGTGCCCTTGAGGCGTGGCTTCCGGAGCTAACGCGTTAAGTCGACCGCCTGGGGAGTACGGCCGCAAGGTTAAAACTCAAATGAATTGACGGGGGCCCGCACAAGCGGTGGAGCATGTGGTTTAATTCGATGCAACGCGAAGAACCTTACCTACTCTTGACATCCAGAGAACTTTCCAGAGATGGATTGGTGCCTTCGGGAACTCTGAGACAGGTGCTGCATGGCTGTCGTCAGCTCGTGTTGTGAAATGTTGGGTTAAGTCCCGCAACGAGCGCAACCCTTATCCTTTGTTGCCAGCGGTTAGGCCGGGAACTCAAAGGAGACTGCCAGTGATAAACTGGAGGAAGGTGGGGATGACGTCAAGTCATCATGGCCCTTACGAGTAGGGCTACACACGTGCTACAATGGCGCATACAAAGAGAAGCGACCTCGCGAGAGCAAGCGGACCTCATAAAGTGCGTCGTAGTCCGGATTGGAGTCTGCAACTCGACTCCATGAAGTCGGAATCGCTAGTAATCGTAGATCAGAATGCTACGGTGAATACGTTCCCGGGCCTTGTACACACCGCCCGTCACACCATGGGAGTGGGTTGCAAAAGAAGTAGGTAGCTTAACCTTCGGGAGGGCGCTTACCACTTTGTGATTCATGACTGGGGTGAAGTCGTAACAAGGTAACCGTAGGGGAACCTGCGGTTGGATCACCTCCTTACCTTAAAGAACCTGCCTTTGCAGTGCTCACACAGATTGTCTGATGAATGATGAACTTCTGAATGTACTTTTGAGTGCATTAAGAAGTTTTGCTCTTTAAAAATCTGGATCAAGCTGAAAATTGAAACGACACACATGTTATGTGTGTTCGAGTCTCTCAAATTTTCGCAAACCGATGATGAATCGAAAGAAACATCTTCGGGTTGTGAGGTTAAGCGACTAAGCGTACACGGTGGATGCCCTGGCAGTCAGAGGCGATGAAGGACGTGCTAATCTGCGAAAAGCGCCGGCGAGGTGATATGAACCTTTGACCCGGCGATGTCCGAATGGGGAAACCCAGTGTGATTCGTCACACTATCGTTAACTGAATACATAGGTTAACGAGGCGAACCGGGGGAACTGAAACATCTAAGTACCCCGAGGAAAAGAAATCAACCGAGATTCCCCCAGTAGCGGCGAGCGAACGGGGAGCAGCCCGGAGTCTGAATCAGCTTGTGTGTTAGTGGAACGGTCTGGAAAGTCCGACGGTACAGGGTGATAGTCCCGTACACGAAAATGCACAGGTTGTGAACTCGAAGAGTAGGGCGGGACACGTGGTATCCTGTCTGAATATGGGGGGACCATCCTCCAAGGCTAAATACTCCTGACTGACCGATAGTGAACCAGTACCGTGAGGGAAAGGCGAAAAGAACCCCGGCGAGGGGAGTGAAAAAGAACCTGAAACCGTGTACGTACAAGCAGTGGGAGCCTACTTGTTAGGTGACTGCGTACCTTTTGTATAATGGGTCAGCGACTTATATTCTGTAGCAAGGTTAACCGAATAGGGGAGCCGAAGGGAAACCGAGTCTTAACTGGGCGTTAAGTTGCAGGGTATAGACCCGAAACCCGGTGATCTAGCCATGGGCAGGTTGAAGGTTGGGTAACACTAACTGGAGGACCGAACCGACTAATGTTGAAAAATTAGCGGATGACCTGTGGCTGGGGGTGAAAGGCCAATCAAACCGGGAGATAGCTGGTTCTCCCCGAAAGCTATTTAGGTAGCGCCTCGTGAACTCATCTTCGGGGGTAGAGCACTGTTTCGGCTAGGGGGCCATCCCGGCTTACCAACCCGATGCAAACTACGAATACCGAAGAATGTTATCACGGGAGACACACGGCGGGTGCTAACGTCCGTCGTGAAGAGGGAAACAACCCAGACCGCCAGCTAAGGTCCCAAAGTCATGGTTAAGTGGGAAACGATGTGGGAAGGCACAGACAGCCAGGATGTTGGCTTAGAAGCAGCCATCATTTAAAGAAAGCGTAATAGCTCACTGGTCGAGTCGGCCTGCGCGGAAGATGTAACGGGGCTAAACCATGCACCGAAGCTGCGGCAGCGACGCTTATGCGTTGTTGGGTAGGGGAGCGTTCTGTAAGCCGTTGAAGGTGGCCTGTGAGGGTTGCTGGAGGTATCAGAAGTGCGAATGCTGACATAAGTAACGATAAAGCGGGTGAAAAGCCCGCTCGCCGGAAGACCAAGGGTTCCTGTCCAACGTTAATCGGGGCAGGGTGAGTCGACCCCTAAGGCGAGGCCGAAAGGCGTAGTCGATGGGAAACAGGTTAATATTCCTGTACTTGGTGTTACTGCGAAGGGGGGACGGAGAAGGCTATGTTAGCCGGGCGACGGTTGTCCCGGTTTAAGCATGTAGGCGGAGGTTCCAGGTAAATCCGGTACCTTTTAACGCTGAGGTGTGATGACGAGGCACTACGGTGCTGAAGTAACAAATGCCCTGCTTCCAGGAAAAGCCTCTAAGCATCAGGTAACACGAAATCGTACCCCAAACCGACACAGGTGGTCAGGTAGAGAATACCAAGGCGCTTGAGAGAACTCGGGTGAAGGAACTAGGCAAAATGGTGCCGTAACTTCGGGAGAAGGCACGCTGATATGTAGGTGAAGCCCCTGCGGGTGGAGCTGAAATCAGTCGAAGATACCAGCTGGCTGCAACTGTTTATTAAAAACACAGCACTGTGCAAACACGAAAGTGGACGTATACGGTGTGACGCCTGCCCGGTGCCGGAAGGTTAATTGATGGGGTTAGCGGTAACGCGAAGCTCTTGATCGAAGCCCCGGTAAACGGCGGCCGTAACTATAACGGTCCTAAGGTAGCGAAATTCCTTGTCGGGTAAGTTCCGACCTGCACGAATGGCGTAATGATGGCCAGGCTGTCTCCACCCGAGACTCAGTGAAATTGAACTCGCTGTGAAGATGCAGTGTACCCGCGGCAAGACGGAAAGACCCCGTGAACCTTTACTATAGCTTGACACTGAACACTGGTCCTTGATGTGTAGGATAGGTGGGAGGCTTTGAAGCGTGGACGCCAGTCTGCGTGGAGCCGACCTTGAAATACCACCCTTTAATGGCTGGTGTTCTAACGTAGACCCGTAATCCGGGTTGCGGACAGTGTCTGGTGGGTAGTTTGACTGGGGCGGTCTCCTCCCAAAGAGTAACGGAGGAGCACGAAGGTTAGCTAATCCTGGTCGGACATCAGGAGGTTAGTGCAATGGCATAAGCTAGCTTGACTGCGAGAGTGACGGCTCGAGCAGGTGCGAAAGCAGGTCATAGTGATCCGGTGGTTCTGAATGGAAGGGCCATCGCTCAACGGATAAAAGGTACTCCGGGGATAACAGGCTGATACCGCCCAAGAGTTCATATCGACGGCGGTGTTTGGCACCTCGATGTCGGCTCATCACATCCTGGGGCTGAAGTAGGTCCCAAGGGTATGGCTGTTCGCCATTTAAAGTGGTACGCGAGCTGGGTTTAGAACGTCGTGAGACAGTTCGGTCCCTATCTGCCGTGGGCGCTGGAGAATTGAGGGGGGCTGCTCCTAGTACGAGAGGACCGGAGTGGACGCATCACTGGTGTTCGGGTTGTCATGCCAATGGCACTGCCCGGTAGCTAAATGCGGAAGAGATAAGTGCTGAAAGCATCTAAGCACGAAACTTGCCCCGAGATGAGTTCTCCCTGAGACTATAAGTCTCCTGAAGGAACGTTGAAGACGACGACGTTGATAGGTCGGGTGTGTAAGCGCAGCGATGCGTTGAGCTAACCGATACTAATGAACCGTGAGGCTTAACCTTACAACGCCGAAGCTGTTTTGGCGGTGAGAGACGATTTTCAGCTGATACAGATTACAGAATTTGCCTGGCGGCTTTAGCGCGGTGGTCCCACCTGACCCCATGCCGAACTCAGAAGTGAAACGCCGTAGCGCCGATGGTAGTGTGGGGTCTCCCCATGTGAGAGTAGGGAACTGCCAGGCATCAAATAGAAGAACCCCGTACCGTAAGGTGCGGGGTTTTTTGCTTTGGGTTTTATTCCTCTCCTTGAAATTTTCCCGTAGGACGGATAAGGCAAAGCCGCCATCCGGCAAAGCAGATTGCACGATCTCACCGGAAAGAGAAGCAAGAATATAAAAGAAGGGATTTATAAACGCAGAAAAGCAAAAACCCAGCCATAGGCTGGGTTCTTTAAATAGTGGTGCCCGGACTCGGAATCGAACCAAGGACACGGGGATTTTCAATCCCCTGCTCTACCGACTGAGCTATCCGGGCAACGGAGCGCATTAAACCGCAATCGCGCCTTATCGTCAACATTATTTCGGGGAAAGCTGTTCAATTGCTTAACTTTACGGCAATCTGGCGGTTTACGCGCCGAAAAGACCAAATTTCGCTGATTCGCTTACGTCAACGCCCCGCCCATACGACACTGAGCAAAGCGAAGAATATCTTCCGCCAGGCGGTGCGCCGTATCCACATCGGCCTGGCTACGATTCACCAGCATGCGGCTCAGACAACCCTCCAGTACCAGCTCCATTTGCTTAGCGACCATTGCCGGGTCATCCACTTCAAGCGTTGTCAGTAGCTCGTGAGTGAAGTCATGCGCCGCACGCTTTTGCTGATCCGCCAGCTGATGTATTGGATGCCCGGGATCGGGATAAAATGTACAGGCGGCAATAAACAGGCAGCCCGGATAACGATTGTTACTGACACATTCAGTCAGGGCGGTGTAGCGAGCCAACAGCTTTTGCTCAGCCGTCAGTTCTTCATTAAGCATCAGCTGTCTGCGCCAGATATCCACCTGCTGGCTAAGGTAGCGCAGCGCATCATAAAGCAGGGCCTCTTTATCCGGCCAGAAGCGCGTTAACTCATCCAGAGGGTAATCGATACGGTCGGCTACCATCTCAAGCGTGGTGCTGGCGATCCCTTGAATCTCAAGTAATTGCAGGGCTTGTCCCAGTACGTCTTCACGTTGCACGGTTATCTCCTCCGCTATTCCCAACGGTATGTCCCGTCTAAAGTGTTGTTTACGGTTGGCGATTGCGCAAATGCGCGCTGAATGCCGTTGAATCCATAAACCCGGTTACACGCTGTTCTGGCTGCTCTTCCCCTTGTTCATTGAAGAATAAAATGGTTGGCAGCCCGAGTACGTTAAGGTGCTTAAGCAGAGTCTTATCCTGCTCATTGTTGGCCGTGACGTTTGCCTGAAGCAACACCGTCTCTTTCAGGGCGCTTTGTACCTGAGGATCGCTAAAGGTGTATTTTTCAAACTCTTTGCAGGCAACACACCAGTCAGCATAGAGATCGAGCATCACCGGTTTACCTTTTGCCTGAGCCAGGGCGCTATTGAGCTCATCGACATTGTTAATGCGGGTGAAGTCCAGATGCGCCTGCGTCTGACCCACCGGCGTGCCAAATGCCCAGTCCTGCAGCGGACGCACGCTGACCAGTGCAGCCGCCAGCAGCAGGATTTGCACAAGGCGCATCCATGGCTTTTTCGCCCCCAGGCTGACGATAAATGCCCAGGAGAAGAATGCGACGCCAAGCATCGCCCACAGACGCCTTCCCCACTCGTCTCCGATGATGCGCTCCAGCAGGAACACCGGTAGCGCCAGAATGACAAAACCAAACGCGGTTTTCACCGTCTCCATCCACGGTCCGCTTTTCGGCAGCAGACGATTACCAAAGACCATCACAAGAATGAGCGGCAGACCCATCCCCAGCGCATAAAGATACAGCGTTCCGCCACCGAGCCACATATTGCCGCTCTGGGCGATGTACAGCAGGATGGCGCTGAGCGGCGCAGTGGTGCAGGGTGAACAGATTAGCCCGGCAATTGCACCCATTGCGAACACGCCGCCTGCAGCTCCTCCCTGCTGACGATTACTCATCAGCGTTAAGCGGGTTTGCAGCGAAGAGGGCAGTTGCAGAGTGAACAGGCCAAACATCGACAGCGCCAAAAGAATAAAGACAACTGACAGACCAATAAGCACGTAAGGATGCTGAAGCGCTGCCTGGAATTGCAATCCAGCGGCGGCGACCACGAGGCCGAGCGCCGTGTAGGTTAATGCCATGCCCTGGACATAAATAAAAGCCAGCAGCAGCGCCCGGGCGGTGGAAAGCCGTTGCTTACCGCCTAGCACAATCCCGGAGATCAGCGGGTACATGGGCAGTACACACGGCGTAAAGGCAATGCCAATACCAATCAGTAGCGCCCAAAACGCTGAGAAGGGAAGATCTGAAGTGGCTTCGCCTTCTCCCTTCACCCTGGCCCTCTCCCCCGAGGGGAGAGGGGAGGCAGCGGCTTTAACTTCAGTAAGCGGAACGACCTTCGTTTCAGGAGGATAGCAGAAGCCCGCGTCGGCACAGCCCTGATACGTCACGGTCAGCGTGGCGCCTTTATCCGCCTGATTCACCGTGACGGGTACGTTTAAGCGCTGACGATAGATTTCACTCTTACCGTAGAACTCGTCCTCGTGCCACTCGCCCGCGGGCATCCGCAATGCGCCGACGTTAGCCTTTGCGGACGTGATGCTGACCTGTTTGCGGTAAAGGTAGTAACCCTCTTTCACCTGCCAGGTCAGATTGAGATCGTGCTGGTTCTGCTGAAAATCGAAAACAAACGCCTGGTCGGCAGGAATAAAGTTTGAACGGCCGGGTGCGTCAAACAACCCGGCAAATACTGATGTGCTGCACAGCAGCAGGATCAGCGTAAGGAAGCGTTGAGCCATGTGAGATAGTCGTTATCGCCATGGAGCACTGGCAGCACCAGCAGCTCTGGAGTTTGGTAAGGATGATGAGACTTGAGGCAGTCGAGGAGCGCCTGCTGGTTCGCCCGGTTGGTTTTAAGCAACATCTGGACTTCGTACTCCTGCTCCAGCTTGCCTTCCCAGTAATAAAGGGAGGTTGCGCCGGGGAGAAGCGTTACGCAGGCTGCCCATTTTTCGGCCAGCACTTTGGCGGCGAGATCCTGGGCAGAGGCTTCATCAGGGGCGGTACACAGTACGACAACGGCATCAGGCGTGTTCACAAGTCGACCTCCTCATCACGAAAGTCTTCACTATATCACGCAAGACGATTGGTCATTAATGAATCGGGCCGCAGTGCGGCCCGATTTTAACTATTTTTACAACGGCTAAAGGTTTACAGCACAATGCCACCGATGATAAAGCCGAGGATGACGCAAAGCGTAATTGCTACCACGCCCGGGATCAGAAACGCGTGGTTAAACACGTATTTACCGATACGGGTAGAGCCAGTGTCATCCATTTCAACCGCTGCCAGCAGGGTTGGGTAGGTTGGCAGAACGAACAGTGCGGAAACGGCTGCGAAAGAGGCAATCGCCGTCAGCGGCGTTACGCCTAACATGAGTGCCGCAGGCATCAGCGCTTTGGTGGTTGCTGCCTGGGAGTAAAGCAGGGTCGCAGCAAAGAACAGCACGACCGCCAGCAGCCACGGGTAGTTGTGCAGCAGGTCGCCGGCTACGGTCTGGATATCGCTGATATGCGCCTTCACGAAAGTATCGCCGAGCCATGCCACACCCAGTACACACACGCAGGCACTCATACCGGATTTAAAGGTACTGGCGTTCAGCACTTCGCTGGTGTCGATTTTACAGGTGATGCTAATCAGCGTCGCGATAGTCAGCATGAACACCACAATCGCTTCGTTACGCGGCAGAACCGGGTTCTGAATCAGCCCCACGGTGTCACTGATGGCGGTTGCGTAGAACATCACTGCGACGATACCAATCAGGAACAGCAGTACGGAGCGCTTTGCGTGCGGCTTCAGTTCGAAGACCTGGCTACCGCGCAGTCTCACTTCACCTTTTGCCAGACGCTCCTGGTAAACCGGATCGTCTTTCAGTTCGGCACCGAGGAAGTTACACAGCACGGCAGTAATCATGACCGCAATCAGCGTCACCGGAATACAGATCGCCAGCAGCGTCAGGTAGCTCACGCCCATCGGCTCCAGGATACCGGCGAAGAAGACCACGGCGGCAGAGATCGGCGAGGCGGTGATGGCAATCTGAGACGCAACGACGGCAATAGAGAGGGGACGAGACGGGCGAATCCCCTGTTCTTTTGCCACTTCGGTAATCACCGGCAGCGTGGAGAACGCCGTGTGGCCAGTTCCCGCGAGAATGGTCATAAACCAGGTGACCAGCGGGGCAAGGAAGGTAATGTATTTAGGATGGCGGCGCAGCATACGCTCCGCCAGACTCACCAGGTAGTCCATACCGCCTGCCACCTGCATAGCGGCGATAGCGGCAATAACTGCCATGATGATTTCGATAACGTCAAAGGGGATTGCGCCGGGTTTAATCTGAAAGATAAGGGTAAGAACGAGCACCCCGAGACCGCCGGCAAAACCGATGCCGATACCCCCGAGTCTTGCTCCCAAATAAATCGCCAACAAGACGATGACGAGTTCTGCTCCAAACATAAGGACCTGCCTTGCTTATTAACAAGTTGATATTGAATTGTTGTATTTTGGTAACGCCTAAAAAGAAAAAAGGCACGTCACAAGTGACGTGCCTTTAAAAGCCTAGCCTGAACGGTTACTGTTCGCTTTCATCGGTATATCGTTTCGCTTTATATGCCGGGTGCATCAGGTTCTGGGCGGAGAAGATATCGTCCAGCTCAGCCTCGGTCAACAGTCCGCGCTCCAGCACCACTTCACGCACGCTCTTACCGGTTTCGGCACAAATCTTACCGACGATGTCACCGTTATGGTGACCGATGAACGGGTTGAGGTAGGTGACGATCCCGATAGAGTTGTAAACGTAGCCTTCACACACTTCTTTATTTGCGGTAATGCCGTTAATGCATTTTTCCAGCAGGTTGTAGCAGGCGTTAGTCAGGATGTGGATAGATTCGAACATCGCCTGGCCAATCACAGGCTCCATTACGTTCAGCTGCAGCTGACCGGCCTCGGAGGCCATCGTCACGGTAGTGTCGTTACCGATGACTTTGAAGCAAACCTGGTTCACCACTTCTGGCACGACCGGGTTCACCTTAGCTGGCATGATGGACGAACCCGCCTGCAGTTCTGGCAGGTTGATTTCGTTGAGGCCAGCGCGCGGGCCGGAAGAGAGCAGGCGCAGGTCATTACAGATTTTGGACAGTTTCACCGCCAGACGTTTTAGTGCGCTGTGTACCATCACGTACGCGCCGCAGTCGGAGGTGGCTTCAATCAGGTCTTCCGCAGGCACGACTGGCAGGTTGGACACTTCAGCCAGCTTCTGAACCGCCAGCTGCTGATAGCCATCCGGGGTGTTCAGACGCGTACCGATGGCGGTTGCGCCCAGGTTCACTTCCAGCAGCAGCTCAGAGGTGCGCAGCAGGTTTTTGGTCTCTTCATTCAGCAGCACGTTAAATGCGTGGAATTCCTGGCCCAGCGTCATTGGCACTGCGTCCTGTAACTGGGTACGACCCATTTTCAGGATATCCTGGAACTCAACCGCTTTACGCTGGAAGCCATCGCCCAGTTGGTTGATGGCGTCCACCAGTTTCACCACGGAGGCATACACCGCGATACGGAAGCCGGTTGGGTAGGCGTCGTTGGTGGACTGGCATTTGTTAACGTGGTCGTTCGGGTTCAGGTACTGGTATTCACCTTTCTGATGACCCATCAGCTCCAGGCCGATGTTTGCCAGTACTTCGTTGGTATTCATGTTGACGGAGGTACCCGCGCCGCCCTGATAGACGTCAACCGGGAACTGGTCCATGCATTTGCCGTTGTTCAGCACTTCATCGCAGGCAGCGATAATCGCATTTGCCGCGCTTTTAGGAATGGTTTGCAGCTCTTTGTTAGCCAGCGCTGCGGCTTTCTTCACCATCACCATGCCACGGACAAACTCAGGGATGTCGCTGATTTTGCTGTTGCTGATGTAGAAGTTTTCAATCGCTCTCAGAGTGTGAACACCATAGTAGGCATCCGCTGGAACTTCCCTGGTACCCAACAAGTCTTCTTCGATACGAATGTTGTTTAACATGTGAACCTTCTTTTCAAGCTGCCGATGGATTGTACTAAACACACAGTATATATGTGGTTTTGAATATTTTCTGACCGACGATTATTCCCTCAATCAGCCAGATGCTCGAGATCATATGCTGATGATAGCGAATTGCCGTAAGCTGGATCACTTATTATCGAGCCGATTCCATGATAATTATTAATCTGTGAAATGTGTCACCGCTTTAATATTTCCAGAAAAAATATCCGTGCAAACCGATTGAATTTTCGCTAACTGCCACCATTTCATACAAACGCGCGTCGCGAACACATTCAGACAGGGGCCTGACGGCACCTGCCCTACAGGAGATGCCAGTGCGCTGGATACCATTTATTGCTTTCTTTCTCTATGTTTACATTGAGATTTCCATTTTTATCCAGGTTGCCCATGTACTGGGCGTCCTGCTGACGCTGGTTCTGGTGATTTTCACCTCCGTCATCGGCATGTCGCTGGTGCGTAACCAGGGTTTCAAAAATTTCCTGATAATGCAGCAGAAGATGGCTGCAGGCGAAAGCCCGGCAGAAGAGATGATCAAAAGCGTGTCGCTGATTATCGCGGGTCTGCTGCTTATTCTGCCTGGCTTCTTTACCGACTTCCTCGGCCTTTTGCTGCTTCTGCCGCCAGTGCAAAAACACCTGACCATGAAGCTGCTGCCGCATCTGCGTTTTAGCCGTATGCCGGGTGGTGGCTTCAGTACGGGCCCGGGCGATACGTTTGAAGGGGAGTATCAGCGTAAGGATGAACAGCACGACCGTTTAGACCACAAAGACGATCGGTGATTTTTATGCCCGGTGGCGCATCGCTCACCGGGCCTGAGGATTTTGCCGCTTCGGTAAAAACAGCCACAGCCCTGCCAGCATGACGATGGCATACACACTCTTCCATCCCACCATTGCCAGCAACAGCAGGCAAAGCACACCCCCGACGACCGCCAGTGCTTTATAACGGCCTTCCAGCAGACGACAGCCCGCCAGCATGCACAGCAGATAGATCATAATGAAAATGCCGTTGGCGTAGACGATCAGGGCATCCAGATTGATTTTCAGTACGTAAATACCCAGCGTACTCAACACGCAGCAGCCCAGCACGGTATTCAGTGCATTCACCGGAAGTTGACGTTTGGACAACTGCGCAAGACGGCTTTCAGGATTATAAAGCGCCTGCGACCACACCAGACGGGCAAAGCTCTGGATATAAATATTCAGGCTGGCAAAACAGGCGAGATAGCCAATCATACATGCGACCCACAGCGCTTTTACGCCAAACAGGTGTACCACTATGCCCGGCAGTGACGCGGCAGCCGCTTTATCCGCACCGAATGCGTTGAAGTGCAATACCAGCACGGTGCAGGCCCAGTAAACTGTTCCTGCCAGCAGCAGGCCAATCATCAGCGCGCGCGGAAAATCGCGCTCAGGCTGCTTAAATTCAGAGGCCAGATGGGCGAACGCTTCGAGACCCACAAAACACCAGAACATAACGGCAAGGGCTGCGAAAAGCTGTGAATGGTCAATGTTTGTCGCTGCCGGGAAGGGAATGTCCTTAATTGTGATATTGCCCGCCCACCAGACAGCCGCAACGAGCGCAACAATCAGTACCGCAACCAGCGTCTGCAGGTTTGCACTTGAGCTGGCGCCGCGTGAGCCCACCCACCAGACGATGGCCAGCGTACCCAGTTCAGCCAGCAGGAGCTGCTCGTTATGCCAGCCAAACAGCGCCTGTCCAAAGCCGGTTGCAATATGCAATGCCGCAGGAAGACCCACCGGGATCACCGAGAGAAACAGCCAGCCGGTAACACGCTTCAGTCGCGGGCCAAACGCCAGCCCGACAAAGTGCGCCACACCGCCTGCGTCAGGGAAGTGCCGCCCGAGGATGGCAAACACAATGGCTATCGGAAACACCAGCACAATCAGCACCGGCCACGCCCACAGGCTGTTATTGCCTGCTACCAGCGCCGCCAGTGCGGGTACGGCAAATACGCCCGTACCTAACAAGGAGGTTGAGAGCAGGCCAACGCCCTGCGCCAGTCCCAACTCCTGTTTAAGTCCACTCATTGACATCGTCCTGCCAATACCAAAAGAGAGGGGATGGTAACACTTTCGCAAAATTTTTTTTCAACTCCCCCTTGAAGGGGGAAAAAGCTATCCCCATCTCTCAGGGCACTAGTCGGAAAACCGCATGCGGGCCGGCGTCATCCATAACTGATAATGACTTTCTCAAAGGAGAGCTATCAATGAGTATTCGTCCGTTACATGATCGTGTGATCGTCAAACGTAAAGAAGTTGAAACCAAGTCTGCTGGCGGCATCGTTCTGACCGGTTCTGCTGCAGCCAAATCAACGCGTGGCGAAATCATCGCTGTCGGTAAGGGCCGCATCCTAGAAAACGGAACTGTGCAGCCGCTGGACGTTAAAGTTGGTGACATCGTAATTTTCAACGATGGCTACGGCGTGAAATCCGAGAAGATCGACAATGAAGAAGTGTTGATCATGTCCGAGAGCGACATTCTGGCAATTGTTGAAGCGTAATTTACGCACGAGAATTTGAGGAAATAAGAACATGGCAGCTAAAGACGTAAAATTCGGTAACGACGCTCGTGTAAAAATGCTCCGCGGCGTAAACGTACTGGCCGATGCAGTTAAAGTGACCCTGGGCCCGAAAGGCCGTAACGTAGTGCTGGATAAATCCTTCGGCGCGCCAACCATCACCAAAGATGGTGTTTCTGTAGCACGTGAAATCGAACTGGAAGACAAGTTCGAAAACATGGGTGCTCAGATGGTGAAAGAAGTTGCCTCTAAAGCGAACGATGCTGCAGGTGACGGTACCACCACCGCGACCGTACTGGCGCAGGCTATCATCACTGAAGGTCTGAAAGCCGTTGCTGCGGGCATGAACCCAATGGATCTGAAACGTGGTATCGACAAAGCTGTCGCTTCCGCTGTTGAAGAGCTGAAAGCGCTGTCCGTACCGTGCTCTGACTCCAAAGCCATTGCTCAGGTAGGTACCATCTCCGCTAACTCCGACGAAACCGTAGGTAAACTGATCGCTGAAGCGATGGACAAAGTCGGTAAAGAAGGCGTTATCACCGTTGAAGACGGTACCGGTCTGGAAGACGAACTGGACGTGGTTGAAGGTATGCAGTTCGACCGCGGCTACCTGTCCCCATACTTCATCAACAAGCCAGAGACTGGCGCTGTTGAGCTGGAAAGCCCGTTCATCCTGCTGGCTGACAAGAAAATCTCCAACATCCGCGAAATGCTGCCAGTGCTGGAAGCCGTTGCGAAAGCAGGCAAACCGCTGGTTATCATCGCTGAAGACGTTGAAGGCGAAGCGCTGGCGACCCTGGTGGTTAACACCATGCGTGGCATCGTGAAAGTGGCTGCGGTTAAAGCACCTGGCTTCGGCGATCGTCGTAAAGCGATGCTGCAGGATATCGCTACCCTGACTGGCGGTACCGTTATCTCTGAAGAGATCGGTATGGAGCTGGAAAAAGCGACCCTGGAAGACCTGGGCCAGGCAAAACGCGTTGTGATCAACAAAGACACCACCACCATCATCGACGGTGTGGGTGAAGAAGCCGCTATTCAGGGCCGTGTTGGTCAGATCCGTAAGCAGATCGAAGAAGCAACCTCTGATTACGACCGTGAAAAACTGCAGGAGCGCGTAGCGAAACTGGCAGGCGGTGTCGCCGTTATCAAAGTCGGTGCTGCGACCGAAGTTGAAATGAAAGAGAAAAAAGCGCGCGTTGACGATGCCCTGCACGCGACCCGTGCTGCGGTAGAAGAAGGCGTGGTTGCTGGTGGTGGCGTTGCGCTGGTGCGTGTTGCCGCTAAACTGGCTGGCCTGACTGCACAGAACGAAGACCAGAACGTGGGTATCAAAGTTGCGCTGCGCGCAATGGAAGCGCCTCTGCGTCAGATCGTTTCTAACGCCGGTGAAGAGCCATCTGTGGTTGCGAACAACGTGAAAGCGGGCGAAGGTAACTACGGTTACAACGCGGCAACTGAAGAATACGGCAACATGATCGACTTCGGTATTCTGGACCCAACTAAAGTTACCCGTTCTGCTCTGCAGTATGCGGCATCTGTAGCTGGCCTGATGATCACTACCGAGTGCATGGTTACTGATATGCCTAAAGGCGACGCGCCTGACTTAGGTGCTGCTGGTATGGGCGGCATGGGTGGTATGGGCGGCATGATGTAATCATGTTGTTCTGAACCTCTCAGAACGAACCCCGGGCAGCGATGCCCGGGGTTTTTTATTGCCTGTCCAGCTGCTACTCAAAGGTGCCTTTCACGCACACAACACCTTCGCGCACCATCTGGCGGCCTTTCGCCCAGACCTCGTGGATTTTTAGATCGTCCGTCAACACCAGGAAATCGGCATCGCATCCGGGCGCGATCCGTCCTTTATGCTCCAGCCCGAGAAACTCCGCCACATTACGCGTAAATGGCAGAAGCGCCTCCTCCAGCGGCAGGTGATAGCGGCTGACCAACTGCTGTAGGGTTTCCGGAAGGGATTCGAATCCTGCCACGCCAATGCCTACCAGGTTGCCATTTGCGTCAAAATTCGGCTGGCTACCGTTACCGTCCGAGCTGAGCGTGAGACGGTTAAACGGCACCTGCGCTTCGCGGGCTGTCGCAATGGCGGTGGCGGCATCAATGGGTTCGCTGATGCTGGTGGTGATATCGATATAACCCCCTTCGCGAGCATAGTTTAGCGCGGCGAGGAAAAGCGCCTCGCCGCGGTTAACGTGGGTTGGCAGCAGCTTCGTGCGGGGAACGTCGGCGTTATTCAGAATGTTAAGGAGCGGCTCCAGCAGCTTCGGGCTGTTGCCGAGGTGAAAAACGGAGATACCCGCTTTGGCACCCAATAGCCCGCCGACGCGTGACTGGGCGGCCATGCTGGCGAGCCGATCGTCCGCTGGCGCGGAAGAGCGATGATCGGAAATCGCGCATTTCACACCAATGATTTTGTCGATCAGCGCCACATCTTTTTCAATACTGCCGGTAATCGTCGGAGAAGGCAGTCCGTACGCGCCCGTCAGCATCCACGCGCTGATCCCTTCATGCTCAAGCGCTCGTGTTTTTGCCAGCAGTGATTCAGGGTGTCGGGTGACGCCGTCGGTGCCCAGCAGGCCAACCACGGAGGTGATACCTGCTGCTACCAGCGCAGACAGCCGCACCTCCGGCGTGCGGGTGTGGGGCCCCGCTTCACCGCCGCCACCGATGAGATGCACGTGCTGATCGATAAATCCCGGGCAAATCACCGCTCCGGCGAGATCGGTTTCAGGACACGCCATCCGCGTTGTTGCATGCCCCGCTTTTTCGCACGCAACAATTTTTCCCCCAGCGATCAGCAGATCGCAATGTCCCCGATCCTCCGGGGCGTAGAGATGTGCGTTGCGGAAAAGATGGGGTTCCAGCACTGAAAAATCCATTTTTATCTCCTCAGAAGAGTAGCTGCATCACCCACATTGAGAGCAGAGCGTTAATGACGCAAACCGTAATAATGTGCGGGTAATATTTCGGATTCACGCCTGCGGTACCCAGGCAGCGGCCAGTATTTTGCACCGGATTGCCCATCAAATAGATGGCGGGCAGCAGGATGGTGGCATCGTGACCGTTGAGTGAGCCGGCGGCGACCAGACTGGCGCAGACCCCCACGCCGCCGCCCATACTCATCACCGAGGCCAGAAGGACCGTTGCCGCCGCGCCCGGAAGCCCCCAGAGCGCCATGACGGGCTCGCAAACATTGCCCACGATATCCAGCAGGCCCGTCACCTTCAGTGCCTGAATAATGACAAATGCCATGACCACGTTTGGCAGCAGGCTGGTGGTCGCGATGGTAAAGCCGCGACGGGCACCATCAATAAACATGTCCATGATATTTTTACGCGGCTGGGCGATCATTATTTTCCTCCTGAATACGATGATCTTCCATACGGGCGATCCACAGTCGCAGGAAGTTAGCGCCAACAAATTTGAATACCAGAATGACGGCCAGCGGCGCGATCACCGGGACGGTAATAAACGTGAAAAGCGCGGCGCCGGAAGAAAAATAGTTGGTAATAATGGCGCTTCCGCTGGTCTGGAAGGTAGCGAAAATGGCGCGTTCATGGTCGGTAATTGCTCCGTCGTCGGTCAGCTCTTTGGTCATACCTGCCGCCGCATCGGTGTTTTGCAGGTTGGCGATAAGGGCCAGAGAGCAGATCCCCGGCACGCCAAGCAGCGGACGCAAAATAGGCGTCATCAGCTGTTGTGCGGCACGCAGTCCGCCCAGGCCTTCGGTGACGGCAATGATCCCGAGCGATAAAATGACCGAGGGCGCCAGTTCAAGGGCAAATAAAAAACCGTCTTTCGCCCCCGTTCCGCCCGTGCCGCGAAACGTCAGGGCGCCGTTGACCGGTCCAAAGCTACCGTTTAAGACGGTAAAGTCCAGCACGCGCCACCATTCAGTACTTTTGGCGAAAAAACCGGAGAAAAATACGATGGTGAGTACAAACGCCAGATAGCCTACCCATGTCACTTTTTCCTCTCCTGAGGATGATGCACTCATGAAACCCCCTTTTTCATTGCGTACAAAAGTTGTACGTCGCACCACTACATACGATCGAGGGCTAAAACACGATATCCCAAAGGCTATTATCAGAATTCATTTAAGATGTCGGAGGAGTGCCTGGCGGAATCTGGCTCGCAGAAATGCTCGGCATTTTTCTTTTGGTCATCTTTTAGGTATAAGATTTAGACACGGACAACTACTGTCCAGCTTATTGAAAACGAGGAATAACATGCGCGTAAAAGTCTGTGCAGGGATTGTAGGGGCAGCATTGCTGCTGGCGGGTTGTAGCTCCAGCAATGAGCTGTCGGCGGCGGGCCAGGGTGTTCGCTTTGTGGAAGATAAGCCGGGTAGCGAATGCCAGCTGTTAGGCACGGCCACGGGCGAGCAAAGCAACTGGATGTCGGGACAGCATGGTGAAGAGGGCGGCTCTATGCGCGGTGCGGCGAATGCCCTGCGTAACCAGGCTGCGGCGATGGGCGGCAATGTGATTTACGGCGTGAGTAGCCCAACGCAGGGAATGCTCTCCAGCTTCGTGCCAACCGCCAGCCAGATGAGCGGCCAGGTCTACAAGTGCCCGAACTGAGTTAACGCGGTGATGGCGCTGCGCCCGGACCCTGTAGGGCAGGTAAGCGTAGCGCCACCTGCCTTTTAGTGCTGCCGCAGCTGCAAATCCAGCGGCGTCTTACTTGGCTCTCCGCCAATTTCGCGCGCCAGCTTGGGTACCATATAACCTGAAACCAGCGTTAACAGCTCGCGCATAATCTGTCGGGCTTCTTCATCGGTCACCATGAAGTGCGCCGCACCCTGCACGCGGTCCAGCACATGCAGGTAATAGGGCAAGACACCCGCATCAAACAGGGCGTTGCTGAGGTCGGCCAGCACGCGGGCGCTATCATTTACCCCACGCAGCAGCACGCTCTGGTTTAGTAGCGTGACCCCCACTTTACGCAGGCGCGCCATCGCCGCGCGAAATGCATCGTCAATTTCATTCGCGTGGTTAATATGGTTCACCAGCAGCACCTGCAAGCGGGATTGCGCCAGGCGCGACACCAGTCCGTCAGTAATGCGTGCCGGAATGACAATCGGTAAACGGCTGTGAATACGCAGACGTTTGATGTGCGGGATGGCCTCAAGCTGGGTTAATAGCCAGTCCAGCTCATGATCTTTTGCCATCAGCGGGTCACCGCCGGAAAAAATAATCTCATCCAGCTCTGAATGGGCAGCGATATAGTCCAGCGCGACCTGCCAGTTGCGCTTATTTCCCTGGTTTTCGGCGTAAGGGAAGTGCCGACGGAAGCAATAACGGCAATTTACCGCGCAGCCGCCTTTGACCAGCAGCAGGGCGCGGTTGAGATACTTATGCAGTAAACCCGGTACCACACTGTTCTGCTCTTCCAGGGGATCGGTGCTGTACCCCGGTGCAGTAATGAACTCATCCTGCAAGGTAATGGTTTGTTTTAAAAGCGGATCGTCAGGATTGCCTTTCTCCATGCGCGCAACAAACGCGCGTGGAACGCGCAGGGCGAAAAGGCGCTTTGCCTCGCGGCCCGCAAGCAACTCTGGGTGCTGATCGAGGTCTAAAAGACGCAGCAATTCATCAGGACTGGTGATTACATCGGCAAGTTGCGATAACCAATCTTCTCTGGACGGGGTGTTTAGGGTTACAATATGCGCCATTTTGTGGCTTAGCTACCAGTTAACAAATTTAGAGGGCCTTATGGCAACGTACTATAGCAACGATTTTCGTGCTGGTCTTAAAATCATGATGGACGGCGAACCGTACGCGGTTGAAGCCAGCGAATTCGTTAAACCGGGTAAAGGCCAGGCATTCGCACGCGTTAAGCTGCGCCGCCTGCTGACCGGTACCCGCGTTGAGAAAACTTTCAAGTCTACCGACTCCGCTGAAGGCGCAGATGTTGTGGATATGAACCTGACTTACCTGTACAACGACGGTGAGTTCTGGCACTTCATGAACAACGAAACCTTCGAGCAGCTGTCTGCTGACGCAAAAGCAATTGGCGATAGCGAAAAATGGCTGCTGGATCAGGCTGAGTGCATCGTGACCCTGTGGAACGGTCAGCCTATCGCTGTTACTCCACCAAACTTTGTTGAGCTGGAAATCGTTGAAACCGATCCAGGTCTGAAAGGTGACACTGCCGGTACTGGCGGTAAACCAGCGACGCTGTCTACCGGTGCTGTGGTTAAAGTGCCACTGTTCGTACAGACTGGCGAAGTGATCAAAGTGGATACCCGCTCCGGCGAATACGTATCACGCGTGAAGTAATAGTCAGGGCGCAGCGCCCGCTGCGCCTGATTTTTGCAGGCAGGGATGATGAAACGTACCGTTAAAATTCTGCTTCTGTTAGCGCTCTCCAGTGCATTGCTTTCCGGCTGTAACACCACGCGCGGCATGGGGGAAGATATCCAGGATCTTGGGCATATCATTTCTCACGCGGCCAGCTAAGCTCGTCTAATTTTCCGAAAAATGCTTCCTTGTCCGTCAATCGGCGGGATCTTGTCTATTCTTAAGTTGCTATACACAAAACAACTTTGGCTATAAAAGGAAGATATTATGGTTAAGAAGACAATTGCAGCGATCTTTTCAGTCCTGGTACTTTCTTCAGTATTAACTGCCTGTAATACCACGCGTGGCGTTGGTCAGGATATTTCTGAAGGTGGTAGTGCAATCTCTGGTGCGGCAACAAAAGCACAGCAGTAATTAATTAACGGTACGGAACCAGAAGGGTTTCGTACCGTCAGTTTTCTGTACCCTGCGGAGATAAAAACGGGGAAAAGCGCGTGTCCATATGCAGCTTCATGCGGATATTTCGCTTGTAGGTATATACCGTTTTCCCATTGATACTCAGGTGAGCGGCAATTTTTTGATTGCTTGCGCCGTCCATCCACATTGTCAGCACTTTCTCCTCCTGGCGGGTCAGCAACGGCGTGGCCACTGTTGGTCTGTGCGTGTCTGAGCCCGAAATTAACGCGTCATTAATAACCGTGGCGAGTTCCTCAAGACGGGCATTTTTCATGAGTGAAGACCAGACCGGGAAGTTCTCCAGCCAGGCCGTCATGTCTCTGTCCTCTCCCGATTGCAACATAATAAAGGGGAGTTTTTCGCTGGCATTCAGTAAGGAAGAGAATTGCTGAAAATGGGGAGTATCCTGCCTGAAACCATGCAGGTCAGCGATAACCAGTGAGGGTTTCCATTGCAGAATATGCTCTCTGGCGAGGAAAAGATTGTTCAGCCCGGTCACAACGTAATGTCCCGGGAATAAACCGGAATGATTGAGCCATGCTTCAAACCCCGCGCGGGTAAAGTGACAACGGTCAATCAAAAGTATTTTGAACATATTTTATTCGCAGTCGGCTAGTGGTTTGGCTTCCTGCCATCAGAAAGCACATCATCATAGAGAAGTCCGATGAGTAATAAATGCCTGAACTGCGCGCCTTACTGCGGCTATTTCTGGCCTTAAGGGGGTCAGCAGAAAATGATTGAAAAAAAATCGCACGTTAACCAAAATATGAGGCGTTATCTGCCTTGCGGGACGACCCGTAAGCGCTTTCTTCATCGGGGACGGCCCCAACTTATTTAAGTTAAGGAGCCTGAGATGTCCTGGATTATTCTTTTTATTGCCGGCCTGCTCGAAGTGGTATGGGCGATTGGTCTTAAGTACACCCACGGTTTTACCCGCCTGACGCCCAGCGTCATTACCGTTTCTGCGATGATTGTGAGTATTGTTCTGCTCTCATGGGCGATGCGTTCCCTGCCCGTGGGAACAGCCTATGCTGTCTGGACGGGGATTGGTGCCGTGGGGGCTGCAATTACCGGCATTCTGTTGCTGGGTGAGTCAGCGAGCCTGGCGCGTATCGTCAGCCTCGCCCTGATTGTGGCCGGTATCATTGGACTGAAGCTCAGCACCCATTAGTGGGGCTGTTTAACCCAGATGAGTTTCGACACATCAAACCCTTGCCGGGTCGCGACATCCAGCATCTGCTGTTTCATCTCCGACGAAATGGTTGGCGTGCGGGAAAGAATCCACAGATAGTTGCGATCCGGCCCGCAGACCAGTGCGTGACGGTACTCTCTGTCGAGCGCTATCACGTTATAGCCGCCATAGAAGGGGCCAATGAAAGAGACTTTGAGCGCGGCCCGTCGCGGGTCGCCGGTGAAGTATGCTTTCCCGACAGACTGCTGCCACATCTGCCGATCGGGGTTATAGCCCCGGTTGATAACCTGAATACCCCCATCCTCCATCGTGCTGTAATGTGCAGTCACCTTCTCTAAACCCTGTTCAAACCGATGGTCGAGGCGGGCGATTTCATACCATGTTCCGAGAAAGCGTTGTGCGTCAAAAGGCGTGACGACAGTGACACCAGGAGGTGGGGTAGGGGAACTGCAGGCAACCACTAAAAACGCGGCTGTCACCGCGGCGATAACAGGCAGAATGCGCATAGGAGTTTCCTTACTGTTTTTTGTTAAGTGTAGATGACAGCAGGGAAAATGCGGGAATTTTGCAGGCCGGGTGGGCGTTAGCACCACCCGGCAAGGTTTTACTGCAGAGCGCTCAGAATACGGTATGCCGCTTCCACGCGCGCCGGGTTCGGGTAGCTCTTGTTCGCCAGCATAACAATGCCGAGTTCCTTTTCAGGAATAAATGCGACATAGCTGCCGAATCCACCCGTCGAGCCTGTTTTATGTACCCATGATGCTTTTACTGGCGGAGCTGGAGGGTTCACTTCTGCCACCAGTAACGGTGCAAGAGCCACCTTGTTATCGCTGCCCTCCACGACGGTTTTGGCTTCTACCGGCCAGTTGAGCATCTCCCAGCCCAGACCCTGATACATGGCACCCACGCGCCAGTAGCGAGACTGTGCCAGGGCAATACCCTGTTTCAACGTTGAATCCGAAAGGGCGTCAGGGTTCATGTTGGCCTTCAGCCAGCTCGCCATATCCTGGATGTTGGTTTTGACACCATACGCTTCGGCATCCAGCATTCCCGGTGAAACGTGGATTGCTTTACCATCACGGTATCCCCAGGCGTAATGCGCCTCTTCTTCTTTCGGAACGTTAATCCATGTATGGTCCAGTTTGAGTGGCTTGAAGACCCGCTTCGTCATGGCCTGTTCAAAGTTCATACCGGAGGGTTTAACCGCGAGGGCGCCAAAAAGCCCGATGCTGGCGTTCGCATAAAGACGCGTTGTGCCTGGTTTCCACTGCGGTTGCCAGTGTTGATAGAAACGCAGCAGGGAGGTGTTATCCGTGACCTCATCCGGCACCTGTAGCGGCAGGCCACCCGCGGTGTAGGTCGCCAGATCCAACATGCGAATACCCTGCCACTGCTTGCCTGTTAGCTCGGGCCAGTACTTTGTCACGGGGTCGCCCAGCGATATTTCTCCGCGCGCAATCGCATCGCCACCTAATACGCCGGTGAAGGTTTTACTTATAGAGCCCAGCTCAAACAGGGTTTGCGGGGTGACAGGTTTGTTCGCCGTAACATCGGCCTTTCCGAAGGTAAAGTAGTGCGGCTGACCCTGATAAATCACCGCCACCGCCATGCCCGGAATGGCTTGCGCTTTCATCAGGGGGGTAACGGTACGTTCCACCACGTCAGACAGCTGTTTCTCTGACATCGGCGCGGCGAGAACAGAGCAGGAGGTGCTGAGCAGCAGGGCACAGCAAAGGGATTTTGTCTTCATCAGTTATCTTCCGTAATAGCGGTTCAAGGGAGTGTCCGGGCCCGTCAGACCTCAGTAGTCTGTTGGATTTGACTGTGGCTGACAAACGGTTAAATTTAGCATTAGCTGTTAATTTTTCTAACGGATGTAATGATGACCCGCAGCTATCTCCCGCTTAATTCGCTTCGCGCTTTCGAAGCTGCCGCCAGACACCTCAGTTTTACGCATGCTGCGATAGAGCTGAACGTGACCCACTCTGCTATCAGCCAGCACGTTAAAGCGCTGGAGCAGCATCTGAATTGTCAGCTGTTTGTCCGCGTTTCGCGCGGGCTGATGCTGACCACGGAAGGTGAAAACTTGCTGCCGGTGTTGAATGATTCATTCGATCGGATCGCCGGAATGCTGGATCGCTTTGCCTGTCATCGCGCCCAGGAGAAGCTAAAAGTGGGTGTGGTCGGCACCTTTGCTACCGGTGTTTTATTCTCGCAGCTCGCGGACTTTCGTCGCTGCTATCCGCATATCGATCTTCATCTTTCGACCCATAACAACCGCGTCGATCCCGCGGCGGAAGGGCTGGATTATACGATTCGCTACGGTGGCGGGGCGTGGCACGGCACTGAAGCGCAGTTCCTGTGTTCTGCACCGCTGTCCCCGCTTTGCTCACCCGATATTGCTCTCGGGCTCCAGTCTCCGGCCGACATTCTGAAGTTTACCCTGCTGCGCTCCTACCGACGCGACGAATGGTCGGCGTGGATGCAGGCGGCAGGTGAACATCCCCCGTCACCCACGCATCGGGTGATGGTCTTTGATTCGTCCGTGACCATGCTGGAAGCCGCGCAGGCAGGTGTGGGCATCGCCATAGCACCTGTGGATATGTTTACCCATCTGCTCAATAGCGAGCGTATCGTGCAGCCGTTTGCCACCCGGATTGACCTGGGGAGTTACTGGCTCACGCGATTACAGTCGAGGGCTGAAACCCCCGCAATGCATGAGTTTGCTCAATGGCTGGTGGGAAAAATGCAGAAATAAAAGGCCCGCCGGAGGGCGGGCCAGATGTATCAGATAGTGACCACGGCAATCAGCGTCACCACGGTCAGGATGGTCGCCAGACCATAGAATACCCATTTACCGCTTGGTACATGGATTTTCAGGTCATGCATCGCATGGTGAATACGGTGCAGGCCACACCACAGCGGCAGGACGATCATCAGGAAGATGAATACCCGACCAATAAAGCTGCTCGCAAACGCCAGCACGCGTTCGTAGCTCAGCGCATCGCCTGGGAATAACCCCAGCGGCAGCATAATCCCGACCAGCAGAATGATCACCGGCGCGATGATGGCGCTCCACATGCCGCCTGCGCCAAACAGGCCCCAGAAGACCGGCTCGTCTGAACGTTTTGGATTTGGATTAATCACAGTCGTCTCCTTACCAGAACAGTGCGACAAACAGAATGACCACAGTGACCAGGATCGTCACTCCCCATAGCCCTTTAATCACCGGCTCTGGCCCCATTTTCTCGCCTTTTACGATGATGTTTGCCGCTTTTGGCGCCAGTTCAAACCAGGTTTTGGTATGAAGCAGCGCTGCCGCGAGCACGATCAGGTTCAGAATTACGATGATGGGGTTTTGCAGGAAACCGACAAAGTTCGCCCAGGTTTCCGGCCCGTGCTTGAGGGCAAAAACGCCATACATCAGCTCAAGGCTGAACCAGACCGCCGGTACCGCCGTGCCTTCACGCAGCATGTAGAAGCGATAAAACGGCAGGTTATTCCACCAGGTGGACGGCACTGGCCGTACATAGGCTTTGCGTTTAGTCGTCATCATGCACTCCTTAGCGTGGTTTCAGGGTAGCGATAAGAAAGTCTTTCGAGCTTTCCACTTTACCCTGCTGAATTGCGGCGGCCGGGTCGACATGCTTCGGACAAACTTCGGAGCAATAACCCACAAAGGTACAGGTCCAGACGCCGTTCTGGCTGTTAAGCTGCGCCATGCGTTCTTTTTTACCGTGGTCGCGGCTGTCTTCGTTATAGCGGTGCGCCAGGGTAATGGCGGCCGGGCCGATGAACTCAGGGTTCAGGCCAAACTGGGGACAAGCGGCATAGCACAGGCCGCAGTTGATGCAGCCGGAGAACTGATGGTATTTCGCCATCTGCGCTGGTGTCTGGGTATTGGGTCCCTGATCCGGGGTACGCGGGTTGCCAATGATGTACGGCTTAATCGCTTCCAGACTTTCGATAAAGTGCGTCATATCGACCACCAGATCGCGCTCGATTGGGAAATTACCCAATGCTTCAACCTTGATGCCTTTGGTGTAATCGCGCAGGAAGGTTTTGCATGCCAGCTTCGGCACTTTGTTGACCATCATGCCGCAGGAGCCGCAGATTGCCATGCGGCAGGACCAGCGGTAGCTCAGGTCCGGTGCCAGGTTATCTTTGATATAGCCGAGCGCATCCAGCAGGGAGGTTTGCTCGTCATAAGGCACTTCATAGAAAGCGCTGTGGGGGGCGGTATCCACTTCCGGATTGTAGCGCACCACTTCAACTTTCAGTTTTTGCATCTCAGCCATTCGCCTTCTCCTTCTTCTCGGCGGCTTCTGCTTCTGCGCCGTACACGCGTTTAGCCGGCGGCAGCGTGGTGATTTTCACGTCGCTGTAGTCCAGGCGCGTTGTGCCATCCGCATCGCGCCAGGCGAGAGTGTGTTTCAGGAAATTGACGTCGTCACGTTCGGTGCAGCCTTCGTCCAGACGCTGGTGCGCCCCACGCGACTCTTTACGCGCCAGCGCAGAGTGCGCCATACATTCCGCGACGTTCAGGCCGTGGCCCAGCTCAATGGTATAGAGCAGGTCGGTATTGAAGACGCTGGAGGTGTCGGTGATGCGCACGCGCTTGAAGCGCTCCTGCAGCTCCGCCAGCTTGTCGACGGTTTTCTGCATCAGCTCAGGGGTACGGTAGATACCGCAGCCTTCTTCCATCGACAGACCCATTTCATCGCGGATCTTCGACCAGTTCTCGTTACCTTCCTGGTTCACCAGGTCTTTCAGGCGTTTTTCAACGTCTGCGACCTGCGCATCCAGCGCGGCACCGTTAGCTTCGCCTGCGGTTGCGGCACGCTCCATTGCGCGTTCGCCCGCCATGCGGCCAAAGACCACCAGCTCTGCCAGCGAGTTAGATCCCAGACGGTTGGCGCCGTGCAGACCCACAGAGGAACATTCGCCCACCGCAAACAGGCCCTGAATACGGGTTTCGCACTGCTGATCGGTTTCGATACCGCCCATGGTGTAGTGTGCAGTTGGGCGAACCGGAATCGGCTCTTTCACCGGGTCGACGCCCACATAGGCTTTCGCCAGCTCACAGATAAACGGCAGACGTTCCAGCAGTTTCTTCTCGCCCAGGTGACGCAGGTCAAGGTAAACCACGTCGCCGCGCGGCGTTGAGATGGTGTTGCCTTTGCGCCACTCGTGCCAGAAGGCCTGAGAAACTTTGTCGCGCGGGCCGAGTTCCATGTATTTGTTCTTCGGCTCGCCAAGCGGCGTTTCCGGACCCATACCGTAATCCTGCAGATAGCGGTAGCCGTTTTTGTTGACCAGAATACCGCCTTCACCGCGGCAGCCTTCCGTCATCAAAATGCCGGACCCTGGCAGACCGGTTGGGTGATACTGCACAAACTCCATATCACGCAGCGGCACGCCGTGGCTGAGCGCCATGCCCATGCCGTCACCGGTAACGATGCCGCCGTTGGTGTTATAGCGGTACACGCGTCCCGCGCCGCCCGTTGCCATCACCACCGCGTTAGCGCGGATCTGAACGAGCGTGCCTTCCATCATGTTCATTGCCACCAGGCCGCGCGCATGCCCGTCATCAACCAGGATATCGAGGACGAAATGTTCATCAAAGCGCTGAATTTGTGGGAACTGAAGGGAGGTCTGGAACAGGGTATGCAACATGTGGAAGCCGGTCTTATCGGCGGCGAACCAGGTGCGTTCAATCTTCATTCCGCCGAAGCGGCGGACGTTGACGCTGCCGTCCGGACGGCGGCTCCACGGACATCCCCACTGCTCAAGCTGGGTCATCTCCGTTGGACAATGATGGACAAAGTAGTCAACGACATCCTGTTCGCAAAGCCAGTCGCCCCCTGCAACCGTGTCGTGGAAATGGTATTCAAAGCTGTCATGATCCTGCGCAACGGCGGCGGACCCTCCTTCTGCGGCAACAGTGTGGCTGCGCATCGGATAGACTTTTGAAATCAGTGCGATTTTAGCGTTTGGATTAGCCTGCGCTGCAGCAATCGCAGCACGTAATCCAGCCCCGCCAGCGCCAATTACGGCAAGATCGGCTTGAAAAGTTTGCACGACATTCCTCCAGATTTTTGTTATTTCGCAACGCGACAAACTAAAGGTAGTTCACCCGTCCAAAGGGACGATTGCGAAAGCGTTTCCACTGCTCCTTTATGGGTAAAAGAGTATAACCGTGTAGATGTCAGGGAAATTTGACGTGTTCGATTTTTTTGCTGTTCTGTGCGGTGATTTATCATGGTGATTGATGAATTACGTCACGAAATAATCAACCTAAATGAAATGCGCTTTTTTACTGCGCAAAATTTGTCTCTGTCCCTGCTAACGAGTAGACTTCGTGCCCTTGTCTGAAATCGGAGAAAAACTCATGAGCGAAACGGCCACCTGGCAGCCGAGCGCATCCATCCCAAATCTGTTAAAACGCGCTGCAATTATGACGGAGATCCGCCGTTTCTTTGCCGACCGCGGTGTCCTGGAGGTGGAAACCCCGTGCATGAGTCAGGCAACGGTGACGGATATTCATCTGGTCCCGTTTGAAACCCGTTTTGTTGGTCCTGGCCACTCTCAGGGCATGAATCTGTATCTGATGACCAGCCCGGAATACCACATGAAACGCCTGCTGGCGGCGGGGTGTGGTCCGGTGTATCAGCTGTGCCGCAGTTTCCGAAATGAAGAAATGGGTCGTCACCATAACCCGGAATTCACCATGCTGGAGTGGTACCGCCCGCATTATGATATGTACCGCCTGATGAATGAGGTGGACGATCTGCTGCAGCAGGTACTGGAGTGTTCAGAAGCAGAAACGCTCTCTTATCAGCAGGCTTTCCAGCGCCATCTGGAAATCGATCCGCTGTCGGCGGACAAGGCCCAGCTGCGCGAAGTGGCGGCAAAACTGGATCTGAGCAACGTGGCGGATACCGAAGAGGATCGCGACACGTTGCTGCAACTGCTGTTCACTTTTGGCGTTGAACCGCTGATTGGCAAAGATCGCCCGACCTTCGTTTACCATTTCCCGGCAAGCCAGGCGTCACTGGCGCAGATCAGCACCGAAGATCACCGCGTGGCGGAGCGTTTTGAGGTCTATTACAAAGGCATTGAGCTGGCGAACGGTTTCCACGAACTGACCGACGCGCGTGAACAGCAGCAGCGTTTTGAGCAGGATAACCGCAAGCGCGGCGCGCGTGGTCTGCCGCAGCAGCCAATTGATAACAACCTGCTGGAAGCGTTAAAAGCCGGTCTGCCGGACTGCTCAGGCGTAGCGCTGGGTGTTGACCGTCTGGTAATGCTGGCCCTTGGCGCAGAGCAACTGGGCGATGTGATTGCCTTTACGGTCGATCGCGCGTAAAGAATTGCCGGGTGGCGCTATCGCTTACCCGGCCTACGCTTCTGGTGGCAATTATCCTTTCCATTTCGTCATGGCAACATTAAAAACTGCCATTTTCTGTGTACACGGGTCTTTTTCTTAAATTGCCTCGTATAGCCACAATATTTGTCTGGTCATCTGCTACCATCCGCGCAGTTTAATTCCTCTTCGGATGGTTATATGTCCCACTCACTCAAAAAAATGACCCTTACCGGGCTCATACTGATGATTTTTACGTCAGTTTTTGGCTTTGCTAACAGCCCGTCGGCTTTCTATCTGATGGGCTATAGCGCGACGCCGTTTTATATCGTTTCTGCTCTGTTCTTCTTTATCCCGTTTGCGCTGATGATGGCGGAGATGGGCTCGGCTTACCGAAAAGAAGAGGGCGGTATCTATTCGTGGATGAACAACAGTATCGGCCCGCGTTACGCGTTTATCGGGATGTTTATGTGGTTTTCATCCTACGTCGTGTGGATGGTCAGCACGGCGGCCAAAGTCTGGGTGCCGTTCTCCACGTTTCTTTTTGGTACGGATAAAACGCAGGTCTGGTCTCTGGCAGGGCTGAGCTCCACGCAGGTCGTCGGTATTCTGGCGGTCTTCTGGATGGTGATGGTCACGCTGGTGGCGTCGAAAGGTATCAACAAAATTGCCCGTATCACCGCGGTTGGTGGTATTTCAGTGATGTGTCTGAACCTGGTGCTGCTGCTGGTGAGTATCGCTATTCTGTGCCTGAACGGCGGGCATTTTGCGCAGGAGGTCAATTTTGTTTCATCCCCTAATCCGGGTTATCAGTCCGGGCTGGCTATGCTCTCCTTTGTGGTGTTTGCCATCTTCGCTTACGGTGGTATTGAAGCGGTAGGCGGGCTGGTCGACAAGACCGAGAACCCGGAAAAGAACTTCGCCAAAGGGATTATTTTTGCCGCTATCGTGATTTCCATCGGCTATTCACTGGCCATTTTCCTCTGGGGCGTCAGCACCAACTGGCAACAGGTGTTGAGCAATAACACCACTAACCTCGGTAACATTACCTATGTGCTAATGAAAAGCCTGGGGATGACCCTGGGGCAGGCGATGAACCTGAGCCCCGAGGCGGCATCGGTAATGGGAGTCTGGTTTGCGCGTATCACCGGCCTGTCGATGTTCCTCGCCTATACCGGCGCATTCTTCACGCTAATCTACTCGCCGCTGAAAGCGATCATTCAGGGTACGCCTAAAGCGCTGTGGCCAGCACGCATGACGCAGTTGAACACCGCAGGAATGCCAGCTAACGCTATGTGGATGCAGTGTCTGCTGGTCTGCATGTTCATCCTGCTGGTGTCTTTTGGTGGCGATACGGCGTCTGCGTTTTACAACAAGCTGACCCTGATGGCGAACGTGTCGATGACGCTGCCCTACCTGTTCCTGACCCTGGCGTTCCCGTTCTTCAAAGCGAAGCAGGATCTTGAGCGTCCGTTTGTGATCTTCAAAACCCGCGCGGCAACGCTGCTGGCGACCACGGTAGTGGTGCTGGTCGTGGCGTTTGCCAACATCTTTACCGTTATACAGCCCGTGGTTGAGGCGAATGACTGGAACAGCGCGTTGTGGATGGTTGGTGGACCGATCTTCTTCTCGCTGCTGGCGATGGGGATTTACGAGAATTACCGTCGACGCTCGCAGGCGTTCGTCACGGAAGTGGCATAGCGCTAAAATACCCCTCCCGAAAGGGAGGGGAGACAGTTACAAACTTCCTGCCGGGCGGGTTCTTGCCGCCGAGGTTAGGGTTTTACCCATCTTTCGTCCGTCCATACTTTCCAGACGCATCTGGAACGGTGGGAACGGCATATCAATTCCGTGCTCGCGGAAGCCCGCCAGAATCAGCTGGTGGATCTCGTGGCGAAGCGGCATTCGGTGCCCCATTTCGGCGGCGTAGATACGCAGCTCGAAAATCTGGATCCCCTGTTGTAAATCGACTAGGAACACTTCCGGTGCAGGGTTATCGAGCACCAGCGTGCAGCGTTCGGCAGCGGTATAGAGGATCTGCGTGACTTCTTCACTGTTAGCATCCGACGGTGCCGGCACTGTCAACACCACACGCGTGACGGAGTCTGACAACGACCAGTTGATAAACTGCTCGGTGATAAACGCCTTGTTAGGCACGATGATCTCTTTACGGTCCCAGTCACTGATTGTGGTGGCGCGAGTGTTGATCTTCGTTACGCTACCGGTGAGATCGCGAATCGTCACCGTATCGCCTATACGAATCGGTTTTTCAAACAGGATGATCAGGCCGGACACAAAGTTGGCGAAAATCTCCTGCATGCCAAAACCCAGGCCAAACGTCAGCGCGGCGACCAGCCACTGCAGTTTAGACCACTCGATACCAATCATTGAGAAACCGACCATCCCACCAAAAAGCAATATCAGGTATTTGGTGATGGTGGTAATCGCATATCCCGTGCCGGGGGTTAAATCCAGATGCTGCAAGAGCGCCAGCTCGAGCAGTGCCGGGAAGTTACGCACCAGTTGGGTGGTGATGATCAGCACCAGAATGGCAATCAGCACCGCGCCCAGGGTAATTGGCTCCAGGCTTTCCACGCCCTGCACCGTGGACGTCACATCCCACAGAGAGATATTCTCCAGGAAGCCAAATGCGGAATGAATTTCCGACCACAGGAAGATTACCGACAGGAGGGCTACCAGCATCAGGATGGAACGCACCAGCCGCAGGGACTGGGTACTGATGGCATCCAGATCCAGTTCGACCTCGTCCGCGTCTATCGTGCCTTCAGTGCTATTAACATGGTTTGACTCTTCCTCACCTCGCGCACGTTGAGCGAGGATCTCCGCCCGGCGATGCTTGGCGCGGTCGAAGGCCAGACGACGGCGCTGGATCAGCATTCCGCGGCGTATAACGTGATACACCACCAGAAGCAGGAACCAGATCGCCACCGAGGTTTCCAGCCGCGCCAGTAGCGCCTTCGAGGTAGCCAGATATCCCACTGCTGCGGCCAGCATTGCAATCAGAGGGGCACTGAGCAGCAGGTTCCAGAGCAGTCGGTTAAACATGTTGTCGCCGCTACCGGATTTATCCAGATAGAGCGGTATCCCTGCACGTTTCAGGCTGAGCGTGACAATGGCTAGCGCACCGCATATCAGCATAAAGCAGAGGCGGCCCAGCGAGCCTGAGAACTCGCGGTCATCGAGATTATCAAACATGATCAGCGCCATAATCAGCGGCACAATCAGCCCGATGCTCATCAGGTAGTAGCGCATGGCGCGCGCAACGCGGTTACGTGGCCAGCCAAAGTGGGCAATGAAAAGGCCATTTGGCCGCGCGAGGGTGGCGCAGATCATCACGACCCACAGCAGCGGTACCGTGGCGGTCACGCCATCGCCAATGGCAACGGCGAGTGGATAGGGCCAGGCTTCCCGTAGCCCGTACCCGAGCGTCATCCACAGCACCGGCAGCGGAGAGGCGACAAGTATCGACCAAAACACGGTGCGCAGCGTCAGCCAGAAATGGTCCTGAGTGACTTTCCCCACCCGTGCGCTGGAACGCTCCAGGAAACGGGTAAAATGCCTGCGTGAGTAAATGCTGAATCCCACCAGAATCAACGCGCCCAGCAGCGGGAAGATGGTCTCTTTGCTGGTCAGCATCATCACGCTGGCCTGTCCCAGTTGGCTGACGGTGTCCAGCGAAATCAGACGGCGCAAATCCTGCACGATCTCGATCGGCCATGAGAAGGTCATTGGACGCACGTCGGATGTCCAGAAAAGATAACGGTGCGTTGCCTCGTTGACCTCTTTCAGCGCATCTTCCAGCTGGCTGTTGGAAACCTTGAGCTTAGTCAGCTCCAGAATCAGCGTATCGCCGCCCTGCAGCAGGGAGTTCAGCAGTTCACGCTGGGTACGCAGCTGAGCTTCCAGAATCCGGTTTTGCTCGCTGGTCAGGGGCTGGCCATCCGCCTGACGGATTTGGCGAATTTGCGGCTGCTTATTGAGGAGATCCTCAAAATGCAGTCGCTGAACGCGTAGCTGGGCCATCTCGGTATCCAGCTGCTGCGGCTTCGGCATTTCCGGCAGACGCGCAACCTGGGCACGCAGCGCCTCGCCCAGCAGGTTTGATGACCCAAGCCACTGGGACTGTTCGCGCAGGGTGTTGAGCGCCTGACGCACCTGCAGGGTTTGATTGGTCGCCTGACGTTGCTGTGAGGCAACCAGATCCATACGCTGCGCCTGCTGATTCAGTGCGGCAGAAAGCTCACGGTTGACCTTAAACTGATCGACGATGTCCGCTGGCAGGTTGGCACTGTTTTCCGCCAGCAGTTCGGTGCTTTCGAGAGCACGTTCGGCCTCGCGCTGGCGCTGGCTATTAAGCTGATTACGCAGGGCCTGAAGATACGCATCCAGCTGCTCGCTCTGCTTTTGTGCGAGTTCCGAGCGCATCCGCGACAACTCCTGGCGGTTATTGGCGGACAGCTGCGCCAGTTCCAGTTCATCTACCAGGGCTTTCAGACGCGCCGATTCCGCCTGCAGGCCAAGATTTTGTGCCTGCGCCTGCGGCGTGTTGCCAGTTTGCGTACCCACGCGGCGCTCAACTTCATTAAGCTGGCGACGGGCGTCGGTTTGCTGCTGCGGGAGCTGGCTGAGGGAGTCGGCAATTTCACGTGCACGCTCTTGCTCCTGCTGAGCCAGACGGCTCTTCTCCAGAAGCTGGCTGCTGACCTGCAGGATTTCCTGATTCAGGGCGTCCGTGGTCATGTTGGCTGGCACATCGCGCGGCTCATCACGCAGATTCGCCAGCTGCGCGCGCAATGTTTGCGAGAGTTTGGGGAAGTTGTCGATAACTTGCTGATATTGCTGAGCGCGCTCAAGAGAGCCTTTCCGCTCTTCAAGCGCGTTCAGTGCGGACTGAAGCGACTCGACGGTCTCTGGCTGAGCGGGTTTGGCCGCTTTTGCCTGCTCCAGTTCCTGACTTATCTGTTTGGCGTCGGGGGCTGTCGCTGCGTACGCCCCCATGCTGAGGCACCAGGCCATCAGTAGAACGATAATCGGGCGCACGTCAGCGATCCTTCTGTTGTTAGCCTTCGTCTTTTTTGTCGTCAACCAGCGGGCTGGCGTCATGCTCGGCGTTGATCTCTTCTTGTGACAGCGGAGCAGGTTCTGCATCGGGTGTCACAAAAGTTTCGGTGGAGACTGCCAGCGGCTGGCCAAGTTTGGTCACCGACAGGCTTTCAAGCTGTTCAGCTAGCTTCACTTTGCCCGGCGCAAACAGGTTGATAACGGTAGAGCCCAGCTTGAAGCGCCCCATCTCCTGACCTTTCAGCAGGGCGACAGAGCCTTCCGCTTCACCAGCAGGCCACGTCCAGCGTTTGATGATACCTTCACGCGGAGGCGTGATGGTGCCAGCCCAGACGGTTTCAATACTGCCGACAATGGTCGCGCCCACCAGAATTTGCGCCATCGGGCCAAATTCAGTATCGAACAGGCAGATGACGCGTTCGTTACGGGCAAACAGGTTCGGTACGTTCTGCGCGGTCAGGTGGTTCACGGAGAAGAGATCGCCCGGAACGTAGATCATCTCACGCAGGATACCGTTACACGGCATGTGTACGCGGTGATAGTCGCGCGGCGACAGGTAGGTGGTCGCAAACGTACCGTTACGGAACAGGTCCGCCATCAGGTAGTTACCCGCCAGCAGCGCTTCCAGGCTGTAGTTATGGCCTTTCGCCTGCAGGATTTTGTCGTCTTCGATATTACCCAGCTGGCTGATCACGCCGTCAGCGGGCATCACCAGTACGTTAGGGTCGGTGTTCAGCGGACGCACTTCATCGCGTAGCGGGCGTACAAAAAACTCGTTGAAGGTACGGTAGCTGGCGGTGTCTGGCTTCTGTGCCTCTTTCATGTCGACCTTGTAATACTTCACAAAAAGGTCGATGACCAGTTTGGTCAGCCAGCCCGCGCGTTTGCTTGCGCCCCAGCCCGCCAGGCGAGTGAGCCACAGTTTTGGCAGAATGTATTGAAGCGAAAGTTTAAATGCGTTTAACAAGGTAGCCTCCAGGCCATTGTTTTGTCGTTCCTGATCCGGCGGTAAGCCGCCGGAACCTGAAAAAAGGGGACGATTTTAGCGATGCTTAGCTTAGTTGTCAGTTGTCAGAATCAGAAAAGTTTTTACGCGTTTTTACCTGATCCATGCTCTCAAGAATGCGGTGGTAATTCTCGAAGCGGGTCTCCGCAATCTCACCTTTTTCGACCGCTTCACGGATAGCGCAACCTGGGTCGTTATCGTGTTTACAGTCGCGGTACTTGCAAGCGCCTAAATAATCATGGAATTCGACAAATCCGTTGAAGATTTGTTCCGGTTCAAGATGCCACAAACCGAACTCGCGCACGCCCGGGGAGTCGATGACATCGCCCCCGTGCGGGAAGTGATACAGGCGTGATGCGGTGGTGGTGTGCTGGCCAAGACCCGAGACATCAGACACATCATTGGTAAGGATCGCCTGCTGGAGGCCAAGCAAATTGTTCAGCAGACTCGATTTGCCCACGCCGGACTGGCCCGCAAAGATGCTGATGCGATCGGTGAGCGCCTCTTCCAGCGGTTTCAGACCATCTTTGGTATGGCTGGAGACCATCAGGACGCGATAGCCAATATTGCGATAGATATCCATCTGCTCATTGACGAAGGCCATCCCGTCGTCGTCCAGCAGATCGATTTTGTTTAATACAATGATCGGCTCAACCTGCAGCGTTTCGCAGGCGACAAGGTAACGGTCGATAATATTGAGCGAAAGCTCAGGTAAAATAGCCGAAACAATCACGATCTGGTTAATGTTGGCGGCAATCGGCTTCACGCCATCGTAGAAATCCGGGCGGGTGAGCACCGACGTGCGTTCATGCACGGCTTCAACGATACCTTTAACCGTGACCCCTTCAGCCGCCTCTTTACCCGGACGCCAGACCACGCGATCGCCGGTAACCAGTGAACGGATGGTGCGACGGATATTGCAGCGGTGAATATCCCCGTCGGCGGATTCCACATCGGCATGCATACCGAAACGGCTGATGACGACGCCTTCTGTCGCTTCACCAAACAGGTTATCGTCATAATCCGGCTTCTCCGAAGTGGTTTTAAGACGGCGCTGGTGGTTGGCGTTTACGCGGCGCTGCTGCCCTTTGGAGAGTTTATTTTTACTCAATCGCGCTGGCTCCTGGTCGCCCGTAAGGGGCAAAACCTCTATGATACACTCTAATTAATACTAGTTAACCTGCTACTGCCGGTTATGCGAGAAGGGTGGAAAATAACATGAGCGCGGATGAAAACAACCTGATTTGGATCGATCTCGAAATGACCGGGCTGGATCCCGAGCGCGATCGCATTATTGAGATTGCAACTCTGGTGACGGACGCCAACCTGAATATTCTGGCCGAAGGGCCGACGATTGCCGTGCATCAGTCCGACGATCAGCTGGCTTTGATGGATGAATGGAACGTGCGCACCCACACCGGCAGCGGCCTGGTGGATCGCGTGAAGGCCAGCACGTTGGGCGATCGCGAGGCAGAACTGGCGACGCTTGAGTTCCTGAAACAATGGGTTCCGGCAGGTAAATCGCCTATCTGTGGGAATAGCATTGGCCAGGATCGCCGCTTCCTGTTTAAGTACATGCCGGAGCTGGAGTCTTACTTCCACTACCGCTATCTGGATGTCAGTACCCTGAAAGAGCTGGCGCGCCGCTGGAAACCTGAAATCCTTGATGGCTTTAAAAAGCAGGGGACGCACCAGGCGATGGACGATATTCGTGAGTCTGTGGCAGAGCTTGCGTACTACCGCGAAAACTTTATTATGCTGTGATTTTGAGAACCGGCGCCTTGCGTGGCCGGGTTTTTGTCGTTAAATTGTTCAGCTTGCCGATTTAATAAGCATTTGAACTGAATTTCGAAAAAATCGCTTTAAGGGGGGTTGCAGCTAAAAGGATTTCTCGTATAATGCGCCTCCCGTAACGACAGAGAATTACACGTTACGACAGCAACAAAAGCAGTACAGATTTGCGGGAATAGCTCAGTTGGTAGAGCACGACCTTGCCAAGGTCGGGGTCGCGAGTTCGAGTCTCGTTTCCCGCTCCAAAATTTGAAAAGTGCTTTCACAGCACAGACTGCCCAAGCGGGAATAGCTCAGTTGGTAGAGCACGACCTTGCCAAGGTCGGGGTCGCGAGTTCGAGTCTCGTTTCCCGCTCCAAAATTTGAAAGTGCTTTCAGAGCACGGACCACCCAAGCGGGAATAGCTCAGTTGGTAGAGCACGACCTTGCCAAGGTCGGGGTCGCGAGTTCGAGTCTCGTTTCCCGCTCCAAATTCTTCTTCATATCTAAATTATCCACAGCGAAAAGAGTCGTTGGGGACGTTTTCTATTTCTTCTGAAAT
This sequence comes from Enterobacter kobei, assembly GCF_001729765.1. Taxonomy (NCBI): domain Bacteria; kingdom Pseudomonadati; phylum Pseudomonadota; class Gammaproteobacteria; order Enterobacterales; family Enterobacteriaceae; genus Enterobacter; species Enterobacter kobei. The sequence goes on from NZ_CP017181.1 coordinate 352,789, forward strand.
ACTCTTGTGAACAGAGTTATCCACAGATTTCGTCTTTAATCCTGACTGTGCAGAAAGTTAGCAGGGTGAATAATATCCTTTCAAGTGATTGTATAAATTGAAGAAAATTTGATTTCAAAATGTTATTGAGATCACTTGACCTCTTCTCAAGCCCAGATGGCGCTTGAGTTTTTATTTTTATACACAGGCTGTGAATAGTTCACGCATCCCGCGTAAGTCCTTTTTCGATGACCCTGACCAGCCGCTGTTTTTTCGGAAGCTGCACCTCAACCACACAGGCATTACGCTTCTCAATCTGCTGCGCAATCGCCCATTCTATGTGTTCATCAAGAAGTGGGTGCTCACCTCTACGGCTTTCAAGAGCCTGAATGTTCGCTTCATCCCACGGGGCATTACCCAGCGCGACGGCGACATTACGCAGCCAGCGCAGATGACCGATACGACGAATGGCCGAGCCTTCCGTCACTTTCAGGAACCAGGCTTCGCTCCAGGCGAACAGTTCGATGAGTTGTGGCGCATGCAGCGCCTTACGCGGGCTGAAATCCTCTTCATCCGTAAGCTGCGAATAACGGTTCCACGGGCAGATCAGCTGGCAGTCATCGCAGCCGTAGATGCGGTTGCCGATAAGTGGTCGAAACTCCTCCGGAATGGCCCCTTCCAGTTCGATAGTGAGATAGGAGATGCAGCGACGGGCATCAACGGTATAAGGCTCAACGATAGCCCCCGTCGGGCAGATGGTCATGCAGGCCACGCAGCGGCCACAGCCTTCCTCCACCGGGCCGTCTATCGGTAACGGTAAATCAATCAGCAATTCGCCAAGGAAGAAGAACGATCCGGCGTCACGGCTAAGGATAAGTGAGTGCTTACCTGTCCAGCCAAGCCCGGCTTTTTCAGCGATCGGGCGCTCAAGAATAGGCGCGGAATCAACAAAGGGTCTAAAATTCAGCGAAACACAGTGCTGCTGAATAGTTTCCCCGAGTTTTTTTAAACGGTTACGCAGAAGCTTATGGTAATCACGCCCCAGGGCGTACCGGCTAACGTAACCCAGAGAGGGATTTTTTAGCGTGCGCGCAAAAGCTGCGTTGGCAGGCAGATAGTTCATGCGTACGCTGATGACGCGCAAGGTACCTGGTAAAAGCTCGTGTGGGCGGGCACGCATCATGCCGTGACGCGCCATCCACTCCATTTCGCCGTGGTATTGTTTGTCCAGCCAGGCCTGCAGTTTTGGCTCGCTGGCGGAGAGGTCGGTGTCGGTAATACCCACCTTCTGGAAGCCAAGCTCAGCACCCCACTGTTTTATTTTTTGCGCTAACTCATTGAGATCGAGGGGCTGTGACATGACGGACCATACAGTGAAGAAAAACCCCGCAAGTATACCACATTCCATCTGGCATGCGGATGACCTCCGGCGCGCCGAAAAAGAGGCTGCAGACAGCCTCGGGATCACCCTTTATGAACTGATGCAGCGTGCGGGAGAAGCAGCATTTACCGTTGCCCGCAGCGCCTGGCCGCAATCCACCCACTGGCTGATTTTGTGCGGACACGGCAATAACGGCGGGGACGGCTACGTCATTGCCCGTCTTGCGGTAGCTGCCGGTATTCGCGTTACGCTGCTGGCGCTGGAAAGTGATAAGCCCCTGCCAGAAGAGGCCAGCGCAGCGCGGGAGGCATGGCTGAATGCCGGCGGTGTGATTCATGCGCCTGATATCGTCTGGCCGGAGGATGTCGATCTGATTATTGATGGTCTGCTGGGTACCGGGCTGCGCAGTGCTCCCCGCGAGAATATTGCCGCGCTGATTGAACACGCCAACAGACATTGCGCCCCGGTAGTGGCGCTGGATATCCCTTCAGGCCTGAACGCGCAAACCGGCGCGACGCCTGGCGCCGTCATCCAGGCTGCGCACACCGTGACCTTCATTGCTTTGAAGCCGGGTCTGTTAACCGGTAAAGCACGGGATGTGGTCGGCGTATTACACCATAACGCGCTCGGGCTGGAGGGCTGGCTAGCCGGGCAGGAAATGCGCATCGCCCGTTTTGATGCATCGCTGCTGACTGAGTGGTTTCCGCCGCGCCGTCCGACATCCCATAAGGGCGACCACGGCAGGCTGGTGATTATTGGTGGCGATCGCGGTACGGCAGGGGCGATTCGCATGACCGGCGAGGCAGCATTACGCAGCGGTGCTGGTTTAGTGCGAATTCTCACTCGTATTGAGAACATTGCACCGCTAATCACAGCCCGACCGGAGCTGATGGTGCATGAGCTTACGCCCCAGACGCTTGAGGAAAGCCTCGAATGGGCGGATGTCGTGGTCATTGGCCCAGGGCTTGGGCAACAGGAATGGGGTAAACAGGCCCTGCAAAAAGTCGAGAATTTTCGTAAACCGATGCTGTGGGATGCCGACGCGCTTAACCTTCTGGCAATAAACCCGGATAAGCGTCACAATCGCATCCTGACGCCACACCCCGGCGAAGCCGCGCGCCTGCTTAACTGCAGCGTCGCAGAAATTGAAAGCGATCGCTTACTTTCTGCTCAGCGTCTGGTAAAACGTTACGGAGGTGTTGCCGTTTTGAAAGGGGCAGGAACCGTCGTTGCCAGTGACGAGGCGCTGGGCATTATTGATGCCGGAAATGCGGGCATGGCGAGCGGCGGTATGGGCGACGTGCTTTCCGGTATCATCGGCGCATTGCTTGGACAGAAACTTCCCCTTTATGATGCAGCCTGTGCGGGCTGCGTGGCCCACGGTGTCGCGGCAGATAAACTGGCGGCGCGATATGGAACACGCGGTATGCTGGCCACCGATCTTTTTTGCACGCTACGGCGTGTTGTTAACCCGGATGTGATTGACGTAGAAAATGACTAATCGAGCGATTCCTTTACCTGATGAACAAGCCACTTTAGATCTCGGCAAGCGCGTGGCGCAGGCCTGTCAGGGGGCAACCGTCATTTATCTGTATGGTGATTTAGGGGCGGGTAAAACCACTTTCAGCCGGGGTTTTTTGCAGGCGTTAGGGCATAACGGGAATGTGAAAAGCCCAACCTACACGCTCGTCGAGCCGTACACCCTCGACAATCTCATGGTGTACCACTTTGATTTATATCGCCTTGCGGATCCTGAGGAGCTGGAATTTATGGGGATCCGTGATTATTTTGCCAATGATGCCATCTGCCTGGTGGAGTGGCCGCAACAAGGTGCGGGTGTGTTACCTGACCCGGATGTCGAAATTCACATAGATTACCAGGCACAAGGGCGTGAGGCTCGCATCAGTGCGGTTTCCTCATCAGGGTGTTCCTTACTGGCGCGTCTCGCCGGTTAAGCGTAGGGATGACGGGATGAAAAATCGCGTTAAAGGTTGGCTGTTAGCTGCTTCGGTGCTGCTGTGCGCGCAGGCCGGGGCGGCAAGCCTTTCGGATATTCAGGTGTCGAACGGCGAAAGCCAGGCCCGGATCACGTTTAGCTTTATGGGTGACCCTGAATACGCTTTTTCACAACCAGACAGCCACAGCGTGGCGCTGGATATCAAACAGACCGGGGTGATTCAGGGGCTCCCGCTTCGGTTCAGCGGTAACAACCTGGTGAAAAGTATCCGCTCGGGTAACCCGCAGGACAGCCAGTCATTGCGCCTGGTGGTGGATCTCACCGAAAAGGGCAAAACGAAAGCGGTTAAGCAGCAAAACGGCGCGAACTATACGGTAGTTTTTACCATCAATGCCGACGTTCCGCCGCCGCCTCCGCCGCCACCGGTTGTCGCGAAACGCGTGGAGGAGCCTGTGTATACTCCGCGTCCATCGGAACCCGCGCGTAATCCGTTTAAATCGCAGAACGATCGCATTACCGCAGCAACCAGCAGCAATACGGTAACGCGTCCGGCGGCCAGTGCGCGCCGCGCGATCAGCGGTGATAAAGTGATTATCGCCATTGATGCCGGACACGGTGGTCAGGATCCTGGTGCGATTGGCCCGGGAGGCACGCGGGAGAAAAACGTCACAATTGCCATTGCCCGCAAGCTGCGCGCGCTGCTGAATGACGATCCTATGTTTAAAGGCGTGTTGACCCGCGACGGCGACTATTTTATTTCCGTTATGGGTCGCTCGGACGTGGCGCGTAAGCAAAATGCCAATTTCCTGGTCTCTATTCATGCGGATGCTGCGCCAAACCGCAGTGCCACGGGTGCGTCTGTGTGGGTGCTGTCAAACCGCCGGGCAAACAGCGAGATGGCAAACTGGCTGGAAGAGCATGAGAAACAGTCAGAACTGCTGGGCGGTGCGGGTGATGTGCTGGCAAACAGTCAGTCAGACCCGTACCTCAGCCAGGCGGTACTGGATTTACAGTTCGGTCATTCCCAGCGCGTCGGGTATGATGTCGCCACTAACGTGTTGAATCAGCTGCAGGGCATCGGGGCATTGCACAAGCGCCGCCCGGAACATGCGAGCCTGGGCGTGCTGCGTTCGCCGGATATTCCGTCAATTCTGGTGGAGACCGGCTTTATCAGCAACAACGCCGAAGAGCGCCTGCTGGGAAGCGACAGCTATCAGCAGCAAATTGCCAAAGCGATTTATAACGGTCTGCGTAAATACTTTGACGCGCACCCGCTGCAGTCCGCGCCGTCGGGCGGAGCAGGCCAGGTGGCCAACGCTTCACTGCCGGGTGGGATGACCGCGACCAACTAAGGAGACATCATGCCGATTCAGGTTCTACCGCCGCAGCTTGCGAACCAAATCGCCGCCGGTGAGGTGGTGGAACGTCCTGCATCGGTGGTGAAGGAACTGGTGGAAAACAGCCTCGATGCGGGAGCTACCCGCATTGATATTGATATCGAACGCGGCGGGGCGAAACTTATCCGCATTCGCGATAACGGCTGTGGGATAAAAAAAGACGAGCTGGCGCTGGCGCTGGCGCGTCATGCAACCAGTAAAATTGCCTCTCTGGACGATCTTGAAGCAATAATCAGCCTCGGCTTTCGCGGCGAGGCGCTCGCCAGTATTAGTTCGGTTTCCCGCCTGACGTTGACCTCTCGTACCGCTGAACAGCAGGAAGCCTGGCAGGCATACGCCGAAGGACGCGACATGGATGTGACGGTTAAACCCGCGGCGCATCCTGTCGGTACCACGCTGGAAGTGCTGGATCTATTCTACAACACCCCCGCCCGACGCAAGTTTATGCGTACCGAAAAAACCGAATTCGGCCATATCGACGAGATCATTCGTCGTATCGCGCTGGCGCGTTTTGACGTCACCATTAATCTCAGCCATAACGGCAAGGTGATGCGCCAGTATCGCGCGGTGGCGGAAGGCGGGCAGAAAGAGCGCCGTTTAGGGGCTATCTGCGGAACGCCATTTCTGGAACAGGCGCTGGCGATAGAGTGGCAGCATGGCGATCTCGCTTTACGTGGCTGGGTGGCCGACCCGAACGCCAGCAGTGCGGCTTTCTCTGAAATTCAGTATTGCTACGTGAATGGCCGCATGATGCGCGACCGCCTCATTAACCACGCCATTCGTCAGGCCTGTGAAGACAAGCTTGGGGCCGATCAGCAACCGGCTTTTGTGCTTTATCTGGAGATCGACCCGCATCAGGTCGATGTTAACGTCCACCCCGCCAAGCATGAGGTGCGCTTCCATCAGTCGCGTCTGGTGCATGATTTTATCTATCAGGGCGTGCTGAGCGTATTGCAAGAGCAGGTTGAGCCTGCATTGCCGCTGGAAAAAGACGATTCCTCACCGCGTCCCATCCCGGAAAACCGTGTCGCTGCGGGCCGCAACCATTTTGCGCAGCCCGCTGTCGCGCGAGAGCCGGAAACGCCTCGATTCTCAACCGGTGCAAGCACGACGCGTCCGACGGGAGCAAACTATCCGAACGCTCAACCCGGCTATCAAAAGCAGCAGGGGGCGTTGTACCGTAAGTTGCTGGAAACGCCTGCTGTTGAGCGCAAAGATCACGTTGCAGTGGCGACACCGTCCCTTGAAGGGCACGGCCAGAGTTTCGGGCGAGTGCTGACGATTATCGCACCGGATATGGCATTGCTAGAACGCGACGGCAAATTGCAGCTTCTGGCGTTACCGGTTGCCGAACGCTGGCTCAAACAGGCGCAACTGACGCCAGGGGAAAATGCGGCCTGTGCGCAGCCGTTATTGATCCCGGTTCGTCTGAAAATATCCGCTGAAGAAACGCGGGTATTGCAGCGTACAGAGGCCCTACTGGCGCAAATGGGCATTGAAATGGTGCTCGAACCACAACATGTGACAATTCGCGCAGTGCCTTTACCCTTACGCCAACAAAATTTACAAAACTTGATTCCTGAACTGATAGGCTACCTGGCGCAGCAAACATCGTTTGAGGCCGCCAACACCGCGCAGTGGATCGCTCGCCATCTGGCCAGCGAACATACACCGTGGAGTATGGCGCAGGCGATTACCGTGCTGGCGGAGGTCGAACGCCTCTGCCCACAGCTGGTGAAAGCGCCGCCGGGTGGGTTATTACAACCTGTTGATTTGAAAACGGCGATGACCGCCCTGAAACATGACTGACGTAAGTAAGGCAAGCCTGCCAAAGGCAATTTTTTTAATGGGCCCAACGGCCTCCGGCAAAACGGCGTTAGCCATTGAGTTACGCAAAGTTTTGCCTGTAGAGTTGATTAGCGTTGATTCCGCCCTCATCTATCGGGGGATGGACATCGGTACGGCGAAGCCTGGCGCAGAAGAACTGCGTGCGGCACCGCACCGTTTGCTGGATATTCTCGACCCGGCAGAGGCTTACTCCGCAGCGGATTTCCGCCGGGATGCCTTAGCCGAGATGGCCGAGATTACGGCGGCGGGACGTATACCGCTGTTGGTTGGCGGCACCATGCTCTACTTTAAGGCGCTGCTGGAAGGATTATCACCTTTACCTTCCGCAGATCCTGACGTGAGAGCAAAGATTGAGCAACAGGCGGCAGAGCAGGGATGGGACGTGTTGCATAAGCAACTAGCAGAGATTGACCCGGTTGCGGCAGCGCGAATCCATCCAAATGATCCGCAAAGGCTTTCCCGGGCACTGGAAGTTTTTTTCATTTCGGGTAAAACTTTAACGGAACTGACGCAAACGTCAGGAGACGCTCTGCCGTATCAGGTGCATCAGTTCGCCATCGCCCCGGCGAGCCGTGAACTGCTCCATCAACGAATTGAGCAGCGTTTTCATCAGATGTTAGCTTCAGATTTTGAAGCAGAAGTGCGGGCGCTATTTGCCCGTGGAGATTTGCATACGGATATGCCTTCCGTTCGTTGTGTGGGATACCGCCAGATGTGGTCGTATCTTGAAGGTGAGATTTCATACGATGAAATGGTTTATCGAGGTGTTTGCGCCACGAGACAGTTAGCGAAGCGCCAGATCACCTGGTTGCGCGGTTGGGAGGGAGTTCACTGGTTAGACAGTGAAAAACCGCAACAGGCGTTAAACGAGGTGATTGAGGTTGTTGGTGATATCGCCCACTGAATGTGTACAATTGAGACGTATCGTGCGCAATTTTTCAGAATCGCAAGGTTCTAAGTACAAAACAAGCATATAAGGAAAAGATAGAATGGCTAAGGGGCAATCTTTACAAGATCCGTTCCTGAACGCATTGCGTCGGGAACGTGTTCCAGTTTCTATTTATTTGGTGAATGGTATTAAGCTGCAAGGTCAGATTGAGTCTTTCGATCAGTTTGTGATCCTGTTGAAAAACACGGTCAGTCAGATGGTCTACAAGCACGCTATCTCTACTGTTGTTCCGTCCCGTCCAGTCTCTCATCACAGCAATAACGCTGGCGGCGGCACTGGCAGTAACTACCATCATGGCAGCAACGCGCAGGGTTCTTCAACGCCAGCGCAGGACAGCGACGAAACCGAATAAGGTTTCAGCTGTTATCCACACGGGGAGCCAGGGATCCTGCGTTCCCCGCTGATCTTTTTAGAGAGGTTTACGCTTGTTTGACCGTTATGATGCCGGTGAGCAGGCGGTGCTGGTACACATCTATTTTTCGCAAGACAAAGATATGGAAGATCTCCAGGAGTTTGAATCTCTGGTCTCTTCCGCCGGTGTCGAAGCAATGCAGGTGATTACCGGTAGCCGTAAAGCGCCGCACCCAAAGTATTTTGTTGGTGAAGGTAAAGCAGTAGAAATTGCGGATGCCGTAAAAGCAACCGGCGCGTCAGTCGTGTTGTTTGATCATGCGCTGTCTCCAGCCCAGGAGCGCAACCTGGAAGCTCTCTGCGAATGCCGTGTGATCGACCGCACGGGATTGATTTTAGACATTTTTGCTCAGCGTGCACGTACCCATGAAGGGAAATTGCAGGTTGAGCTTGCACAGCTGCGCCATCTGGCGACGCGTCTGGTGCGTGGCTGGACCCACCTTGAAAGACAAAAAGGCGGGATCGGTTTGCGCGGTCCGGGTGAAACCCAGCTCGAAACCGACCGTCGTTTACTGCGTGGCCGTATTACCCAGATCCTCTCGCGTCTGGAACGTGTAGAGAAACAGCGTGAACAGGGGCGTCGGGCGCGAACTAAAGCTGACATCCCGACCGTGTCGCTGGTGGGTTATACCAACGCCGGTAAATCCACCCTGTTTAACCAGATAACCGAGGCCCAGGTTTATGCCGCAGACCAGCTGTTTGCGACCCTGGACCCTACGCTGCGTCGTATTGACGTAGCAGACGTGGGTGAAACGGTGCTGGCGGATACCGTAGGGTTTATCCGCCATTTGCCACACGATCTGGTGGCGGCGTTTAAAGCGACGTTGCAGGAGACGCGACAGGCGACCCTGCTGCTGCACGTGATTGATGCGGCTGACGTACGCGTGCAGGAGAACATCGACGCGGTGAACGTGGTGCTGGAAGAGATTGATGCCCACGAAATTCCCACGCTGTTGGTGATGAACAAGATCGATATGCTGGAGGATTTCGAACCGCGTATCGACCGAGATGAAGAGAACAAACCGATTCGGGTCTGGCTTTCTGCTCAGGCCGGTATTGGTGTGCCACTGCTTTTCCAGGCTTTGACAGAACGTCTTTCCGGTGAGGTAGCGCAGCACACGCTGCGCCTGCCGCCACAGGAAGGCAGGCTGCGCAGCCGGTTTTATCAGCTTCAGGCGATAGAAAAAGAGTGGATGGAGGATGACGGCAGCGTGGGGATGCAGGTGCGTATGCCGATCGTTGACTGGCGTCGCCTCTGTAAACAAGAACCTGCGCTGGCGGACTATATCGTCTGATCAGAAAGGGGAAGCCTGAAAAATTCGCCCTTGCATAACAAATATGGAGCATATACATGGCGTGGAATCAGCCCGGTAATAACGGACAAGACCGCGACCCGTGGGGAAGCAGCAATAATCAAGGCGGCAACTCTGGGGGAAATGGCAATAAAGGTGGTCGCGAGCAGGGGCCGCCGGATCTGGATGATATCTTCCGCAAGCTGAGCAAAAAGCTTGGTGGCCTGGGCGGAGGAAAAGGTTCTGGCTCAGGGGGTAATTCCACTCAGAGTCCGCGCCCGCCAATGGGTGGCCGCGTAGTGGGCATTGTGGCCGCTGCGGTGGTAATCATCTGGGCAGCCAGCGGGTTCTACACCATTAAAGAAGCAGAACGCGGCGTGGTCACCCGTTTCGGTAAGTTTAGCCATCTGGTTGAGCCGGGCCTGAACTGGAAGCCGACCTTCATTGACGACGTGACAGCGGTAAACGTGGAGTCCGTCCGTGAACTGGCCGCCTCTGGCGTGATGCTGACGTCTGATGAGAACGTGGTGCGCGTTGAGATGAACGTCCAGTACCGCGTGACCGATCCTGAACGTTATCTGTTTAGCGTAACCAGCGCCGATGACAGCCTGCGTCAGGCGACTGACAGCGCCCTGCGTGGTGTGATTGGTAAATACACCATGGACCGCATTCTCACCGAAGGTCGTACCGTTATTCGTAGCGATACCCAGCGCGAGCTGGAGGAGACCATTCGTCCGTACAACATGGGTATCACCCTACTGGACGTTAACTTCCAGGCTGCTCGTCCGCCGGAAGAGGTGAAGGCCGCATTTGATGATGCGATTGCTGCCCGTGAAAACGAACAGCAGTACATCCGTGAAGCGGAAGCGTACACCAACGAAGTTCAGCCACGTGCTAACGGTCAGGCGCAGCGTATTCTGGAAGAAGCACGCGCGTATAAGACGCAGACCATCCTGGAAGCACAGGGTGAAGTGGCTCGCTTCGCGAAGATTCTGCCGGAATATAAAGCAGCGCCAGAAATTACCCGTGAGCGTCTCTATATCGAGACCATGGAAAAAGTGCTGAGCCATACCCGCAAAGTGTTGGTTAACGACAGCAAAGGTGGAAACCTGATGGTGCTGCCGCTGGATCAGATGCTGAAAGGCGGTTCTGCACCGGCCGCGAAAAACACCAGCGGAGCAAACAACCTGCTGCGTCTGCCGCCAGCGTCATCGGGCAGCGCCAGCACGAACACAACGCCTTCTTCGAACGATGGTGACATTATGGACCAACGCCGTGCTAACGCGCAGCGTAACGACTACCAGCGTCAGGGGGAATAAGGATGCGTAAGTCAGTTATTGCGATCATCGTCATCGTACTGGTCGTGCTGTATACCTCGATCTTTGTGGTGAAAGAGGGCGAGCGTGGGATCAAGTTCCAGTTCAGCAGCGTCGTGCGTGACAGTGACAAACGTCCGGTGATTTATGAACCGGGCCTGCACTTCAAGGTGCCGTTCATTCAGTCAGTGAAAACGCTGGATGCGCGTATCCAGACTATGGATAACCAGGCTGACCGTTTCGTGACCAAAGAGAAGAAAGACCTGATCGTTGATTCCTACATCAAATGGCGCATCAGCGATTTCAGCCGTTACTTCCTGGCAACCGGGGGTGGCGACGTTTCTCAGGCGGAAGTGCTGCTAAAACGTAAGTTCTCTGACCGTCTGCGTTCTGAAATTGGTCGTCTGGATGTGAAAGACATCGTGACCGACTCCCGCGGTCGTCTGACCCTGGAAGTGCGCGATGCGCTGAATTCCGGTACCGCGGGCACGGAAGACGAAGTGGAAACGCCAGCAGCGGATGACGCGATTGCGAAAGCAGCTGAACGCGTTCAGGCTGAAACCAACGGTAAAGTGCCGGTGATCAACCCGAACAGTATGGCTGCGCTGGGTATCGAAGTGGTTGACGTGCGTATCAAGCAGATCAACCTGCCAGCTGAAGTGTCCGAAGCGATCTATAACCGTATGCGCGCCGAGCGTGAAGCGGTAGCCCGTCGCCACCGTTCACAAGGCCAGGAAGAGGCTGAGAAGCTGCGTGCGGCAGCGGACTACGAAGTTACCAAGACGCTGGCGGAATCTGAACGTCAGGGCCGTATTCTGCGCGGTGAAGGTGATGCGGAAGCGGCGAAGCTGTTCGCAGATGCCTTCAGCCAGGATCCCGACTTCTACGCCTTTATCCGTAGCCTGCGTGCTTACGAGAATAGCTTCCAGAGCAACCAGGATGTGATGGTGCTCAGCCCGGACAGCGATTTCTTCCGTTATATGAAGACGCCGACTAACGCAACACGATAAACTCTGGCACGTTTGAGTATTCAAACCACCGCTCCCTCCGGAGCGGTGGTTTTCTTTTATAAGGAATAAAAATGAATTCAACGATTTGGCTGGCGCTGGCCCTGGTGTTAGTGCTGGAAGGCCTGGGACCGATGCTTTATCCGCGTGCCTGGCGCCGCATGATCGAGACCATGAGCCAACTTCCGGATAATATTTTGCGCCGTTTCGGCGGTGGACTTGTGGTTGCTGGCATCGTGATCTACTACATGTTGAGGAAAACGATTGGCTGATCAAAAAGTGGTCGGATTTGGCGTATTTTGAGGTCAAAAAGTGCTGTATATCTGAAAAAGCGATGGTAGAATCCATTTTTAAGCAAACGGTGATTTTGAAAAAAATGGGTAACAACGTCGTCGTACTGGGCACCCAATGGGGTGACGAAGGTAAAGGGAAGATTGTTGATCTTCTGACTGAACGGGCTAAATATGTTGTACGCTACCAGGGCGGTCACAACGCAGGCCATACTCTCGTAATCAACGGTGAAAAAACCGTCCTCCATCTTATTCCATCAGGCATTCTTCGCGAAAACGTCACCAGCATCATCGGTAACGGCGTTGTGCTGTCTCCCGCTGCGCTGATGAAAGAGATGAAGGGTCTGGAAGACCGTGGTATCCCTGTTCGTGAGCGTCTGCTGCTCTCCGAAGCCTGCCCGCTGATCCTGGATTATCACGTGGCTTTGGACGTCGCGCGTGAGAAAGCACGTGGTGCGAAAGCGATCGGTACGACCGGTCGTGGTATCGGCCCGGCTTATGAAGATAAAGTGGCACGTCGCGGTCTGCGCGTGGGCGATCTCTTCGACAAAGCCACCTTCGCTGAAAAACTGAAAGAAGTGATGGAATATCACAACTTCCAGCTGGTGAACTTCTACAAAGCTGACGCTGTTGACTACCAGAAAGTGCTGGATGACGTCATGGCGATTGCAGACATTCTGACCGGTATGGTTGTTGATGTGTCCGATCTGCTGGACCAGGCGCGCAAGCGTGGCGATTTCGTTATGTTCGAAGGTGCGCAGGGTACGCTGCTGGACATCGACCACGGTACCTATCCGTACGTAACCTCTTCTAACACCACCGCAGGTGGCGTGGCGACCGGCTCTGGCCTGGGTCCACGTTATGTGGATTACGTTCTGGGCATCATCAAAGCTTACTCCACGCGTGTGGGGGCAGGTCCATTCCCGACCGAGCTGTTCGATGAAACCGGCGAGTTCCTCTGCAAGCAGGGTAACGAGTTTGGCGCGACCACCGGTCGTCGTCGTCGTACCGGCTGGCTGGACGCGGTTGCTGTGCGTCGTGCCGTGCAGATCAACTCCCTGTCTGGCTTCTGCCTGACCAAGCTGGACGTGCTGGACGGCCTGAAAGAAGTGAAAATCTGCGTCGGCTACCGTATGCCTGACGGTCGTGAAGTGACCACGACTCCGCTGGCCGCTGATGACTGGGAAGGCATTGAGCCAATTTACGAAACCATGCCGGGCTGGTCTGAGACCACTTTCGGTGTGAAAGAGCGTAGTGGCCTGCCACAGGCGGCGCTGGATTACATCAAGCGTATTGAAGAACTGACCGAAGTGCCGATCGATATTATTTCTACCGGCCCGGATCGTACTGAAACGATGATCCTGCGCGACCCGTTCGACGCATAATCTTCGTGAATGCTGGCCTGCGGGGAAACTCGTAGGCCGGATAAGCGTAGCGCCATCCGGCGACCGCTCCTGGATCTCCGCTTTTTCGCCCCGTCTGTCAAATAAATTAGCCGCTATCTATCTGGCTGGTTTATCATCATTAATGAATATCTCTGCGGTTTGACCGCGTTTTCCCTTTTTCCTGAGGTTGATGTGCAGTTAACAAGTTTCACCGATTACGGCTTACGTGCGCTGATTTACATGGCGTCGTTACCCGATGGGAAGATGACCAGTATCTCTGAAGTGACGGAGGTATACGGCGTATCTCGTAATCATATGGTCAAAATAATCAATCAACTTAGTCGTGCCGGATACGTTGCTGCCGTCCGTGGGAAGAATGGGGGGATCCGTCTCGGTAAACCGGCGCAGAGTATTCGCATCGGGGATGTGGTACGCGAACTGGAGCCCTTGTCTCTGGTGAACTGTAGCAGTGAGTTTTGCCACATTACACCCGCTTGCCGCCTGAAACAGGCGCTTTCTAAGGCTGTGCAAAGTTTTCTCAAGGAACTGGATAACTACACGCTGGCCGATTTGGTTGAAGAGAATCAACCGCTTTATAAATTATTGCTGGTGGAATGAAGAAAATTTCCACCGGAGCTGACAACGGAGGAACCGACATGTCACAAGATCCTTTCCAGGAACGCGAAGCCGAAAAATACGCGAATCCTATCCCCAGCCGCGAGTTCATCATTGAACACTTAACAAAACGCGAAAAACCCGCCAATCGTGAAGAACTTGCCGTTGAATTAAATATTGAAGGTGAAGAGCAAATTGAAGCCCTTCGCCGTCGCCTGCGTGCCATGGAGCGCGACGGGCAACTGGTCTTTACCCGCCGCCAGTGCTACGCGCTGCCTGAACGCCTCGACTTGCTGAAAGGCACCGTGATTGGGCACCGTGATGGCTTTGGCTTCCTGCGCGTGGAAGGCCGCAAAGATGACCTGTATCTGTCATCTGAACAAATGAAAATGTGTATCCACGGCGACCAGATCCTGGCGCAGCCGCTGGGTGCTGACCGTAAAGGTCGCCGGGAAGCGCGCGTGGTGCGCGTACTGGTGCCAAAAACCAGCCAGATTGTTGGCCGTTACTTCACTGATGCGGGTGTGGGCTTTGTGGTGCCGGACGACAGCCGTCTGAGCTTTGACATCCTGATCCCGCCTGAAGAGGTGATGGGCGCACGCATGGGCTTTGTGGTTGTGGTAGAACTCACTCAGCGCCCAACGCGTCGCACCAAAGCGGTTGGTAAAATCGTGGAAGTCCTGGGCGATAACATGGGCACTGGCATGGCCGTTGATATGGCATTGCGCACCCATGAGATCCCCTACATCTGGCCGAAAGCGGTTGAAGATCAGATCGAAAGTCTGCGTGAAGAAGTGCCGGAAGAGTCCAAAGTGGGCCGCGTGGATCTGCGCTCCCTGCCGCTGGTCACCATTGATGGCGAAGATGCCCGCGACTTCGATGATGCCGTTTACTGTGAGAAAAAACGCGGTGGCGGATGGCGTCTGTGGGTGGCGATTGCGGACGTGAGCTACTATGTGCGTCCGCACACCCCGCTGGATAACGAAGCGCGCAGCCGTGGTACCTCGGTGTATTTCCCCTCTCAGGTAATACCGATGCTGCCGGAAGTGCTCTCTAACGGCCTGTGCTCCCTGAACCCGCAGGTTGATCGCCTCTGTATGGTGTGTGAGATGACTATCTCCACCAAAGGGCGCTTAACCGGCTACAAGTTCTATGAAGCGGTCATGAGTTCCCATGCGCGTCTGACCTATACCAAGGTCTGGCATATGCTGCAGGGCGACCAGGATCTGCGCGAACAATACGCGCCGCTGGTCAAACATATTGAAGAACTGCATAACCTCTACAAAACGCTGGATCAGGCACGCGAAGAGCGCGGCGGGATCTCGTTCGAGAGCGAAGAAGCGAAGTTTATCTTCAACGCAGAGCGTCGCATTGAGCGTATCGAGCAGACCCAGCGTAATGATGCGCACAAGCTGATCGAAGAGTGTATGATCCTGGCGAACATCTCGGCAGCGCGTTTCGTTGAGAAAGCCAAAGAGCCAGCGCTGTTCCGTATTCACGATAAGCCGTCAACGGAAGCCATCACCGCGTTCCGTTCAGTACTGGCGGAACTGGGTCTGGAGCTGCCTGGCGGCAACAAGCCTGAACCGCGCGATTACGCCGAGCTGCTGGAGTCCATTGGCGACCGTCCTGACGCAGAAATGCTGCAGACGATGCTGTTGCGTTCGATGAAGCAGGCGATTTACGATCCGGAAAACCGGGGACACTTCGGCCTGGCGTTGCAGTCTTACGCGCATTTCACCTCGCCGATCCGTCGCTATCCTGACCTCTCTCTGCACCGCGCGATCAAGTATCTGCTGGCGCAGGAGCAGGGCCATAAAGGGAACACTACCGAAACCGGCGGTTACCACTATTCGATGGAAGAGATGCTGCAGCTCGGTCAGCACTGTTCCATGACCGAGCGTCGTGCTGATGAAGCCACGCGCGACGTAGCGGACTGGCTGAAGTGTGACTTTATGCTGGACCAGGTGGGCAACGTCTTTAAAGGCGTGATTGCCAGCGTGACCGGCTTTGGTTTCTTCGTGCGTCTGGACGAGCTATTTATCGACGGTCTGGTGCACGTCTCCAGCCTGGATAACGACTACTACCGCTTCGACCAGGTTGGTCAGCGCCTGATTGGCGAATCGGGCGGTCAGACCTACCGTCTGGGCGACCGTGTGGAAGTGAAAGTTGAAGCCGTGAATATGGACGACCGTAAAATCGACTTCAGCCTCATCTCCAGCGAGCGTGCGCCGCGTAACGTCGGTAAAACCGAGCGTGAACGGGCGAAAAAAGGCGGAAACGGTAAACCGGGCGGCGGTAAACGTCGCCAGGCGGGTAAGAAGGTAAACTTCGAGCCAGACAGCGCGTTCCGCGGCGAGAAGAAGCAAAAGCCGAAGGCGGCAAAGAAAGACGCTCGCTCAGCGAAAAAACCTTCTGCGAAGACGCAGAAAATCGCTGCTGCCACCAAAGCAAAACGTGCAGCGAAGAAAAAACAGGCGGAGTAAGTTCCGCCCCTCACCCTGACCCTCTCCCCAGGGGGGAGAGGGGAAAGAACAGTCATAATGAGAACCATCAATGAGTGAAATGATTTACGGCATCCACGCGGTGCAGGCCCTTCTCGAGCGCGCACCGGAGCGTTTTCAGGAAGTGTTTATTCTGAAAGGGCGTGAAGACAAACGTCTGATGCCGCTGATCCACGCGCTGGAAGCGCAGGGCGTGGTGATCCAGCTGGCGAACCGTCAGTACCTGGATGAGAAAAGTGAAGGCGCGGTTCACCAGGGCATTATTGCCCGCGTGAAGCCGGGCCGTCAGTATCAGGAAAACGATCTGCCGGATCTTATTGCCGCACTGGATAACCCGTTCTTCCTGATCCTTGATGGCGTAACCGATCCGCACAATCTCGGCGCATGCCTGCGTAGCGCGGATGCGGCAGGTGTGCATGCTGTGATTGTACCGAAAGATCGCTCCGCGCAGCTGAACGCGACGGCGAAGAAAGTGGCCTGCGGCGCAGCGGAAAACGTTCCGCTGATCCGCGTAACCAACCTGGCGCGTACCATGCGTCTGCTGCAGGAAGAGAATATCTGGATCGTCGGTACCGCGGGTGAGGCAGATCATACCCTGTACCAGAGCAAAATGACCGGACGTCTGGCTCTGGTGATGGGTGCGGAAGGTGAAGGTATGCGCCGTCTGACGCGCGAGCACTGCGACGAGCTGATCAGCATCCCGATGGCGGGCAGCGTGTCGTCCCTGAACGTGTCTGTGGCGACGGGCATCTGCCTGTTTGAAGCGGTACGTCAGCGTAGCTGATTTTCGCCCGATGGCGCTTCGGTATGAACCGGAAACATGGGTAACACTTTAGACCGGATACATGGGTAACAGTTATAACTGGCATAGAAGAGGAGACTCGCTATGCCCTGGACTGAGACCCGACCTATGCAACGCCTTGATTTTATCCGTGCCTGCCATGCAGGTACGGACTCCTTCTCCGCGCTTTGCCGTCTTTTTGGCATCAGCCGTAAAACCGGCTATAAATGGCTTCAGCGTTTTGACCCTTCTGACCTGTCATCTCTCTCGGACCGGTCGCGTGCGCCACGCTCCCACTCCCGGACGGTTCCTGATGATATCGCCGGACACCTGACTGCCCTGCGTCAAAAACACCCTGACTGGGGGCCAAAAAAACTGCGGATGTGGTTGCTCAATCATCACGTCGATTTTACCGTACCTGCCGCCAGCACTATCGGCGATATCCTCAAGCGCGAAGGCCTGGTTCCGGATAAAAAACGAAAACGCAGAACACCAGGCAATCGCCAGCCCCTGACCATCATCAGTGAGAACAATCAGGTCTGGAGCGCTGATTTTAAAGGCAAGTTCAGGCTGCTCAGCAGAGAGTACTGCCATCCTTTCACCCTGACCGATAATCACAGCCGGTATCTGCTCAGCTGCCGGGGAACACACCGTGAGAGTGAACCCTTTGTCAGAGAGTGCCTGACGGATGCGTTCCTGGAATATGGTCTGCCGGAAGTGCTTAGAACCGATAACGGCCAGCCCTTCGCGGGAACAGGAATAGCCGGATTAAGTCGTCTTGCCGTCTGGCTAATCAAGCTGGGCATCAGGCCGGAGCGTATCAGAAAGGGGCATCCGGAAGAAAATGGCCGCCATGAGCGAATGCACCGCTCCCTGAAAAGTGCGGTGAAACAGGGCAACACCTTCATGACGATGGAAGAACAACAGCGGTGGTTCAGTGACTACCGGAAAGAATTTAACTACGAAAGGCCGCATGAAGCACTGGCGGGAGCAACGCCCGGAACGGTATGGCAACCCTCAAACCGACACTGGGATGGCCGTGTTCCTGAATATGCTTATCCGGAAGGAGGTACAGTCTACAGGGTGAAATCGAGGGGGACCCTCTATATGGGAAAAAAGGGTACGGTGTTCCTGAGTGAAGCACTGACTGGGGAGTACATCATGCTGGAAGAACAAGATGATGGCCTTGAGGCCATCATCTTTAATGGGATAACGCTTGCGTACTACGACCGAAAAACCCAGAGTGTGCTCCGGATAGACTAAAAGTGTTACCTATGTTCCCGGTCTGATCTGTCACCTATGTATCCGGTCATACACTTCGCTTACCGGGCCTACGTTTTTGCAGGCCGGGTAAGGTGAAGCCGCCACCCGGCAAAACAACCTCATTCCTCTAACGACCGCAAATGGTCATCCTTTCGCAGCGTCATCAGCGCGAAAATACTCACCACCGCCGTTGCCATCACGTAATATGCCGGAATATTCAGGTTGCCCGTCTCTTTAATTAATCCGGTAATAATCAGTCCCGCACAGCCCGAGAAGATCGCGTTTGACAGGGAATACGCCAGCCCCAGGCCGGTATAACGCACGCGCGTCGGGAACATTTCAGACAGCATTGCCGGCCCCGGTCCTGCCAGCATCCCCACCAGACCGCCCGCAATTAGCACCACCATCGCTTTAACGGCCAGCGTGGCGGACTCAGCCTGCAACATTTTCAGCAGCGGCAGGGCGAGCAGCAGCAGCAGGGCGGTAGCAATCATCATCACCGTGCGGCGGCCAATCTTGTCGCTCAGGATACCCGAGGGAATGATGGTCAGCGCAAAGCCGATATTCGAAATCACCGCTATCAGCAGTGCCTGATTAAACCCGGTGTGTAGCGCCGACTGGAGATAGGTTGGCATAATCACCAGGTAGGTATACCCTGCCGCCGACCAGACCATGACCCGGCAAATGCCCATCAGAATCGTTTTGAGCGTGGCGGAGGTGCTGGCCTGAGCCACAACCGGTTTTTCCTTCTGCTGCACAAAGCTCGGCGTCTCTTCCATACTCACACGCAGCCATAGCGCGACAGCCCCCATCGGCAGCGCAAGGAAGAATGGAATACGCCAGCCCCAGTCATGTAATGCCTCAGGCGTGAGAAGGCCGGAGAGCAGTGCCACAATCCCCGCACCCGCTAGCAGCCCGAGCGCCACGGTAAAGGACTGCCACGCGCCATACAGACCGCGCTTGCCGCGTGGAGCGAACTCTGTCATCAACGAAACTGCACCACCATACTCTCCACCTGCAAACAATCCCTGCAAAATGCGCAGCAGCGTAACGATCAGCGGTGCGGCAATGCCTATGCTGGCGTAGACGGGCACAAGACCAATGGCTGTGGTGGCGAGCGTCATCAGTACCAGCACAATGATCAGCGTCGGTTTCCGGCCAATCCTGTCGCCGATGCGGCCAAATACCACCGCACCCAGGGGACGGAAGAAGAACGCGATAGCAAACGAGGCCCAGGTGAGGATCAGGCTGGTCAGTCCCGCTTCTCCCTCGAGCTGGAAGAAGTTCCTGGCAATCACGGTCGCCATAAAACCGTAGACCGCAAACTCATACCACTCGATGAAGTTACCAATGGAGCCTGCAATTAATGCTCGCTTGTGCGCATCCGGTTGCATAACGATCCTCACTGAAAGGGGTAAGAATAAATTATTCAACAAAAGCGAAGTGATGAAATAGTTTATTCTTATGTTCTGTGAGCTATTTCACGAATGATATCAGCGGGATCGCCAGCTTGTGACCCCCCTCCCATGCAGCGTGCACGCGGCCTGTCCATACTTATCCTCATTGCCACTGAAGGAGGGAGACAGCATGCACTGGCAGACCCATACCGTTTTCAATCAACCGGCACCGCTTTCAAACAGCAACCTTTTCCTCTCCGACTGCGCCCTGCGTGACGCGGTTTCCCGCGAGGGGGCCGAGTGGGATAGCGAGCTGCTCGCCAGTATCGGGCAGCAGTTAGGGACCGCAGAGTCGCTGGAGCTGGGCAGGCTGGCCAACGTCAACCCACCGGAGCTGTTACGCTACGACGCCACCGGAGAGCGGCTGGACGATATTCGCTTTCATCCCGCCTGGCACCTGCTGATGCAGGGGCTCTGTGCCAACCGGGTACATAACCTGGCGTGGGAAGAGGAGGCGCGAAGAGGTTCCTTTGTGGCCAGAGCGGCCCGGTTTGTTTTGCATGCGCAGGTTGAAGCCGGCACGCTTTGCCCCGTCACCATGACCTTCGCCGCCACGCCGCTGTTGCAACAGTCGCTACCTAAACCGTTTCATGCATGGTTAACGCCGCTGATGAGCGATCGCTACGATCCCCATCTCGTGCCGGGTGGGCAAAAACGCGGGTTGCTGATCGGCATGGGGATGACGGAAAAGCAGGGGGGATCCGATGTCCTGAGCAACACCACCAAAGCGGAAAAATGCAGCGACGGTAGCTACCGTCTGGTAGGCCATAAATGGTTTTTCTCCGTCCCGCAGAGTGATGCGCATCTGGTGCTGGCTCAGGCAAAAGGTGGCTTATCCTGCTTTTTTGTCCCGCGCTTTTTACCTGACGGACAACGTAACGCCGTACGGCTGGAGCGCCTGAAGGACAAGCTCGGGAACCGCTCCAACGCGAGCAGCGAGGCGGAGTTTCTTGATGCCTCCGGCTGGCTGCTGGGGGAAGAAGGGGAAGGGGTACGGCAGATCCTCAAAATGGGCGGTCTGACGCGCTTCGACTGCGCGCTGGGCAGCCATGGTTTAATGCGCCGGGCACTGTCTGTGGCGTTGTACCACGCTCATCAGCGGCAAACCTTCGGTAAAAATCTCATCGATCAGCCGTTAATGCGTGAGGTCTTAAGCCGCATGGCGCTGATGCTGGAGGGGCAAACGGCACTGCTGTTCCGTCTCGCCCGCGCGTGGGATAAACGTGTGGATCCGCAAGAGGCGGCCTGGGCACGGCTGTTTACGCCGGCCGCGAAATTTAGCGTCTGCAAAGCGGGTATCCCGTTCGTGGCAGAGGCAATGGAGGTGTTGGGCGGCGTAGGGTACTGCGAGGAGAGTGAGCTTCCCCGCCTGTATCGCGAAATGCCGGTGAACAGTATCTGGGAAGGCTCAGGCAATATCATGTGCCTGGACGTGCTGCGCGTGCTGACGAAGCAGCCGGGGATCCACGACCTGCTGGCCGATGAGTTTGCGCAGGTCAAAGGGCAGGACAGACACTTTGACCGCAGCTGGCGCCAGCTTCAGCAAAAGCTGCGTAAACCACAGGAGGCGCAGGGGCGGGAGATCGCGCAGCAGCTTTTCTTGCTGGGGGCCGGGAGCCAGATGCTGCGGCACGCATCGCCGCCCGTGGCGCAGGCGTGGTGCCGCATGATGCTGGATACCCGTGGCGGTACGCTGATGAGCGAGCAGGTGCAAAGCGATTTGCTGCTGCGCGCCACGGGCAGGGTTGGCTAGCGTTTAAGCTGGAACAGACTGACCAGTTGGGTAAGATGTAAACCTTTCTCGCGCAGCGTGTGTGCGGTTTGTTCGCTGCGCGAGACGCGATCGGCGTTGATGTGTGACGCTTCACCAATGTGGGTCATGGCGAGATTCACCTGGCCAATCCCCGCGGATTGCTCGCGCGATGCGTGGTTAATTTCGGTGACCAGCTGGCTGATGTTATCGATATGAACGATGATGGAATCCATAGCCAGACGCGTCTGTTCAGACAGCGCGTGACCTTCGCTCACTTTTCTCAGCGTATCGCCAATCAGCTGTTCTATCTCTTTCACCGCGTTGGCGCTCCGGCCCGCCAGCGCGCGAACTTCCTGGGCAACCACCGCAAAACCTTTTCCGTGCTCGCCTGCACGTGCCGCTTCTACCGCCGCATTCAGCGCCAGAATATTGGTCTGAAACGCGATGGACTCAATCACGCGGGTAATATCTTCGATACGTTTTGACGCTTCGCGAATGTCATCCATCGTGGCAACCGCATGGGTTACCGTTTCACCCCCCTCGTGAACCGCGCGTGAGGTTTCTCCCACCAGCTGCTGCGTTTGCTCCATGTTGGCGGCATTTTGCTGTACGGTCGCGGCCAGTTGCTCCATGCTGGCTGAGGTCTCCTCCACGCTGCTGGCCTGCTTGTTGATCTGCTCTGAGATCTCGCCGGTATCGGAGGCCAGCGCGTTAGTCCCCGTCTGGATCTCACCTGCTGCCTCGCGAACCTGCAGAACAATTTTTTGCAGCCCGCCGCCAATGCCGTTAATGGCGTCAATCAGCTGTCCGACCTCGTCCCGGCGCGTCACGGGCAGGCTGGAGCGAAGATCGCCATCGGCATACTGCCGTGCAAGCTGAATCACGTTGCGCAGCGGTTGCGTCAGCATACGGCGAATAAGGACCACGAACAGGCCTGCAAAGAGGACTGACAAGACCACACCGGCCAGCAGGAAGCGATCGCGCATGGCGGTGACGCTTGAAAGCAGCACTGACTTATCCACTTCGCCCACGATAGTCCAGTTCCAGCCGGGTAGCGGGGTATAGGCCATTTTCAGCGTCCGTCCGTCGTCACTTACGCGCTCCAGGGTGCCGGGTTTATCATCCAGAAGCTGCTGTTGTGTCGCGCTGTCCCACTTCGGCAGTTGTCCCTCTTCCGTGGTGTGGAACAGGTATTGCCCGCGTGTTTTGCCGTTGCTGCGATCCAGCACGAAGAAGTGACCGCTCTCGCCCAGGCGGCGGTTGAGGATTTTCTCGCGCATGACGTTCCAGGAGTGGCTAATGTCCACCCCGACAAAGACGATCGCAATGACATGACCTTCGGCGTTTTTCACCGGCTGGTACTGGGTGATATAGCGTTTGCCAAACAGCAGCGCCAGGCCACGGTAGACATCACCTTTATTGGCGGCGGCAAAGGCCGGGCTGGAGGTATCCAGAACGGTCCCCATTGCGCGCTCGCCATTCTCTTTACGCAGGGAGGTGGCGACGCGAATAAAGTCGTTACCGCTGCGAACAAATAGCGTGGAGATGGCCCCCGTTCGGTTCAGGAAGTCGTCAGAAAAAGTGGTATTTTCATGGAGTTCCGTTTCCCCGCCTTTCAGCAGAGGAACATTGAGCCCGTTAATTGTCCGGGTCTGAAGCGTATCGACGCTAAATGGCTGGGGCAAAAATGTCGTAAACAGTCTGGTATAGCTTTCGACTTCTTCACTCAGGCTGGTGTTGAACATTTGCACCATATCGACCATACCGGTGGACTGGTTATGCAGGTCTTCTACCGCGAGGGCTTCAAGCTGCTGGCTGGCTTTTTGGCTGAGCAGGAAAGTGAAAAGCAGAAACAGCACGGCAACACTGACGCCCGTCAGCAGCGATAGCTTTGTCCCGAGGCCCGCACGGCGGAAAAAATTGATCATAAATTGCTCATCATTGAAAAGGTATGGTTCTTCAACGGCAGAGCGGGGATTACGTTTACTGAATTAGTGTAACAAAATGTTATTGAGTTGTTTTTATATGGTTTTGTAAAAGATAAAAAATTTGCAAAAACGAAAAGCCACTAAAAATAAGTGGCTTTTATCAGGAAGGTGCTTAGACGTAGAGAATGGCCTGTACCCGCCAGTGGTCGACATGGTTATCTTCCTGCATCTGGATGATGCGATACCATGAGGCACCCTGTTCATCGGCTTTTAATGCCACGATACGTTCAACATCTTGCGGGCTCCCCGAAATGTTATTGACGGAGATGTGGCCTATTTCATTCAGACCTGTTACGCAATCCGCGCTGGCAAATTCTGCTGACTGCGCGGTGGTGCTCACCAGGCCTGCTGAGAGCAACAGAGAGGTCAAAGCAAGAGTTCGTTTCATCGTCAGCTCCATTTCACATATCTCCGGTATCCGCCGGGCAATCCTTCGCGAATAAACTCCTTTCCATTGACGCGGGCATGGAGTTTATTGTGGACAGGAAAATGTCTATGGACGCAAAGCAGTGTAAATGTCGTTCAAAGGAAAACCATTACTGACGGTATAAAATGGCCTGTGAATACCACTGCCCCGTAATGATGGTTTCATCGACCATGATAATGACGTAATAATCTGCTTTGGCGGCGACGGCTTGTGCCTTTATTGCCTCTTCTGCGTCATCCGGAGAACCGCGAACCAGCGCGGAGACGGTGCCCATTCGTTGTAATCCTTCTGTCTGATTACGACGAATCTCCTGCGGGTGATCGGCAACCGGGGGAGCGGGTTGCGGCGTTCCCTGCAGTGCGCTACAGCCACTGAGAAGAAGCACCAGCAATAAAGCTGCAAACCTGTGCATAACCATATCTCTTTTCCTGATAGCCATAGTGTAGTTGTCTGCGAATTTCGTTTTGGGGGAATGTTCCCGAAGTGTTATCTGGGGCGTAATTTTCGAATGAAAATAGCCTGAAACCGTAACCCAGTTCTCAACATTATGAATCATTCATTCGTACAGGGTCGACAATGATTGAAATTGAAATACGCCGTCTCGGCGACCATGAAATTTTACACGCCATGCCGACGGGGAAACGTGATAAACCGCTGCCAGTTGTGGTTTTTTATCATGGATTTACCTCGTCAAAGCTGGTTTACAGTTATTTTGCGGTGGCGCTGGCGCAGGCCGGTTTTCGTGTCGTCATGCCGGATGCCCCCGATCACGGTGCGCGCTTTACGGGGGATGAACAGGCGCGGCTTGGTCAGTTTTGGCCCATTCTGCACGGCAGTCTGACCGAGTTTTCCGGGATGCGCGATGCGCTTTATGACGCAGGGCTGGTGGCCGATAACCGGCTGGCGGTTGCCGGGGCCTCGATGGGCGGCATGACGGCGCTGGGGATTATGACGCATCATCCTGAAGTGAGATCCGTCGCCTGTCTGATGGGCTCCGGCTACTTTACGTCACTGGCGAAGACGCTTTTTCCCCCGCAAGATTTGACGGAAATGACGGCGAGGCTGGCTGACTGGGAAGTGACTCGCGCACTGCCGCGCGTGGCCGATCGTCCGCTTCTGCTGTGGCACGGTGACGCAGATGACGTGGTACCGCCTGACGGCACATTTCGCCTGCAGCAGGCGCTAAAGCGTGAAGGACTGGACGGCAATCTGACCTGTTTGTGGGAATCGGGCGTCCGCCACCGCATTACGCCAGCGGCGCTGGAGGCCACGGTGGCGTTTTTCCGCCAGCACCTTTAAACCCGCAGGATTTTAACGCCCTGATCTTCCAGTTTCTGGAGGATCTCGGGGTTAGCCCCTTTGCCGGTGATCACCATGTCGATCTGTTCTGCGCGGCTAAACAGCATGCCTGCGCGTTCACCGACTTTACTGCTGTCGACCAGCACGACGAGTTTGCCCACAACGTTCAGCATGTTTTGTTCGGCCATCGCAGTCAGCATATCGGTTTTATATAAACCGTCTGCAGTCAGGCCTTTGCCGCTGGTAAACATCCAGTGCCCGGCGTAAAGACTGTTTTCACTGTCCTGGGGGCTAAGGGTGATGGACTGGCTCTTATTGTACTGGCCGCCCATGATCACCACGCTGTCATGCTCCTGGTCGATAAGATAGTTGGCGAGCGGTAGGTAGTTGGTGATGATCTGCACCGGCTTGCCGCACATCTCGCGGCCCAGCAAAAATGCCGTAGACCCGCAGTTGATGACGACGCTCTCACCCGGGTTCACCAGCTGTGAGGCGGCTCTGGCGATCCGCACCTTTTCATCGTGATTCTGCGCCTGATGGATATTCATCGGCGACCAGCGTGGACGCTGCTGGCTGATGGCTTCTGCGCCGTTGCGGACTTTTTTCAGTTTGCCGCTCTCATCCAGCTTGTTAATGTCCCGCCGCGCGGTGGCGGGGGAGATGCCTAAACGTTCGATCACTTTCTCGACGGTGATAAACCCTGTTTGCGCCAGGAGTTCCAGTAAAATTTGATGCCGTTGCGCTTCCGTCATGAGCTATTCCGATAAGAATTGATTTGAAAAGATGATATTTGAAATAGTGTGAAATTACTAAAATAAATATGAAATCGCCAGACTCAGGGTCTGGCGATGTGGCCGGATAATCAGAGGAAGGACTTAAACGGCAGGTCTGGCTCAATAGTAAAGCAATTATCGAAACCGCGTGGGTAGTGGTACTCAAGATTGTCTTTATCCAGCGGCCAGGTGAACTTGCCGCCTACCTGCCAGATAAATGGCTTGAAGCCGTACTTCAGGCGGTCTTTTTTCATCTCCCACAGCACGCGAATTTCCTGCGGATCGGCCTGGAAGTTTGACCAGATGTCGTGGTGGAACGGAATCACGACCTTGGTGTTCAGCGCCTCCGCCATACGCAGCATATCGGCGCTGGTCATCTTGTCGGTAATGCCACGTGGATTCTCGCCGTAGGAGCCCAGCGCCACGTCAATCTGATGCTCATTACCGTGCTTCGCGTAGTAGTTGGAGTAGTGTGAGTCGCCGCTGTGGTACAGGGAACCGCCAGGCGTTTTGAACAGGTAGTTGACGGCGCGCTCGTCCATGCCGTCCGGCAGAACGCCTGCGGCTTTCTGGTCAGCCGGCAGCGTAATCAGTGCGGTACGGTCAAAGGCATCCAGGGCGTGAATTTCAATGTCTTTGATTTTCACCACGTCGCCCGGTTTCATCACGATGCAGCGCTCTTTTGGCACGCCCCAGCCAATCCAGAGATCCACGCAGGTCTGCGGCCCGATAAACGGCACGTCGTCCGCGCAGTTTTGCATTACTGCCGCCGCCACGTTCACGTCAATATGATCGTTGTGATCGTGGGTGGAGAGCACGGCATCGATTTGGCGAATGGCAAAAGGATCGAGCACAAACGGCGTGGTACGCAGGTTCGGTTGCAGTTTTTCCACGCCGGCCATGCGCTGCATCTGGTGGCCTTTTTTCATCAACGGATTGCCGTGACTCTGTTTGCCTGTGCCGCACCAGAAATCGACGCAAATATTGGCGCCACCCTCGGATTTCAGCCAGATACCGGTGCAGCCCAGCCACCACATGGCAAAAGTACCAGGAGCAACCTGTTCCTGTTCGATCTCTTCGTTCAGCCAGCTACCCCACTCCGGGAAGGTGCTCAGAATCCATGATTCACGGGTGATGGTGTTCACTTTACTCATCGTTTTGACTCCTGGTTTTAATCAAAAGTAATCATATTGTGATTTGTTGTGATTAACTCTGGCACCATTTGACGTGCTTTGCAATGACAAAAGTGCGTAATTTTAACTGTGCGATATCACAGATACTTCGCTTTATCCTTGTTAGACTATCCGCTGTTAATGATTAATTGCATGAATTATAAAGAATAATTCATTTTGTTTGTGCGGTAGTGAAAATCATTACTAACACCATGGAAATAATTTGCGTGATGCGTCACAAATAATCAAATTCAATCTTGTGATGATTATTTGTGATTACTAGAGTGATGACACCAACCACACAGGGATTGCCCCTCGTGTTCTCATTTCTGGAGAGAGTTATGGAGATCCTCTACAACGTCTTTACCGTTTTCTTCAATCAGGTAATGACCAACGCCCCGCTGCTGCTGGGTATCGTGACGTGCCTGGGTTACATCCTGCTGCGTAAAAGCGTCAGCGTGATCATCAAAGGCACGATTAAGACCATTATCGGTTTTATGCTGTTGCAGGCGGGGTCAGGCATCCTGACCAGCACGTTTAAGCCAGTCGTCGCCAAAATGGCGGAGGTCTACGGTATAAACGGTGCAATTTCCGATACTTATGCCTCAATGATGGCCACGATTGACCGCATGGGTGACGCCTACAGCTGGGTGGGTTACGCGGTTCTGCTCGCGCTGGCGCTGAACATTATCTACGTGTTGCTGCGTCGCATTACCGGTATTCGCACCATCGGTGATGCTGCCAACTTACTGATTTAGTGTATGATGGTGTTTTTGAGGTGCTCCAGTGGCTTCTGTTTCTATCAGCTGTCCCTCCTGTTCAGCTACTGACGGGGTGGTGCGTAACGGCAAAAGCACTGCCGGACATCAGCGCTATCTCTGCTCTCACTGCCGTAAAACATGGCAACTGCAGTTCACTTACACCGCTTCTCAACCCGGTACGCACCAGAAAATCATTGATATGGCCATGAATGGCGTTGGATGCCGGGCAACCGCCCGCATTATGGGCGTTGGCCTCAACACGATTTTCCGCCATTTAAAAAACTCAGGCCGCAGTCGGTAACCTCGCGCATACAGCCGGGCAGTGACGTCATCGTCTGCGCGGAAATGGACGAACAGTGGGGATACGTCGGGGATAAATCGCGCCAGCGCTGGCTGTTTTACGCGTATGACAGGCTCCGGAAGACGGTTGTTGCGCACGTATTCGGTGAACGCACTATGGCGACGCTGGGGCGTCTTATGAGCCTGCTGTCACCCTTTGACGTGGTGATATGGATGACGGATGGCTGGCCGCTGTATGAATCCCGCCTGAAGGGAAAGCTGCACGTAATCAGCAAGCGATATACGCAGCGAATTGAGCGGCATAACCTGAATCTGAGGCAGCACCTGGCACGGCTGGGACGGAAGTCGCTGTCGTTCTCAAAATCGGTGGAGCTGCATGACAAAGTCATCGGGCATTATCTGAACATAAAACACTATCAATAAGTTGGAGTCATTACCCGCACCATCATGCTTACCGGTCACATCATGTTCCAGCAGGCGGGTCTGATCGCGGTTTCTCTCTATATCTTCGGTTACCCAATGTGGACCACGATTATCTGCACCGCGGTGCTGGTCTCGCTCTATTGGGGCATCACTTCCAACATGATGTACAAGCCGACCCAGGAAGTGACCGACGGCTGTGGCTTCTCCATCGGCCATCAGCAGCAGTTTGCGGCCTGGGTTGCCTATAAAGTTGCGCCATACCTGGGGAAAAAAGAGGAGAGCGTTGAAGACCTCAAGATGCCCGGTTGGCTGAATATCTTCCATGACAACATCGTCTCGACGGCGATTGTGATGACCCTTTTCTTCGGCGCCATTCTGCTCTCCTTTGGCATTGACGTTGTGCAGGCGATGGCGGGCAAAACGCACTGGACGATTTATATCCTGCAGACCGGTTTCTCCTTCGCGGTGGCCATTTTCATCATCACCCAGGGCGTGCGTATGTTCGTCGCCGAGCTCTCTGAAGCCTTCAACGGCATCTCTCAGCGCCTGATCCCGGGAGCCGTTCTGGCAATTGACTGTGCGGCCATCTATAGCTTCGCGCCAAACGCCGTCGTCTGGGGCTTTATGTGGGGCACCATCGGCCAGCTGATTGCGGTGGGTATCCTGGTGGCCTGCGGCTCCTCAATCCTGATTATTCCTGGCTTTATCCCGATGTTCTTCTCCAACGCCACCATCGGCGTTTTTGCTAACCACTTCGGCGGCTGGCGTGCAGCGCTCAAGATCTGCCTGGTGATGGGGATGGTGGAAATCTTCGGTTGCGTGTGGGCGGTCAAGCTCACCGGTATGAGCGCCTGGATGGGCATGGCGGACTGGTCAATCCTGGCGCCGCCGATGATGCAGGGCTTTGCGTCCGTCGGGCTGGTCTTTATGGCCGTCATCATCCTGATTGCACTGGCTTATATGTTCTTCGCTGGCCGTTCGCTGCGAGCAGAAGAAGATGCAGAAAAACAAACAGCAGAAGTTTCTGCTCACTAAGGAGTTTCGATTATGACCGTACGTATCCTGGCTGTGTGTGGCAATGGGCAAGGCAGCTCCATGATCATGAAGATGAAAGTGGACCAGTTTTTAACCCAGTCAAACATCGACCACACGGTAAACAGCTGCGCAGTGGGTGAATACAAAAGTGAGCTGAACGGCGCAGACATCATTATCGCGTCAACTCACATTGCCGGCGAGATTAGCGTGTCGGGCAACAAATATGTGGTGGGCGTGCGCAACATGCTGTCGCCTGCGGATTTCGGACCAAAACTGCTGGAAGTGATCAAAGAACACTTCCCACAAGACGTGAAGTAAGGACCCGACATGAAACTACGAGATTCGCTGGCAGAGAATGACTCCATCCTTTTGCAGGCTGACGCCAGCACCTGGCAGGAAGCGGTGAAGCTGAGCGTGGATCTGCTGGTTAAGGCGGACGTTGTCGAGCCGCGTTATTACCAGGCCATTCTGGATGGCGTGGCGCAGCACGGCCCCTATTTTGTGATTGCCCCGGGGCTGGCTATGCCGCACGGCCGCCCGGAAGAGGGCGTGAAGAAAACCGGCTTTGCGCTGGTCACGCTGAAAACGCCCCTGGTCTTCAACCATGAAGATAACGACCCGGTCGATATTCTGATCACCATGGCGGCCGTCGATGCCAATACCCACCAGGAGGTGGGCATCATGCAGATCGTCAATCTGTTTGATGATGAAGCCAATTTTGACCGTTTACGCGCCTGCCGTACCGCGCAGGAAGTGCTGGATTTAATTGATAACGCCACTGCGGCGGCCGTTTAAGAGGAATTGAACATGTCATTACCAATGTTGCAGGTTGCGCTGGATAACCAGACGCTGTCCGATGCTTATGAAACCACCCGCCTGATCGCCGAAGAGGTAGACATCATTGAAGTGGGTACCATTCTGTGCGTGGGCGAAGGCGTTCGCGCCGTTCGTGACCTGAAGGCGCTCTACCCGCACAAAATCGTACTGGCTGATGCCAAAATCGCTGACGCGGGCAAAATCCTCTCCCGCATGTGTTTTGAAGCCAACGCCGACTGGGTCACCGTGATCTGCTGCGCGGATATCAATACCGCCAAAGGCGCGCTGGACGTGGCAAAAGAGTTTAACGGCGACGTGCAGATTGAACTGACCGGTTTCTGGACCTGGGAGCAGGCACAGGCGTGGCGCGATGCGGGGATCCAGCAGGTGGTATACCACCGCAGCCGTGATGCGCAGGCTGCTGGCGTGGCGTGGGGCGAGGCGGACATCAGCGCGATTAAACGTCTGGCCGAAATGGGCTTCAAAGTGACCGTGACCGGTGGCCTGGCGCTGGAAGATCTGCCGCTGTTCAAGGGTATCCCGATTCACGTCTTTATTGCGGGTCGTAGCATCCGTGACGCGGCGTCTCCGGTGGAAGCAGCGCGTCAGTTCAAACGCTCAATCGCTCAGCTTTGGGGCTAAGGAGCGGGTATGTTGTCAAAACAGGTTCCGCTTGGCATCTATGAAAAGGCACTCCCTGCGGGGGAGTGCTGGCTGGCGCGGTTACAGCTGGCGAAGCAGCTGGGTTTCGATTTTGTCGAAATGTCAGTGGATGAGACGGATGAACGCCTCTCTCGCCTCGACTGGAGCCGCGAGCAGCGTCTGGCGCTGGTGAGCGCCATCGCTGAAACGGGCGTGCGCGTGCCGTCCATGTGCCTGAGCGCTCACCGTCGTTTTCCCCTCGGCAGCGAAGATGATGCCGTGCGGGCGCAGGGGCTGGAGATCATGCGCAAAGCCATTCGCTTTGCTCAGGATGTCGGTATCCGTGTGATCCAGCTGGCGGGTTATGACGTTTACTATCAGGAAGCCAACGATGAAACGCGCCGTCGTTTCCGTGACGGTCTGAAAGAGAGCGTTGAAATGGCAAGCCGCGCGCAGGTGACGCTGGCGATGGAGATCATGGACTACCCGTTAATGAACTCCATCAGCAAGGCACTGGGCTACGCGCACTATCTGAATAACCCGTGGTTCCAACTCTATCCGGATATCGGCAACCTGTCGGCATGGGATAACGACGTGCAGATGGAGCTGCAGGCGGGCATCGGGCATATCGTGGCGGTGCACGTCAAAGATACCCGTCCTGGCGTGTTTAAAAACGTACCGTTCGGCTCCGGGGTGGTGGAGTTCGAACGATGCTTCGAGACGCTCAAGCAGACAGGGTATTGCGGGCCTTACCTGATTGAGATGTGGAGCGAGACGTCTGACGACCCGGCAGCGGAAGTGGCAAACGCGCGGGACTGGGTGCGCGAGCGTATGGCGCGAGCAGGTTTGCTGGAGGTGGAACATGCTTAAGCTTAAACAGCAGGTCTTTGAAGCCAATATGGATTTGCCGCGCTATGGCCTGGTAACGTTCACCTGGGGTAACGTCAGCGCGATTGACCGAGAGCGCGGCCTCATCGTCATTAAACCCAGCGGAGTGGCGTATGAGACCATGAAGGTCGACGATATGGTTGTCGTGGACCTTGAAGGAAACGTCGTAGAGGGACAGTGGCGTCCTTCTTCGGATACCGCTACCCATCTGGCGCTTTATAGACGTTATCCCTCCCTCGGCGGGGTAGTGCATACCCACTCAACCCATGCCACCGCCTGGGCACAGGCTGGGCTTGCCATCCCGGCGCTGGGCACGACGCACGCGGATTACTTCTTCGGGGATATTCCCTGCACGCGCGCGTTAACGCAGGCCGAGGTGGAAGGCGAGTACGAGCTCAACACCGGCAAGGTGATTATCGAAACGCTGGGTGAGGCAGAACCGCTGCATACGCCGGGAATTGTGGTGTACCAGCACGGTCCGTTCTCCTGGGGTAAAGATGCTCACGACGCGGTGCATAATGCTGTGGTGATGGAAGAGGTGGCCAAAATGGCGTGGATTGCCCGCGACATTAATCCACAGCTTCAGGGGATTGATGATTACCTGATGAACAAGCATTTCATGCGCAAGCACGGCCCGAATGCCTATTACGGGCAGAAGTAAATAAGTGCTCTGGAATACCGAAAAACAGTTGTAACCGGTGGTATTTCAGAGCCATTTACAAAAAAAAAGCCCCCGGGCAGGGGGCAACGTAAACTATGGCTATGTTCTCGTTGTTGGCTTTCCTGGTGCTAGCGTTAAAGCGTTATCGGTAAATGTCTGCACTGGCGTGCATATTGCCGTTGCTGCCGGGCTCACGGATTAACATCACGTGGTAATAGGTTGCGCCCTGGGCATCGGTCTCTTCATTTAGTGCCTGATCTGCTTCGCTTTCAGTGGCGAAATTATGATTGATATAGATTACGCCTAAGCTTTGCACATCATCCATGTTCCTGGCCTGCCGGCCGTCTATTTTGATGGCTGACATCGCGTTTGCACTGAGCAAAAGCGCAGCCATAATGGCTAATGCGATTTTTTTCATGATATGCGCTCCACGACTGCGTGCTGTGAGAGAGGGGATACTCCTTCTTTAATTCAGGTGTTCTCTGATTAAAGTGTAATCATTCATACGGCGGGGATGCGTGACCATTTCTGATGCTGTTGTTCAAAAAAACAACGCTTCCTGGTGTGTTCAATTTTAAATCACCCACTTAGACCCGCTTTACGCTTTGTGCGAATTATTTGTGCAATCAGCTTGAGTTTCCAGGGGCGCGCAAGTATTATGACGCGTCAATTTTTCAGCCGACCTTTAACACGTTCCTTGCCTCCCCGGGCCTCGGCTGACCCAGACAGGAGGCTGAATAATCCGTAAGGAGCAATTCGATGCGTCATTACGAAATCGTTTTTATGGTCCATCCTGACCAGAGCGAACAGGTTCCGGGTATGATCGAGCGTTATTCTGCTGCCATCACTGGTGCAGAAGGTACGATCCACCGTCTGGAAGACTGGGGCCGCCGTCAGCTGGCTTACCCGATCAACAAACTGCACAAAGCACACTACGTTCTGATGAACGTTGAAGCGCCGCAGGAAGTGATCGATGAGCTGGAAACTACCTTCCGCTTCAACGATGCCGTTATCCGCAGCATGGTTATGCGTACCAAAAACGCAGTTACCGAAGCATCTCCGATGGTTAAAGCGAAAGACGAGCGCCGTGAGCGTCGCGATGATTTCGCAAACGAAACCGCAGATGATTCTGATGCTGGGGATTCTGAAGAGTAATTTCTGATGACCAACCGTCTGGCGTTGTCCGGCATCGTATGCAGGGCTCCCCTTCGAAAGGTCAGTCCATCAGGAATTCCGCATTGCCAGTTCGTGCTTGAGCATCGTTCTGTGCAAGAGGAAGCCGGGTTTCACCGGCAGGCGTGGTGCCAAATGCCCGTTATTATTAGCGGACACGAAAACCAGGCCATTACTCACAGTTTAACGGTCGGTAGCGCAGTAATCGTTCAGGGGTTCATCTCTTGCCACAAGGCAAAGAACGGCCTGAGCAAAATGGTTCTGCATGCCGAGCAGATTGATTTGATAGATTCTGGAGACTAGCCATATGGCACGTTATTTCCGTCGTCGCAAGTTCTGCCGTTTCACCGCGGAAGGCGTTCAAGAGATCGACTATAAAGATATCGCAACGCTGAAAAACTACATCACCGAAAGCGGTAAGATTGTCCCAAGCCGTATCACCGGTACTCGTGCAAAATATCAGCGTCAGCTGGCTCGCGCTATCAAACGCGCTCGCTACCTGTCCCTGCTGCCGTACACTGATCGTCATCAGTAATCGGGCACGGTCCATTAATACGACTTTAAGAGGATAAGGTAATGCAAGTTATTCTGCTTGATAAAGTAGCAAACCTGGGCAGCCTGGGTGATCAGGTAAACGTTAAAGCGGGTTACGCTCGTAACTTCCTGGTTCCACAGGGTAAAGCTGTTCCAGCTACTAAGAAAAACGTAGAGTTTTTCGAAGCACGTCGTGCTGAACTGGAAGCCAAACTGGCTGACGTTCTGGCGGCTGCTAACGCTCGCGCTGAAGCAATCAACGCACTGGGCACCGTTACCATCGCGTCTAAAGCTGGCGACGAAGGTAAACTGTTCGGTTCCATCGGTACCCGCGATATCGCTGATGCAGTGACTGCAGCAGGCGTTAAAGTGGCTAAGAGCGAAGTTCGCATGCCGAACGGCGTTCTGCGTACCACTGGTGAGCACGAAGTTGACTTCCAGGTTCACAGCGAAGTGTTCGCTAAACTGGTTGTTAACGTTGTAGCTGAGTAATTTTTTACTCTGCTCACGTTGAAACGCCGGCCTTGTGCCGGCGTTTTGCTTTTTAAAGAACCGGGTCTTTAACGCGCCCGGACAAAACTGCCGTCCGGCTGGCGGGTAAACAGCACCTGCTGACCATTTCCTGTATCAATCGTTAAGCCTGTCACCACACCGCTGGCATTCTGGCGAATCTGTACCATCTGACCATTCTGCAGGTTACTGAGCGGCTTACCCGCACCTTCCACTTTCGCCATGGCATACACGTCAGTCGGCGGCAGGTTGTGATCGCGGAAAAGCTGCGCCAGGGTTTTACCCGGCTCGACGCGATAGGAGCGCCACTGCTGCTCAATGCCCGTAGGCTGCTGAGCCTGCTGCTCTACCGGGGCGGAGGTTTGAGCCTGATCTTCCTGGACGGGTTCCGGTTCAACCGGCGCGACCTGACCCGGATCGTTCGAAGGGGTCACCAGCTGCGTTTGCATCGGCTGTGCAT
This sequence comes from Enterobacter kobei, assembly GCF_001729765.1. Taxonomy (NCBI): domain Bacteria; kingdom Pseudomonadati; phylum Pseudomonadota; class Gammaproteobacteria; order Enterobacterales; family Enterobacteriaceae; genus Enterobacter; species Enterobacter kobei. Next base: position 388,236 of record NZ_CP017181.1, read on the forward strand.
CAGGCTGCGGCCGCGTTTGCGACTGAATATCCAGCTGTGCATTGCGGGTGACAGGGGCGGTATCGACATCATCACCGCCGGAAGGAAGCAGGAAGCCCACGATCACCATCAGCGCACCAATGATAATCCCTCTGCGATGCAGGGGAGGCAGCGGGTCCATAATGCGAAAATTGTCCGGCGCCTGCCAGATTTTCGCCAGGGTAGGTTTCAGTTCAAATCGCCCGGGCATGGCTCTCCTCCTGCTCCGCGTCTTTTTTATCCTGTGCATCGAAGTATAGTTTGCTAACTGCCTGAACGGCGTAGCAAACCCGACATCCGTGACATCAGTTCGGGATTAATCCTGGTTGTCTCTATTGTTTCTGTTTCGTCGCGGTTTGTCACCTTAACTTCAGACAAAGTTTTACCCATAAGGGCATGGCTGCTATGCTGCCCGCTACTTTAAATGTGATGGAAGGAAAACCCATGACCACCCCGACTTTTGACACTATCGAAGCGCAGGCAAGTTACGGTATCGGCTTGCAGGTAGGACAGCAGCTGAGCGAATCCGGCCTGGAAGGTCTGTTACCAGAAGCGCTGGTGGCGGGTATCGCTGACGCGCTGGAAGGTAAACAGCCCGCTGTTCCGGTTGACGTTGTTCACCGCGCTCTGCGTGAAATTCATGAACGTGCTGACGCTGTGCGTCGCGCGCGTTTCGAAGAGATGGCGGCCGAAGGCGTGAAATATCTGGAAGAGAACCGTGAGCGTGAAGGCGTGAACAGCACCGAGTCTGGCCTGCAGTTCCGCGTGATCAACCAGGGCGACGGCGCAATCCCGGCACGTACCGACCACGTTCGCGTACATTATACCGGTAAACTGATCGACGGCACCGTGTTCGACAGCTCCGTGGCGCGTGGCGAACCGGCAGAATTCCCGGTCAACGGCGTGATCGCAGGCTGGATTGAAGCGCTGACCCTGATGCCAGTTGGCTCCAAATGGGAACTGACTATTCCTCACAACCTGGCTTACGGCGAGCGTGGTGCTGGCGCATCCATCCCGCCATTCAGCACCCTGGTATTTGAAGTCGAGCTGCTGGAAATCCTGTAATCGACTTTTCTTATTTCCTCTCTCCGTTCGGGGAGAGGAAAATAGTGATAAAACCTATAGTTACGACGTTATCAATATTTTATCTTGCAAACGAAACTTTTGCGTGTATTTTTGTGAGCTGTTTCGCGCTGTATGAGTGATATGACACTCACTTTCAACATATTATTAACATAATATCTAAATCATAGTATTCATCCCGCCGATTCTTACCTAATATCGATAAGCCCTTACAAGGGGAACGTCATCTTTTGACGTATTTAAAGGCCAGAAGAGCCTTAACAACACAGACAGGCATAAACAGGAAAAATTACATGGTAGATCAGGTCAAAGTCGCCGCTGCAGAAGAGGCGACGTCTGAACAGTCGCTACGGCGCAATCTCACAAACCGTCATATTCAGCTTATCGCCATAGGTGGGGCCATCGGGACCGGGCTGTTTATGGGGTCAGGCAAAACCATCAGTCTTGCCGGGCCGTCGATCATCTTCGTTTATATGATCATTGGTTTCATGCTGTTCTTCGTGATGCGGGCAATGGGTGAATTGCTGCTCTCGAACCTCGAATACAAATCCTTCAGCGACTTCGCGTCTGACCTGCTCGGTCCATGGGCAGGCTATTTCACCGGCTGGACCTACTGGTTCTGCTGGGTTGTTACCGGTATGGCGGACGTCGTGGCGATTACCGCCTACGCACAGTTCTGGTTCCCGGGACTGTCAGACTGGGTGGCCTCGCTGGCGGTTATTGCTTTGCTGCTGAGCCTCAACCTCGCCACCGTAAAAATGTTCGGTGAGATGGAGTTCTGGTTCGCGATGATCAAGATTGTCGCTATCGTGGGGCTGATTGTTGTGGGCCTGGTGATGGTACTGACGCACTTCCAGTCGCCAACCGGCGTACAGGCGTCATTTACCCATCTGTGGAATGACGGTGGCTGGTTCCCGAAAGGCATCAGCGGCTTCTTTGCCGGCTTCCAGATTGCGGTGTTCGCGTTTGTGGGCATTGAGCTGGTGGGAACCACGGCGGCCGAAACTAAAGATCCCGAGAAGTCTCTCCCGCGCGCCATTAACTCGATTCCGGTTCGTATCATCATGTTCTACGTCTTCGCGCTGATCATCATTATGTCCGTGACGCCGTGGAGCTCCGTGGTGCCGAGCAAGAGCCCGTTCGTTGAACTGTTTGTGCTGGTAGGGCTGCCCGCTGCGGCAAGCCTGATTAACTTCGTCGTGCTGACCTCTGCGGCGTCGTCCGCGAACAGCGGCGTGTTCTCAACCAGCCGTATGCTGTTTGGTCTGGCGCAGGAGGGCGTGGCGCCGAGCGCCTTTGCGAAACTGTCTAAGCGTGCGGTACCGGCGAAAGGGCTGACTTTCTCCTGCATGTGCCTGCTGGGCGGCGTGGTCATGCTCTACGTGAACCCAAGCGTGATTGGCGCGTTCACCATGATCACCACGGTCTCTGCAATCCTGTTTATGTTCGTGTGGACCATTATCCTCTGCTCGTACCTGGTGTACCGCAAACAGCGTCCACACCTGCATGAGAAGTCGATCTACAAGATGCCGCTGGGCAAGCTGATGTGCTGGGTGTGCATGGCGTTCTTCGTGTTCGTGCTGGTGCTGCTGACGCTGGAAGATGATACCCGTCAGGCGCTGATTGTTACGCCGCTGTGGTTTATCGCGCTGGGGCTGGGCTGGGTGTTTATCGGTAAGAAACGTATGGCAGGCGTAAGATAAAAGCAAAACGGCAACTTCAGTTGCCGTTTTTAGTTTTTGCACCCTCTCCCTGTGGGAGAGGGCATCAGGCCGCAGCGGCTTTTTTTATTCCCCAGCTAATGCCCGCGGGAACAACACGTTGTTCTCAAGACTGATGTGTTCCATCAGGTCATCGATCATCTCGTTAATGCCGTTGTACATCGCTTTCCAGGTGGTGCACGCCTCTGGCGGCGGTGTGACGTTGTGGGTGGTGTGTTTGATCACTTCCAGCAGTTCGCCCGCATCATCATGCTCGCTTTCCATCACGCTAATCGGACCCATTGCCTGGCTGCCCATTCCCTGTTTAATCATCGGGAAGAGGATCTGTTCTTCTTTCATCATGTGGCTGGAAAGCTCTTCGTGCAGCATGGTCAGATATTTCGCCAGACCGCGGGGTACGGAAGGTTTGTCAGCATGTACGCGCTCGACTTTGGTCGCCTGCAGGATCAGCTCCGGCAGTTGCTCCCGGTGGCGATCGTGGTAACGCACAATGATGTGGTCGATGATTTCTGCGAGCGGGGCGGTACGCCAGTCTTTATCAACAGGCTGTTCGGCCAGTTGCGCCAGCTCTGCTTCAATCACCTCCACATCCAGCTCCTTACGTGAGGCCGCTCGCGCGAGGGTTTGCTTACCGCCGCAGCAGTAATCCATATCGTATTTACGGAACAGCGCAGAAGCGCGAGGGATGGAGAGCGCCAGCTCGCCGAGGGGTTGGTCGCGAAAGGCCATAGCAGTTACCTCGTCATCAAGAATATAAGATGCATTTTAAATGCATCTTTATGGCGGCACTATAACCCTTTAGAGGGAAGGGTAAAAGTGAGACGTAAGTCACAAAAAAATTATCCGGGTTAACGCCCTGAATGGACTCAGGAAAGTGGTTTAGAAAGTTTTTAAAGGTGGAGAAACAGTAAACAACCCGCCTTGCCTGCCGATATATCCACGTCAGACAAACCTGCATATAACAAAGGCAACGTATGTTTAAACGTATAAAAGTTATTACTCTTCTTATTTCGGTGCTGCTTGTGCTCGGCATCATGCAAGTGATTTCCGCGGGGATCTTTATCAACGCGCTGAACAACGATAAAGACAATTTCACCGTGTCGCAGCTCTCCAGCAAGAATGTGGCGGAGTTTACCGATGCGTGGATCAGCCTGAACCAGGCGCGCGTGACGCTGAACCGTGGGATGCTGCGTCTGCAAAGCAGCATGGCTTCGCAGATTAATGGTGGTCAGCTCAATGAGCTGGTCAACACGGCAAAAAATCTGCTGGCTGATGCGCAGGTCCATTACGATAAATACTATGCCCTGCCGAATACGCCGGGCCTGGACGAGAATCTGGCGAAGCGACTGGAGGAGCAATACCGTATTTACTCCTCAACGCTGACGCAAATGAACGTGCTGCTGAGCCAGGGCAATCTGGAAGACATGTTCAAGCAGAACGCTGAGCAAAAACAGACTGCGATGCAGGCGGTTTATCGCGAGTGGCGCGAAGCTCAGGCAACGCTTACCGATAAAGGCATCCAGGACAATGAAAGCGACTACAAACGCATTCTATGGATCCTCTCTGCGGTAATGCTGCTGGTCATTGTGGTGATTATTTCCAGCTGGATCGCCATGCGTCGCGTGCTGCTGCTGCCTCTGGAAGAGGTGCTCAACCATATTCGCGCCATTGCGGCAGGGGACTTAACCCAGCCGATTCAGGCTGACGGTAAGAACGAAATGGCGATCCTGGCGCGCAACGTGCAGGAGATGCAGACCTCGCTGGCGAACACCGTGGGCGTGGTGCGTGAAGGTGCCGATACCATCTACACCGGAGCCGGTGAAATTTCTGCCGGGAGTAACGACCTTTCTTCCCGTACTGAGCAACAGGCGGCTTCCCTGGAAGAAACGGCAGCCAGCATGGAACAGCTGACGGCCACCGTGAAGCAGAATGCCGATAACGCCCGTCAGGCTTCCCGTCTGGCACTGGATGCCTCCTCAACGGCGAAGAAGGGCGGGAACGTGGTGGAAGGTGTCGTGCGCACGATGGACGAAATCGCCACCAGTTCCAGTAAAATTGCGCAAATTACCAACGTAATCGACGGTATTGCTTTCCAGACCAACATTCTGGCGTTGAACGCGGCGGTAGAGGCTGCGCGTGCAGGTGAACAGGGCCGTGGCTTTGCGGTGGTCGCAGGGGAAGTACGTACCCTCGCCCAGCGCAGTGCTCAGGCGGCGAAAGAGATCAAAGCGCTGATCGACGATTCCGGCGAGCGCGTGAACGCCGGCTCGCAGCTGGTTAACGAAGCCGGGGCGACGATGGCGGAGATCGTCAATGCGGTCACCCGCGTGACGGACATTATGGGCGAGATCGCCTCAGCCTCTGACGAGCAGAGCCGCGGTATCGACCAGGTAGGTCAGGCGGTGGCTGAAATGGATCGCGTGACCCAGCAGAACGCCTCGCTGGTCGAGGAATCTGCGGCCGCGGCGGCCGCGCTGGAAGATCAGGCTGCACGCCTGAATGACGCGGTGGCGGTGTTTAAAATTACCCGGAATCAGGCGGTCAAAGCCGCACCGGTGAAATCCTACGTGCCGAAAGCGCAGCCCGCAGCGAGCGTGCCTGAAGCGAACTGGGAAACGTTTTAACCTGGTGCCGGGTGGCGCTGACGCTTACCCGGCCTACAAAATCGCTCCGTGTAGGCCGGGTAAGGCGTAGCCGCCACCCGGCAAAAATCACACTTCTGATGCTGACACAACCCTCGGTTTTTCCGGCTTCGCTCTCACCGCCATCACCACCCCAACGACCAGCAACACAATCCCACAGGCCGTTAATACAGGCGGTACGCTCTGGCGCATCAGGAAGGTATAAAGCAGCCCGGCCAGGGTTTCGAAAACAATCAGCGGCCCCAGGATCACCGTTGGCAGTTTCTGGCTGGCAATGTTCCAGCACAGCGCGCCCACCCAGGAACACAGCACCGCAATCGCCACCATCAGGGCAACAAATACCCACGGTCTGGGTCCGAAGGGCTGGGCGAAATCGGGCTGTTGATGGCCTAACCAGAGGCACGCCCCAACATATCCCAGCAGTGAAACGGGCAACGTAACCAGGGCCTGAGCCGTCGCCCACATCATCGGATGCTTGTCCGGGTTCTCACGCAGCCAGCGTGCATTGCGCAGGGCATACCATGCCCAACACGCCACGGAAACGAACGCCAGCAGAATGCCGGAGCCGTAACGCCACAGATCAAAGTCCTTCAGCCCATGACGCAGCTCGGCAATATTGACGCATATCAGCCCTACGGCGGTACACAACAGCGCAGGCACCATTTTTGGCCACGCCAGTTTGCCATCGCGGTGGCTATAGAGCAGGTTAGCAAAGATGGGGATGACAACCGGCAGCGTGCCGATAATCATGGTCGAGACCGGGGCCCCGGTGCGTTGAATGGCACTCGCCAGGCAAACGTAATAGATGAGGTTGCCCATCATGGTCAGCGCCAGCGCGGTGCGCCAGTCCTGACGGCTAAGCTGACGCAGGCGCGCGCGTCCCAGCCACGCCAGGGGCAGAGCAATCAGCCCGAGCGCCAGATAACGTCCGGTCGACTGCAGTATTGCCGGGTATTCGGGCACGATCAGCGGGCCAACAAAAATCAGCCCCCACATCATCCCGGCCAGCAGGGCATACAACACGCCACTAATCATTTTTCCATCCCTATTGCTTCACGTTGCGCTCAGTGTAGGAGGGGCAAATGCGCGCGTATTGTATGAGATTGCGCATTAGCGCCGGGTGACCTGCTTCTGGTAGCGCACGGGCGTAATGCCGTAGCGGCGGGTAAATGCCCGGGTCAAATGTGACTGGTCGGTCAGCCCGGTCGCCGCAGCGACCTCAGCTGCGGGCATGCCGTGGGTGAGGAACGCTTTGGCGCGCCACAGGCGGATAGCCATCAGCATCTGGTGCGGCGTAACGTGGAAATGGGCTTTGAACTGGCGCTGAAAATGATACGGACTGAGCGAAACGACGTTGGCCAGCTCATCCAGCGTCAGGGAGTGCATATAGTTGTCATGCAGATACTCGCGCACACGTTCGAAGCGGTGCGCACCTTCCTGAACCACCGGTGCGTGATGGGCCAGGGGCTGAAAGGTCTCAATCAGATCCAGCAATAATCCTTTTTGCGCCAGCGGATCGTCCGTATGCCACAGGCCGTAGATGAGCCTGCCGATTTGCTGCGAGCGCTGGGGGTCAAAACGGGTCACCTCGCTGAACCACCAGTGCCGGAGGCCGGTTACCTCTTCCAGCAGGTCAGGTTCGATGTAAACCATCCGGTAGCGCCAGCCGCCTTCGGTGGCGGATTCCCCGGTGTGGATCTCGTCCGGGTTCATGGTAACGACGGATTTCTCCGGCGCGAGATGCTGGGTACCGCGATAGCGAAAGCGTTCGGCACCGGTTTCAATCGTGCCGATCCCGAAGGCTTCATGGGTGTGAGGCTCAAAGGCGTAGCGGGATATATGCGCGTGATAGAGTTCGATGCCCGGCACCTGCGCCAGATGGCGAAAGCGCGCGCTGTCTCTCTCATCAATGAACTGTTCCGGTACGCCTTGCACGTTGAGCCTCCTCGTGGTCATCGCTTCATTATCAGAGATGACCCGAGGGGATGCCACAAAAAATAACCAATCTGTAACAATTACAGAATGGCTTTAATGCTCTCCGCCAGCGGTGTGGTCGGGCGGCCGATCAGTGTGCTCAGGGTATGGCTGTCGTCAAACAGGCCGCCTTTGGATGCACCCACGTCGGAGTCCGCGAGCATATCCGCCAGCCCCGCAGGCAGACCCACCCCCTTCAGCGCGGCGGCAAAATCGGCTTCGCTGAGATTCTGATAGGTCACCGGCTTCCCGCTCTGTTTGCTGAGTTCAGCCGCCAGCTCGCTCAGCGTCCAGCCGTGGTCGCCAGCCAGTTCATATACCTTGCCAGCATGACCCTCTTCAGCGATCACTTTGGCGGCGGCGGCGGCGTAGTCTGCACGGGTTGCAGAGGCAATTTTGCCTTCGCCTGCCGCACCTATAAACACGCCATGCTCAATCGCCGGTGGCGCGCTTGCCAGATAGTTTTCGGTATACCAGCCATTGCGCAGCAGGGTATAAGGAATGCCGGACGCCGCCAGCGCTTTCTCCGTCTCGACGTGTTCAACGTGCAGGCCCAGCGGGGAGCGATCCGCATGCAGCAGGCTGGTGTAGGCGATGAATTTCACGCCAGCGGCTTTGGCGGCGTTGATGACGTTCTGATGTTGGGTTGCACGCTGGCCGACTTCGCTGGAGGAGATCAGCAGCAGCTTATCCACGCCGCTCAGCGCGGCGGTGAAGGCGGCTTCGCTCGTGTAATCCGCCTGACGAACCACAATTCCCTGCTGGCTTAAGGCGTCGGCTTTCGCCGGGTTACGGACAATGGCGACAATCTTGTTTGCAGGAACCGTTTTCAGCAGTTCTTCAATAACGTATTGGCCAAGCTGGCCGGTAGCGCCGGTAATCGCAATCATGATGAATCTCCTTCGTGTTTGTCTGGTGTTATGGCACACTAGCACCATAGCTAACTTTTAGTAAGTACGTACAAAAAGGTAAGTATGAAAACAACGATACCGACACTCAGCGAACAAATGCGCGATGGCAACCTCTTTGCGGAACAGTGTCCTTCCCGGGAGGTGCTCAAACACGTTACCAGCCGCTGGGGCGTGCTGATTCTGCTGGCCCTGCGTCAGGGAACGCATCGCTTCAGCGATCTGCGCCGCAAAATGGGCGGGGTAAGCGAAAAGATGCTGTCCCAGTCGCTTCAGGCGCTGGAGCAGGACGGGTTTGTCGATCGCGTGTCATATCCGGTTGTGCCGCCGCACGTAGAGTATAGCCTGACGCCGATGGGGATTGAGGTCAGTGAGAAAGTGGCTGCGCTGGCGGACTGGATTGAGGTGAATACGCCGAAGGTGATGGCAAACCGGGACGATCGGGCGGCGTGACATGCCGGGTGGCGGCTTCGCCTTACCCGGCCTACCCGATCTCGTAGGTCGGGTAAGCGAAGCGCCACCCGACACAATCACCGCGACTTGCTTAGGTCTACCTGATAAATCGCGAAGCCAATATCATCGGTCGCCACCTTCTTCATCGGATACTGCGCCTTATCCTTAATGAACGCGGCGGCCTTATCGGACGGTGACGTTTCAAAGCGGATATCCAGTTTCGTATCGCTGTGGATCGGTGCCAGGCGCCAGTTGTTATCCACGGCCGGGTGAATTTCGCCCGCCTTCTTCGACTCAGCACTGATCCACGCTGCCAGTACCGAGCGGTTTTCGTCCGGTGAAGCAAAGGCGATGTGGTTATCTCCCGTACCGGCAAACTTACCGCCATAGGCGCGGTAGTTATTGGTTACCACCAGGAAGGTGGCATTCGGATCGATCGTCTTACCGTTGAAGGTCAGGTTTTTGATGCGCTCGGCCTGCGGGTTAATGGCCTGGCACTCGCCGTCATATTTTGCGGGTTGGGTAACGTCAATCTGATAATTCACGCCATCGATCACGTCAAAGTTATAGGTTCGGAAGCCATCCCAGTTAATCAGCGACTGCGGTTTACTGCTCTTCGGATCGATCTGGTTAAACTGTCCGGCAGAGCACTCCAGCCATTCCTTCACTTCTTTACCCGTCGCTTTCACCACCACCAGCGTGTTCGGATAGAGATAGAGATCGGCGGCGTTACGGAACGTCAGCTGGCCTTTCTCAACTTCGACATAGCTTGCCGGGTCGTTCTTACGCCCGCCAACTTTGAATGGCGCAGCGGCAGACAGCACCGGCAGTTTTGCCAGATCCGGATCGCCCTGAACAAAGTGTTCGGCATAGGCCTTCTGCGCCATGTTGACGACCTGAACGGTTGGGTCATCCTGCACCAGCGCCAGGAAGCTATACATATTATCGGCGGATTGGCCGATCGGCTTGCTGACGAATTCGCGGGTGGCGTCGTGATCGTGCTTCAGCACGTCGACCAGTTTTTTATCTTCAGCGGCCAGTGATTTTTTAGCCGCAGCGTCGTAAATCGGACGCGCCTCTGCTTTTGACTGAGTGACCTTCCAGCTGCCGCCGTCGTTATTGAGTACCAGATCCACCACCCCAAGGTGGTCGCCCCACATGCCCGGCATCACCGACGGCACGCCATTGAGCGTCCCTTTCTCGATGTCTGCGCCCTTAATGCTGGCAAAGTCCTTACCCGGGAAGACCGCGTGGGCGTGGCCGAACAGGATCGCATCGACGCCCGGGACTTCACTCAGATAATAAACGGAGTTTTCCGCCATGGCCTGATACGGGTCGGCGGAGAGTCCCGAGTGCGCAACCACCACCACCAGATCGGCCCCTTTTTCGCGCATTTCCGGCACGTATTTGCGCGCAGTTTCGGTAATATCGTTAACGGTCACTTTACCGTCGAGGTTGGCTTTATCCCAGGTCATGATTTGCGGCGGCACGAAGCCGATATAGCCGATTTTAAGCGTCTGTTTTTTACCGTCCTGATCGACAACCTCGGTCTCTTTAATCAGATAGGGGGTAAAGAGCGGCTTCTGCGTCTTAACGTCGATGATGTTGGCGTTAACGTAGGGGAATTTTGCGCCAGCCAGCGCATCGTGCAGGTACTTCAGGCCGTAGTTAAATTCGTGGTTGCCCAGGTTGCCGACGGCATAATCCAGCGTATTCATCGCCTTATAAACGGGATGGATCTCGCCTTTCTTTAGACCCTTCGCGGCCATGTAATCCCCGAGTGGACTACCCTGAATAAGATCGCCGTTGTCCACCAGCACGCTATTTTTCACTTCACCCCGCGCGGCATCGATCAAACTTGCCGTGCGGACCAGACCGAATTTTTCGGTAGGGGTATCTTTGTAGTAATCGAAGTCCATTATGTTGCTGTGCAGATCGGTCGTTTCCAGAATACGCAGATCTACCGTCGCCGCCTGCACGCTCGCTGCAATCAGCGTCGCCAGAAGCGTTGCACTAAACTTAATCATCAGAGGAGTCCTTTTTTCGATCCATGCCACAAAAGAGTATGTATCTATAGCGTGTTGCTTACAGAAATGTGAATCCTGACAGAAAAAAGCGTACTGAAACCGGAATTGCTTCACAGATAGCGGAATTGTTCACATTACGATATAACTAAAACAATGAGTTAACCTCACTGCGTTAACAAAGAGGTGGAGAATGCTAGATAAAATTTGTCAACTCGCACGGGATGCGGGGGATGCCATCATGCAAGTGTATGACGGTGCAAAACCGATGGAGGTCGTCAGTAAAGCGGACGACTCCCCGGTCACGGCGGCGGATATCGCTGCGCATAAGGTCATTATGAACGGTTTACAGGCGCTGACGCCGGACATCCCCGTTCTGTCTGAAGAAGCGCCGCAGAGCTGGGATGAACGCCAGCACTGGCAGCGCTACTGGCTGGTCGATCCGCTGGACGGTACCAAAGAGTTCATCAAGCGCAACGGGGAGTTCACCGTTAATATCGCCCTGATTGAAAAGGGAAAGGCGGTGCTCGGCGTGGTTTACGCCCCGGTGATGAAGGTGATGTACAGCGCGGCGGAAGGTAAAGCCTGGAAGGAGGAGTGCGGCGTTCGTAAGCAGATCCAGGTGCGCGATGCGCGCCCACCGCTGGTGGTGATTAGCCGCTCGCACAGCGACAGTGAACTGCAGGAGTACCTGCAGCAGCTGGGGGAACACCAGACGACGTCGATTGGTTCATCGCTGAAATTCTGCCTGGTGGCGGAAGGACAGGCGCAGCTTTATCCGCGCTTTGGGCCGACTAACGTCTGGGATACGGCGGCAGGGCACGCGGTTGCTGCGGCCGCCGGGGCGCATGTTCATGACTGGCAGGGCAAGCCGCTGGACTATACCCCGCGTGAATCCTTCCTCAACCCCGGCTTCCGCGTCTCGATTTATTGAGCCAACAGCTTGTGCAGCAGGGCGACGACCTGCTGCACCTCTTCCTGGGTCAACGCGCCGTCTTTCACCCACTGGACGCGACCTTCCTTATCCAGCACGATAATCGCGGAACTCTCTTCCTCCAGCTGCCAGGCCTTACGGGTGACTCCGTTGCTGTCGACGATAAACTGCGACCACGGATAGAGCTTCTTATTACTCTCAAGGCTTGAACGCACAAACATCCCGGAGCCGGGAATCGCGTCATCGGTGTTCACAATCGTGGTGGTCTGGTAGCGATCGTGCGGGAATTTTGCGGCCTTGATCGCTTCCACCAGGTTGGCATTTTTCTCTTTTGCAGATGTACGACCGGCAATATGTTGTACAACTCTCACTTTGCCTGCGAGCTGCGCGCTATTCCAGGCTTTATAGCTAAACTTATCATTGTCGAGAATCAATTCTCCCCGGTCAGCAATGCCGACTGGCGGGACACGTTGTCCTTTTTCAATGTTGTGAGCGCAAGCCCACAGGGGCAGCAGCAGACAAGCTGCTGCAAGGATGTTACGTAGGGTCATGGCGTTTCCTTATTGTTTGCAGGTGATCCGACCACTTGGTCTTACGCTTTTAATCATAAGTGCGATCAATGTGGTTTTCCCGCAATCCCAATGCCAGTTTGCGGGTGAACGCACATATCCATGAAAAAACGACGGCTTATACTGCTCTCAGTCACGCTTTGCAAAGATTATTCTGAATAATTGTAATCAAACGGTAAATAAACTTATGCACACTGGGTAACACCGTAGTTCTGGTCTATAGTCATTGGGCATCAAAATTTGCGCTCAGGACAGTCGGGCCGATTGTGGCACCGCAAGAGCGTATGATTCGCAGGAGATACAAGAATGAAAATTTTCCAACGCTACAACCCGCTTCAAGTGGCGAAGTACGTGAAGATCCTGTTCCGTGGACGGTTGTACATCAAGGATGTTGGCGCTTTTGAATTTGATAAGGGCAAGATCCTTATCCCAAAAGTGAAGGACAAACAGCACCTGTCTGTGATGTCCGAAGTCAACCGTCAGGTTATGCGTCTGCAAACTGAGATGGCTTAACCAACGTGCTATGCAGTAGTTAAAAAGACGGCTCCCAATGGGAGCCGTTGATGTATATGGGTCTTACGCCGACACTTTCTCTTCTGCGTCAGGCATCCGCGGCACCAGCACGGTCGGTTTGTTGTCGATGCGCGTCACCAGCAGCTGGTCGATGCGGTAGTTATCAATGTCCACCACCTCAAACTTGTAGCCGGAGAACTTCACCGAATCGGTACGTTTCGGGATTTTGCGCAGCATAAACATCATAAAGCCGCCGATGGTTTCGTAATTACCGGACTGCGGGAACTCGTCGATGTCCAGCACGCGCATGACGTCTTCAATCGGTGTACCGCCATCAATCAGCCACGAGTTATCGTCACGCTGAACAATCTGCTCCTCCAGCCCCTGGCCCACCAGGTCGCCCATCAGCGTGGTCATCACGTCGTTCAGCGTAATGATCCCCACCACCAGCGCGTATTCGTTCATGATGACGGCGAAGTCTTCCCCGGCGGTTTTGAAACTTTCCAGCGCTTCCGAGAGCGTCAGGGTGTCTGGCACGATCAGGGTGTTGCGGATCTGCACGCCGCTGTTGAGCGCCAGGCTCTGGTTTGCCAGCACGCGGTTGAGCAGGTCTTTGGAGTCGACGTAACCGATGATGTGGTCGATATCTTCATTACAGACCAGGAACTTAGAGTGCGGATGCTGTGCCACTTTGTTCTTCAGGCTCTGCTCATCCTCATGCAAATCGAACCAGATAATGCTTTCACGGCCCGTCATGGAAGAGGGCACGGTACGGGATTCCAGTTCGAATACGTTCTCAATGAGTTCGTGTTCCTGCTTACGCAGCACCCCGGCCAGCGCGCCAGCTTCCACCACCGCATAGATGTCGTCAGAGGTGATGTCGTCTTTACGCACCATGGGCAGCTTGAAGATGCGGAAAATCACGTTTGCCAGGCCGTTGAAGAACCATACCAGCGGACGGAACACGAACAGGCAGAAGCGCATCGGGTTGATGATACGCAAAGCCACAGCTTCTGGCGCAATCATACCGATGCGTTTCGGGGTCAGGTCAGCGAAGAGGATGAACATGCCGGTAACCAGCGTGAAGGAGAGAATAAAGCTCAACTGCTCGGCCAGTTCGGCGGACATGTACTGCACAAACAGGCTGTAAAACGCCGGCGAAAACGCTGCATCGCCCACGATACCGCCGAGAATGGCGACCGCGTTCAGGCCAATCTGCACCACGGTGAAGAAGGTGCCGGGGTTCTCCTGCATTTTGAGAATGCGGGAGGCGTTGATGTTGCCTTCATCAGCAAGCAGCTTCAGTTTGATTTTACGGGAGGCGGCCAGCGAAATCTCCGATATCGAGAAAAATGCACTGACGGCAATCAGAAAAAGTATTACTAAAATACTGTTTAACATAGTTTATCCGGCTTCTCGCCAGATCCTCAGAAGGGGAATTGATACCATTTGTGTGAAAACACGTAGAACGTCAGCCCGTAGCGTTGAGCTGATTATTTCAGCGGGTAGTATAGCGTAAAGAGATGTAAATCTGCCAGAGGTCACATTTTGGCATAAAAACAGACCGGACAGTGGAGTGCTGCCCGGTCTGCGCGGTTATTTCACGGGAGATAAATGGGCGCTTCCCACCGTCTGTCGTGTGGCGTCGCCTCCCCACACCTGGTCATACTCGTATCCGGTTAACTGCTTGATGATCACCCGAGTCCTGGCGTCGCAATCGCGGTAATCTCCGCCAAGTTTCCGCCGGGCAATCTCCTTGAGAAGCAACTTATGCGTCTCGCGGGTGAGCTTAAACTTATAGGTAGTGAAGAAACTCACCGCCAGAAGCACCGCGGTGGCGAAAATCATCAGGCCGATAATGGCCCCCAGCGCGCTTTCCGGTTGTGCGCCACTGCCTTTCACGAAACCGGACTCCTGCAGCACCAGACCAATAATCATGATGGCAATAGCCACGGTACTTTTGCGGGTCAGGACCATCACACCGGCAAAAATCCCTTCGCGGCGCTGCTGCGTCACCATCTCGTCGATATCCGGAATGAAGCTGTAGATATTCCACGGAATGTAGTAAAGGCCGGAGCGGGCGGCACCCAGCAAGATAAAGACCGCCGAGAACAGCAGCGTCGGCACCTGCGTTTCGGTAAGGTAGACCGTAAACAGGAATACCAGCACGCAGAAAATACAGCCGTAGGAGAGGCGGAGCGCGGCGGAAGGAGTCACATTCAGCCGGTTCAGCAACAGCATAAACCCGTACGTGCCCGGCACCGAGGCGAAGGCCGCAATGCTCAGCCAGCCAGATACCGCCGCCGCATCCTGGCTCAGGCAATACACGACATAATAGGTAAAGACCGAACCGAATACGTCCATCGCCGTAAACGAAAAGATATAAATAATGATATGCAGCCGGAACGCGCGAATGCGGAATGAAGAAAAGAGATCCAGAACCAGATATTTCAGGTGATTGAGTATCCCGCTGCTGCGCTGGTTATCCACTTTAAAATCGGACTCCTGCTGCACATCTTTGGCTTCCCAGGTGGTGTACCAGGTAATAAATACCGCAATGCAAAATACGCAGGAAAATATCAGCCCGGTAAGGGTATAGGTTAACGGATTATCTTTACCCGTGAACTGCATAATGACGCCAGGGACGGAAACCGCAAGAACCCCCCCGAGCTGAGAGCAGATCATGCGCACGCCGGAAAGGCGGCTACGCTCTTCATAGCGGTTTGTCATTTCCGCTGCCAGCGTTTCCCACGGGACCAGCACCATCGCCGACAGCAGTTCAATCGAGAGATAGGTGCCCAGATAGTACCAGTAGCCCATGTCCGTCATCCACAGCACGGCATACAAAAACATGAGCGGTGAGCTGAGTAATAAAAAGAAGCGGCGGCGGCCAAATTTACGTCCGAGCCAGGTATCACCGAAATTATCGGTGACGTATCCCATAATGGGGCTGAGGAGTGCGTCAATAACGCGGGCAATGGCGAATATTGAACCCGCTTCAATCACTGAAAGTCCGCAATAGGTGGTGTAAAAAAAGAGCAGCCAGGTGCCGATAATGGCAAAAGCGCCCCCGCCAAACAGATCGGTTACGCCGTAGCCAAGCGCTACGCCGTAACCAACTCTACGTTCAGTTGGTTTGACCATAATAATATCCAGTGTAGGGTAATGATTAACCTGTGTTTCAGGTCGTTTTTTTATTTACTGCTGGACGACACATTACGTTCTAATTATTGATATCTATCCATTTTCTTAATTGAGATGAGCGATAAAGGGCCTCCACAAGGGTGAGTGATTTCCCGGCAGCATGGATATCGGTGTAGTCCGTTTCCGGGTGATGAATGGCATGATAAAAACGGCGGATCGCCTGCTGGTGTCCCAGCCCCCAGTAGCTTTTGACCGAGCCGTCAGGAGAATCATCGGTTGCCAGCTTGCGACGTTCGCCCGGGGTAATGCGCCAGAGCACGTTGTCATTGAGCAGCAGCGAACCCCGTTCGCAATGGATCTCAAGCCAGAGGGGGGAATCCGTGGTATTGCAGTTGCTGGCATAAAACAGGCCACGCGCGCCGTTAGCAAAGTGCAGCGTCGCCATTGCGCTGTCCTCCCCTTCGGTTACGTCCGCCAGCTCACCGCTCTCCACCACGCCTTTCAGGCGCGTGACCCCGCCGGCGAACCACTGCATCAGGTCGAGGGTATGGATCGCCTGGTTGATCAGCAGACTGCCGCCTTCCGTTGCCAGCCGTCCACGCCACGGACTTTCGGTGTAATAGGCGCCCGACCGCGACCACGTCAGCACTGCTTTCATGCCGAGCATCTTCCCCAGCCCGCCCTCGCTTAACTCCTGTCGGATGCGCAGGCTGGTGGGATTGAGCCGGTTCTGATAGCAAACGCCGAGCAGGCCCGGCGCCTGCTCGACGGCCTGGACGATATCGCCGAATTCACTGCTGTTCATCCCCACCGGTTTTTCGCAGAACACATGCTTCCCGGCGGCGAGCGCCGCCAGAATCATACGTTTATGCTCGAAATGCGGCGTACAGATATGGACCACGTCGATGGCATCATCCAGCAGCATTTCCCGGTAATCCTGATAAAAACGGCACTGATAGGCCATCGCCAGCGTCAGTCCTTTAACGCTGTCGATGTCCACCAGCGCGCGCAGCGCGACGTTGGGGATCTGGCGTAATGCATTCACATGGCAGCGGTGAATCGCGCCGGCACCGATAACCGCTGTGTTCAGGATCGTCATCGTTGCCTCCCGTTATGCCGTCGCGTTGGCCAGCATCTGAGCCTTCACGCAAAGCTCCGCCGCCTTGAAGGCGTGCGCCTGCGTCATGGCGTTTTCGGTCCGGTGCAGGCAGTCGAGGATCAGTTCACCAAAGAACGGGAACCCGACCTGCCCGGCGACGGGATAACGGAATTCTCCCTCCTTGTTCACCAGGTAAACCACATCCTGCTCGCCGCGGGTTAAATCGACATATTTGCGGATTTCGATATAGCCTTCGGTGCCGAGCAGGGTCAGACGACCGTCGCCCCACGTTGAAAGCCCGTCCGGCGTAAACCAGTCGCAGCGGAAATAGCCGCTGGCACCGTTTTCCCCTTTCAGCATCGCGTCGCCGAAATCTTCGAAGGCGGGATACTGCGGGTGTTTAACGTTGCGAACCTGGCTTGCCACCACCGAGGCGTCGCTGTTGCCGGTATAAAAAAGGAACTGCTCAATCTGATGGCTCCCGATATCGCAGAGAATGCCGCCGAAGTCGCGACGATCGTAGAACCACTCCGGACGACCAGTCCCTTCCCGATGTGGACCGGTTCCCAGGGTTTGCACGACGCGGCCAATCGCGCCCTGCTGCACCAGTTGTCCGGCAAAGACCGCGCTCTCTACGTGCAGACGCTCGCTGTAATACACCGCGTATTTCTTCCCGGTTTGCGCCACCATTGCTTTGGCATCGGCCAGCTGTTCAAGGGTGGTGAGCGGCGCTTTATCCGTGAAATAGTCCTTACCCGCGGCCATCGCTTTCAGCCCCAGTGCACAGCGCCCGGACGGGATGGCGGCACCCGCCACCAGGCGCACCTCGTCGTCGTTGAGTATCACGTCCAGCGACGCCGCCACGTTGGCCTGCGGATATTGCTGGATGAATTTATCCACTTTCGCCGGGTCGGGGTCGTACACCCATTTCAGCGTGGCGCCGGCTTCAATCAGGCCGTTGCACATGCCGTAAATATGACCGTGGTCGAGTACGGCAGCGGCAAAAACAAATTCACCTTCCCGGACAACCGGCTGCGGTTTACCTACCGGGGCGTAGTTCATTCCGTCTTTCTTGTTCATGATGACATTCCTCAATCCAGATCTTTTCCCAGGGGGATGGCACCGACTTCGCTGAAGTTGGCCACGCTTGCGGACTTCTCATAAAAACGGGGGGCGAGGGCGTTCGTCCCGCCGGTACGGTAAAACGGGTCATCGCGCTGAATCGGCAGCGGGACGACGGTGCGGGTAATGGCTGATTTATAAATTGCGGTAATCAGTTCGAGGGAACGCTTGCCCTGCAGGCCATCCACTAACGGTGCCGTGCCGTGCTCAATGGCATAAAGCAGGTCGTTAATCTGCCCGTTGTGTAGCGTCCATTCGAGTTTGCGGGTGTCGTGAAAAACCGCGTTGAGTTGCGCTTCTCGCGGCAGATCGTGGCTTTCCTGTGGGAAGCCGTTATCGGCGCTGACGCTGGCAAAGGCCTGCCACGGCGCGGAGATACGCGCTTTATCGCCCTGAATGATGATTTTCTGATCTTCCCCATGGTGCACCACCGAGGCGGTCAGCTGCGTGAGCGCGCCGTTCGGGTATTTGAAGATCGCGGCGCTGAGGTCTTCCACCTCGGCATTGTCGTGCGCCACGTTGGTCATCATGGCCACGACCTCCGACGGGAAGCCGAGCATCCACTGGATGGCGTCGAGATGATGTACCGCGTGGTTAAGCGTGCAGCCACCTCCCTCTTTTTCCCAGGTGCCACGCCACCACAGGTCGTAATAGCAGTGTCCGCGCCACCAGAACGAATCCACCTGCGCATGGCAGATTTTCCCCGCGAGGCCGGAATCCAGCGCTGCTTTTAAGCGCCAGAAAGCATCGGTAAAGCGGTTCTGAGCGATGATTGAGAGCGTCTTACCGCTGGCCTGCTGTGCGGCGATCATCGCGTCGCACTCTTCCAGCGAGGCGGCCATCGGTTTTTCGCACAGCACATGGCACCCCGCGCGCAGGGCATCAATGCTGATCTCCGCGTGAACATAGGGCGGCGTACAGACATCGACGATGTCCACATCGGGCTCTGACGCCAGCATCTGCTGGTGGCTTGCGTACACGCGGGCATCCTTCAGGCCGTAGCGTGCTTTTTTCTCGTGGGCTTTTTCCGGGTAGATATCGACCAGCGCGACGATCCGGCAACGCTGACCAAACTGCAAATAACCCTGAATATGGTTATGCGAGATATTCCCTGTTCCCACGATAGCGACATTTAACATCGTGTTTCTCCGCTGTTACCAGGTGCCAGAGGCGTCCAGCGTGATGCTGGCGGTCTCTTTAGCCACTGAGGTGCTAATACGCTGCTGAAGCAGGCGCAGATACTGTTTCTCGTTGAGCGGCAGGTCGACCCAGTCGTCTGTCCAGGTGGAGAGGTGCATGGCGTTGGAAAGCGTAAGCCCGCGGATCCCTTCCAGACCCGGCGCAATCAGCGGCTCGCCGCGCAAAATGGCGGCAGAGAAATTGGCGGTAATAACGTGATGTTCGCTGCATTCCGGGGCGACGGGGATGGAGACCTCCCAGCATTCGGGTTCACCAAAACCGTTTTGCCAGCGGGCATTGAAGGCGGTTTCGGATTCACGTAACCGCCAGTAGCGCAGTTTCCCCTCTTCGACGACCACCTTGCCGCGGTCGCCAACGATTTCCAGGCGGTTGGTCCCCGGTGTTTCCGCGACGGTAGTGATAAACACGCCCGTCGCGCCATTGGCGTACTCCGCATAGGCGGTGACCTCGTCTTCCACTTCGATATCGCGATGTTTGCCGAACTGGCAAAACGCGCGCAGACGGACCGGCATTCCGACCAGCCACTGCCAGAGATCGAGCTGATGCGGATCCTGGTTGAGCAAGACGCCGCCGCCTTCCCCTTTCCAGGTGGCGCGCCAGCCGCCGGAGTTGTAGTAGCTCTGCGAGCGATACCAGTTGGTGATGATCCAGTTGGAGCGGCGGATCTCGCCCAGCTCGCCGCTGTCGATAAGGTCTTTTACCTTCTGATAAAGCGGGTTCGGGCGCTGGTTGTACATGATGCCAAACACCACGTCGCACTCCCGGGCGCAGGCGTTCATCTCCTGCACCTGCGCCGTGTATACCCCCGCCGGTTTTTCACACAGGGTGTGAATGCCGTTGCGCATCGCCAGCATCGACAGGCGCGGATGCTCGTAGTGCGGCGTCGCGACAATCACCGCGTCGATAAGCCCGCTCTGGATCATCTCCTGGGCGTCACTGAACACGGGGAGATTGCCGACCAGCTGGCGAATGGCCGGGTGCTTTTCCGGTGCATTATCGCAAACCGCCGTCAGGCACGCGTCGCTGACCGTACCCGCCAGTAAATAGCGCGCGTGGACCGTGCCGATATTACCTATTCCAATAATGCCAAAACGTACCTTATCCATGTCACACCTTAATTTCTGTTGAAAAGAAGTGATGACCGGAAAATAGGAAAGGCGAGCCGCAGCGACAATGTGTTTTTGTGAGAATACTCGCAAGGTGATTAAGTAATCTCCAGGCTTTCTGAAATTTGGTTTTAAAATCAAAAGGCTGTTTCTGCAAATATTTGCAAAAACTGAATGAGAGCGAGGTCACACTATGCCGGGCAGGTTAAAAATGGAGGAGATTGCGGCCCTGACGGGCTATTCCGTCAGTACGGTATCTCGGGTATTAAGCGGCAAATCGTATACCAGCGATAAAGCCCGGGAGGCGATCGTTCGTACTGCCAGAGAATTAGGCGTACTGGAGTCCATGGCGAGCGGCAGACTGTTAATTAACGGTATCGCTGTTTTTGCGCCAGAAAGAACCTTTCAGGGACGCGGCGATATTTTTTATCTGGAAGTCACAAAAGGGATTACTGAAGCCTGCGCGCGGCACAATGTGTGGGTGAGCTGCTGTGGATTAGAAGAACAGCACGCCGACGTGAAATTATTTATGGAAAAGGCCAGCCAGAAGAATATTAACGCGATAATTATTATTGGGACTGATGATTCCACCATATTTAAACTGGCGAGCACGTTAAATAAGCCCTGCGTGTTAATTAATTCCGTTGATCGGGATCGGGAGCTGGATGCCGTGTCACCCGATCACCGGGCGATTGGGTTTACCGCCATGCAGTATCTTTTTGAGCAGGGACATCGGCGTGTGCTCACGCTCACCTGCCTGCGGCGAGAAACGCTTTACGCGCGTCTGGACGGCATTAAAGAGGCGTACCGCCATTTTCACGTGGGCTTCGATCCCCAGCGTGATTTGCTCGTGACGGAGTGGTTTACCGCTGAAGAGGCTGAGCGGGCTCTGGATGCGTGGCTGATGAGCCATGATAGATCGCAGTGGCCGGAGGTGATTTTCCCGAACAGCACCAGCATGGTGGAAGGGGTGGTCAGGGCGTTAACCCGACACGGGCTGCGCGTTCCGGAAGATATTTCACTGATAACGACCGATTTTGCATGGAACCTGGCGCACCGTCTGGAAAAACCGGTCACGGGCGTGACGGTGCCCTGTCGGGAGCTGGGGATTGAAGCCGTTCACCTGCTGCAAACGCGGCTTAACCGACCGCAGGCGCCGGTCTTTAACCTGCTGTTGCAGGGAAAAGTGATGGATTACGGCTCGGTCTGTAATGCAACGCGCCACGCGGCTCGCGTGGCGCTGCAACGGTGATCAGGCCAGCTGAGGCGGCAGGCAGACGCCGATGCCTCCGATACCGCAGTAGCCGTACGGGTTTTTGTGCAGGTACTGCTGATGATCGTCCTCGGCATAGTAGAACGGTTTCGCGGTGGTGATTTCGGTTGTCACGTCACGCGTATCGCCCGCTTCCCGCATGGCCTGCTGGAAACGCTCAAGGCTGGCGCGGGCGGCAGCATCCTGCTCAGGCGTGAGCGGATAAATGGCCGAGCGGTACTGTGTGCCGTGGTCGTTGCCCTGACGCATACCCTGCGCCGGATCGTGGTTTTCCCAGAAAACCTGCAGAAGCTGCTCGTAGCGAATCACCGCAGGGTCGTACACCACGCGAACCGCTTCCGCATGGCCGGTCTCGCCGGAGCAGACTTCGCGGTAGGTTGGGTTAGGCGTGTAGCCGCCGGTGTAGCCAGCAGCGGTGCTGTATACGCCGGGCAGCTGCCAGAAGAGGCGCTCAACGCCCCAGAAGCAGCCCATGGCGAACAGGGCGATCTCCATTCCATCCGGCACGTTAGTCATCGAATGGCCATTCACGGCGTGTAAGGTCGCCACAGGCATAGGGGTATTGCGTCCCGGTAATGCATCAGCTTGTGAAACCAGATGCTTTTTGTCGAATAAACTCACGATGGGGCCTCCCGGGGTGCGATGTTTCGGTTAAGGTTGTCACGACGCGTTTAATTGAACACAATAAATACGCTGAATGAGTCTAGATTTAATCATAAGAAATATTTGGGTGTTACACCCATTTTCAACCCGTGATGTGGGTTTTTGGCTAACAGGCCGTATTTTGCCGCGGAGCGGCACTGCATTTGCTTCCAGGGTGGAAACAGGGATATTCAGGAGAAAACGTGACAAAAATCCGCCAGTTATGTTTGGTCAGTGTGTTGCTGACAAGCGGGGTTGCCAGCGCGGCGAATGTCCGTTTGCAGGTTGAGGGGCTTTCCGGGGCGCTGGAAAAAAACGTGCGTGCGCAGCTGTCGACCATCCAGAGTGATGAGGTGACGCCGGACCGGCGTTTTCGCGCGCGCGTGGATGACGCGATCCGTGAAGGGCTGAAAGCGCTGGGTTATTACGAACCCACCATTGATTTCGATCTCCGTCCGCCGCCAAAGAAGGGGCGTCAGGTGCTT
Source organism: Enterobacter kobei (assembly GCF_001729765.1). NCBI lineage: Bacteria > Pseudomonadati > Pseudomonadota > Gammaproteobacteria > Enterobacterales > Enterobacteriaceae > Enterobacter > Enterobacter kobei. The sequence continues at coordinate 411,146 of NZ_CP017181.1, forward strand.
ATTGCCCGCGTCTCGGCGGGGGAGCCGGTACGGATTGGCGGCACGAACGTCGTCCTGCGCGGCGGGGCGCGTACCGACCGAGATTACCTGGATCTGCTCAGCACGCGGCCGAAAATCGGCACCGTGCTTAACCATGGCGATTACGACCATTTCAAAAAAGAGCTGACGAGCGTTTCCCTGCGTAAGGGCTACTTTGACAGCCAGTTCAACAAAAGCCAGCTGGGCATCGCGCTGGCGCGACGCCAGGCCTTCTGGGACATCGACTACGACAGCGGGGAGCGCTACCGCTTTGGCGACGTGACGTTTGAAGGTTCGCAAATTCGTGAAGAGTACCTGCAAAACCTCGTGCCGTTTAAAAAAGGCGATTACTACCAGTCGAGCGACCTGGCGGAGCTAAACCGTCGTCTCTCCGCCACCGGCTGGTTTAACTCGGTGGTTGTCGCGCCGGAATTTGATAAGTCTCGCAAAACCAAGGTGTTGCCGCTGCATGGCGTTGTCTCGCCGCGCACCGAGAACACCATTGAGACCGGTGTTGGCTATTCGACCGACGTCGGCCCGCGCGTGAAGGCCACCTGGAAAAAGCCGTGGATGAACTCATACGGCCACAGCCTGACGACCAGCGCCAGTATCTCTGCACCGGAGCAGCAGCTTGATTTCAGCTATAAAATGCCGCTGCTGAAAAATCCGCTTGAGCAGTACTATCTTGTCCAGGGGGGCTTTAAGCGCACCGACCTGAACGATACAGAGTCCGATTCCACCACGCTTGCGGTATCCCGCTACTGGGATCTCTCCAGCGGCTGGCAGCGCGCCATTAACCTGCGCTGGAGCCTGGACCACTTTACCCAGGCCAACGTCACCAACACCACTATGCTCCTCTATCCTGGGGTGATGATCAGCCGCACCCGCTCGCGCGGCGGCCTGATGCCAACCTGGGGGGATTCCCAGCGTTACTCCATCGATTACTCCAACACGATGTGGGGTTCTGACGTGGATTTCTCGGTGATTCAGGCGCAAAACGTCTGGATCCGCACGCTGTATGACAAACACCGCTTTGTCATGCGCGGGAACCTCGGCTGGATTGAAACCGGCGATTTCGACAAAGTCCCGCCGGACCTGCGTTTCTTCGCCGGGGGCGACCGCAGCATCCGCGGCTACAAATACAAATCTATCGCGCCTAAAGACGATGACGGCAAGCTGATCGGGGCCTCCAAGCTGGCCACTGGCTCGCTGGAGTACCAGTACAACGTCAGCGGAAAATGGTGGGGCGCCATGTTCGTTGATGGCGGCGAGGCGGTGAGCGATATCCGCCGCAGCGACTTTAAAACTGGCGCAGGTGTAGGCGTGCGCTGGCAGTCACCGGTCGGGCCCATCAAGCTTGATTTCGCCGTTCCGGTCGGCGACAAAGAAGAACATGGATTACAGTTTTACATCGGTCTGGGGCCTGAATTATGAGTTTATGGAAGAAAATAAGCCTCGGGGTGCTGATTTTTATCGTGCTGCTGCTCGGTACGGTGGCGTTTCTGGTGGGGACGACGACCGGGCTGCATCTGCTGTTTAACGCGGCGAACCGCTGGGTGCCGGGGCTGGAGATAGGTCAGGTGACCGGCGGCTGGCGCGACCTGCGTCTGAAGAATATCCGCTATGAGCAGCCGGGCGTGGCGGTAAATGCCGGGGAATTTCACCTCGCGGTGAAGCTGGGCTGTCTGCGTGACAGCAAGCTGTGCGTTAACGATCTGTCGCTAAAAGACGTTAACGTGGCGATAGATTCGAAGAAAATGCCGCCGTCTGCGCCGGTGGAAGAAGAGGATAGCGGCCCGCTGAATCTCTCCACGCCGTACCCGATTGCGCTCTATCGGGTGGCGCTCGATAACGTCAATATTAAAATCGACGACACCACCGTTTCCGTCATGGATTTCACCTCCGGCCTGCGCTGGCAGGAGAAAAACCTGACCCTGACGCCAACCTCACTGCAGGGCTTGCTGATCGCGCTGCCGAAAGTGGCCGAGGTGGCGCAGGAAGAGATCGTCGAGCCGAAGATCCAGAATCCGCAGCCGGAAGAAAAGCCGCTGGGTGAAACGCTGAAGGATCTCTTCTCGAAGCCTGTTCTGCCGGAAATGACTGACGTTCATCTGCCGCTGAACCTCAATATTGAGGAGTTCAAAGGTGAGCAGCTACGCCTGACCGGCGATACCGACCTGACCGTCTACAACATGCTGCTGAAAGTCAGCAGCATTGACGGCAACATGAAGCTCGACGCGCTGGATATCGACACCAACCAGGGGTCGGTGAATGCGTCTGGTAACGCCCTGCTGCGAGACAACTGGCCGGTGGATATCACGCTGAACAGCGCGCTCAACATCGACCCGCTGAAGGGCGAAAAAGTGAAGGTCAAAGTGGGTGGGGCGCTGCGCGATAAGCTGGACGTCGGGGTCAATCTCTCCGGCCCGGTGGACATGGTTCTGCGCGCGCAGACTCAGCTGGCTGAAGCCGGGCTGCCGCTCAATCTTGAGGTCGTCAGCAAGCAGCTTTACTGGCCGTTTACCGGCGAAAAACAGTTCCAGGCCGATGACCTGAAGCTGAAGCTGAGCGGCAAGATGACTGACTACACGCTCTCGTTCCACACGGCGGTGAAGGGGCAGGGCGTACCGCCCGCGAACATCACGCTGGATGCGAAGGGCAACGAACAACAGGTCAACCTCGACAAGCTGACCGTCGCGGCGCTGGAAGGGAAAACGGAGCTGACCGCGCTGCTCGACTGGCAGCAGGCGATCAGCTGGCGGGGCGAACTGAAGCTGACGGGTATCAACACCGCCAAAGAGGTGCCGGACTGGCCGTCGAAGCTGGACGGGCTGATCAAAACGCGCGGTAGCCTGTACGGCGGTACGTGGCAGATGGACGTGCCGGAGATCAAGCTCACCGGTAACGTGAAGCAGAACAAGGTGAATGTTGAAGGCTCGGTGAAAGGCAACAGCTACCTGCAGTGGGTGATCCCGGGCCTGCACGTCGCGCTGGGGCGCAACACGGCGGATATCAAAGGCGAGCTGGGGGTAAAAGATCTCAATCTTGACGCCACCATCGACGCGCCGAACCTGGATAACGCCCTGCCGGGCCTGGGCGGAACGGCGAAAGGGTTAGTGAAAGTGCGCGGTACGGTCGACGCGCCACAGCTCCTTGCGGATATCACCGCCAATAATCTGCGCTGGCAGGAACTGAGCGTTGCCCGCGTCCGCGTGGAAGGGGATGTGAAATCCACCGATCAGATCGGCGGTAACCTGAACCTGCGCGTGGAGCGCATTTCTCAGCCGGACGTGAACATTAACCTGGTCACCCTGGACGCCAAAGGGAACGAAAAACAGCATGACCTCCAGCTACGCGTGCAGGGTGAGCCGGTTTCCGGGCAGCTTCACCTGACCGGCAGCTTTGACCGCAAAGCGGAGCGCTGGAAAGGGACGCTGGACAATACCCGTTTCAACACGCCGGTGGGGCCGCTGGCGTTGTCACGCTCTCTCTCGCTGGACTACCGTAATGCGGAACAAAAGATCGCTATTGGGCCGCACTGCTGGATCAACCCGAATGCAGAACTGTGCGTGCCGCAGACCATCGATGCGGGCGCGGCAGGGCACGCGCAGGTAAACCTCAACCGCTTTGATCTGGCGATGCTGAAACCGTTTATGCCGGACACCACGCAGGCCAGCGGCGTCTTCAGCGGGAAAGCCGATGTCGCCTGGGATACGACCAAAGAGGGGCTGCCGCAGGGTAGCGTCACGCTTTCGGGCCGTAACGTGAAGGTGACGCAGGAGGTGAATGATGCGTCGCTCCCGGTGGCATTCGATACCCTCAACCTGAGCGCAGACCTGCATAACAACCGTGCTGAGCTGGGGTGGCTGATCCGTCTTACTAACAACGGTCAGCTTGACGGACAGGTACAAATTACCGATCCGCAAGGACGGCGTAATCTGGGCGGCAACGTCAATATCCGTAACTTCAACCTGGCGATGGTGAACCCGATATTCGCCCGCGGGGAGAAAGCCGAGGGCATGCTGAACGCCAACCTGCGTCTGGGCGGCAACGCGCAAAGCCCGCAGCTATTCGGTCAGATACGCCTCAGCGGCGTGGACATCGACGGCAACTTTATGCCGTTTGATATGCAGCCCAGCCAGATTGCGATGAACTTCAACGGCATGAGCTCGACCCTGAGCGGTTCGGTGTTAACGCAGCAGGGGCAAATCAACCTGAGCGGTGACGCGGACTGGAGCCAGCTCGATAACTGGCGTGCCCGCATCGCGGCCAAAGGCAGCAAGGTGCGCATTACCGTACCGCCAATGGTGCGCCTGGATGTCTCGCCGGATGTGGTCTTTGAGGCGACGCCAAGCCTCTTCACACTGGACGGGCGCGTCGACGTACCGTGGGCGCGTATTGTGGTTCACGAGGTTCCGGAAAGCGCCGTCGGTGTCTCAAGTGATGAAGTTATGCTCAATGAAAATCTGAAACCTGTCGAACAGAAGAGCGCTGGCATACCGATTAATAGTAACCTTATCGTACACGTGGGGAATAACGTGCGGTTGGATGCGTTTGGGCTGAAGGCGAGGCTCACGGGCGATCTGAAAGTGGCCCAGGATAAACAAGGGCTTGGCCTGAACGGGCAGATCAATATTCCTGAAGGGCGTTTCCATGCCTATGGTCAGGATCTGATTGTGCGTAAGGGCGAGCTGCTGTTCTCCGGTCCACCGGATCAGCCTCTGTTGAACATCGAAGCGATTCGTAACCCTGAAGCGACGGAAAACGACGTCATTGCAGGCGTACGCGTCACCGGCTCTGCCGACGAACCGAAGGCGGAGATCTTCTCTGACCCGGCGATGTCGCAGCAGGAAGCCCTCTCTTACCTGCTGCGTGGACAGGGTCTGGACAGCGGTCAGAGCGACAGTGCGGCGATGACCTCAATGTTAGTCGGCCTGGGGGTTGCACAAAGTGGGCAGGTTGTGGGTAAAATCGGCGAGACGTTCGGCGTAAGCAATCTGGCGCTGGACACCCAGGGCGTGGGTGACTCCTCGCAGGTGGTGGTCAGTGGCTATGTACTGCCGGGTCTGCAGGTAAAATACGGTGTGGGGATCTTTGACTCACTGGCAACACTCACGCTACGCTATCGCCTGATGCCTAAGCTATATCTGGAAGCAGTGTCCGGCGTAGACCAGGCACTTGATCTGCTCTATCAGTTTGAGTTTTAGCAATGCGAATATTTGTCTACGGCAGTTTACGAACCAAGCAAGGCAACAGTCACTGGATGACCAATGCCCTGCTGCTGGGGAATTACAATATCGAAAATTACCAGTTGTACAGCCTGGGCCACTATCCAGGCGCGGTTCCCGGCGAAGGAACAGTACAGGGTGAAGTTTATCGTATTGATAATGCTACACTTGCCGAACTTGATGCCTTGCGCACCAGGGGCGGTGAATACGCTCGCCAGTTGATCCAGACGCCGTACGGAAGTGCGTGGATGTATGTCTACCAGCGTCCGGTCGATGGGTTAACGCGGATTGTAAGCGGTAACTGGTTAGACAGAGACCAGTACTGAAAAACGACAACGCCACCGGAAGGTGGCGTTGTTTTTTTACTCTTTCAATTATCTTCTGTATTACGGCGTCTGGTTAAGAACAGAGGAACGAACAGCATGACGTACGGGGCAATAATCCATAAAAAACACAAGGCGCGTGAACGGCCATAGTAGTTTATGCACCGCGTATTGCTTGAAATGACGGGCAGGAAAAACAGTAAAAACAGCAGAATCGCATAATCGCTTCGATAAGGGATCCATAAGTAAAACAAAAACCAGGCAAGCTGGAATGTTATGATGCAGAGATACTGCCATTTGCTGTCTTTGCCGTAACAGTCAAACGCCTTTATGTAACCCATCTTTATGCTTTGAAGAAAGAAACTTAGCATGTATAACGCTCACGATCGCGACGGTCAGGAGTGTGCTCGTCAGCAACGCCCCTAAAAAATAGCTGTGGGTGATATCAGTAGCACCCGAGCCTAAAGTATGCAATTTACTATATCCTCTCTCTACTGCAACAAAAAGTGTATATAGCCCGATGTTGATACAGAACTGAAGTAGACAAGAAGCGACGATATTTTTGGGAATTCTTTTTAATAACATAAGTGATGCGTAGATAATACTTGCTGAAAGAGCAAAATAGAGTCCGTTAAATAAACTTGATAGTAAGGCGATATTAACTTCATTGAAGACTAAATTATCGCTTCCATAGTACCATGCCAGGTATTCAACATACGTGCTTCTGCCAAAGATAAAGGCAGCAATAATAAGGATGAATAGACTCAAGATATGGCTTTTCTTACTCATAATTTTGCTCCCTTAGAAAGCAGTTCCTTCATTGTTTTACCAGCTTCCAGCTGATCTTTGATTATGGCAAGGTCACGAGTATTGTGGTTATACTTTGCAATAGCGGTTGGCGTACCTTTACCACCATTGTCCATAAAGAAGACAATATCCTTACGACCATAAAGAAGTACCTGTGGGATGGGATCACGCCCATAACTCACTGCTTGCGGAAGGGAGTGAATAGACTCTGTCGTGAGGAAGCGAGGAATGCTTTCATGCTCAATATTGCCTAAAGGTGTAGTGGCAACAAGGGAGCCGATAAAATCGGTCGTATACACTAACGCATCGGTATCTTTAGTCGTGACTTTTGAACCCGTAAGATATTTTATCTGTTGCCAAAGGGTAATATCTTTTGGGATTACTTTTATACCATCCATAAACATATCTTGCTTACGTTTTAGCTGAATGACTGTACGATGCACCTGTGTCAAAGAGGGGCTTATTTCCCCAATAGAAGGCATAAGTCCATCGCGGGAATACAGTCTTTCAATGATAAAATAAATTCCAGTTGGGCGGGCAACATCAATGTTAATGGATGACATATGAATCCTGTTATGAATGGGGATTAATGATCATCATGACAGTATGTTATTAATTTCCATGCTATTCAACCACTCCCACCATAAATGATAGGGTGTCCTTTTTTTAAGAATATACAAGGTAAAAGAAATGGGATTTATCTTAAAAACTCATGTGGTGCTTTTAACTAATCCATAAAAAAGCCCCGACTCGCGGGGCCTTCATTATCAGCGTAAGAATTACTTCTTAGCCGCGCGCTCGAAAGAGGCAATGATTTCTGCTTTCGCCGCTTCTGCGTTGTCCCAGCCGTCAACTTTAACCCACTTGCCTTTTTCGAGGTCTTTGTAGTGCTCGAAGAAGTGAGTGATCTGCGCTTTCAGCAGTTCTGGCAGGTCGTTCACATCTTTAATGTGATCGTACTCTTTGCTCAGCTTGGTGTGCGGTACTGCAACCAGCTTCGCATCTTCACCGGATTCGTCGGTCATTTTCAGCACGCCAACTGGACGGCAGCGAATGACTGCGCCTGGCTGCAGCGGGTATGGCGTTGGGACCAGTACGTCAACCGGGTCACCGTCCAGAGACAGGGTGTGGTTGATGTAACCGTAGTTGCATGGATAGAACATCGCGGTAGACATGAAACGGTCTACGAACAGGGCGCCGCTCTCTTTGTCCACTTCGTATTTGATCGGATCTGCGTTTGCCGGGATTTCGATAACTACGTAGATGTCTTCTGGCAGTTCTTTACCCGCTGGGACGTTGAGTAAGCTCATGTCGGTGTCCTTTAAAATGGATGGTAAACAAGTGGCAGGTATTATAGCCAACTCACGCTGAATGTCTCCGCCTGTTTTCGCATTCTCTCCCCGTCAGCAACACTTTTCAGACCGATTCCATGACAGAAAAATCCATAAACTCAGCCGCATTTTTAATGGTGAAATGAAAGCGATTACAAACTTGTGATTAACGTTTTATTCACTTTTCCGAAGTGTGATGTAACGCAATTCGTTACATATTTCATTGGCTATAGTCATTTCGCAGAACATCTTTTAACCAACAATAAACACCCCTACGAGGACGCTCATATGTGGAAGCGCTTACTTCTTGTCACAGCAGTTTCGGCAGCCATGTCGTCTATGGCGATGGCCGCCCCTTTAACCGTAGGTTTTTCGCAAGTTGGCTCTGAATCCGGCTGGCGTGCGGCAGAAACCAACGTTGCGAAAAGCGAGGCTCAGAAACGCGGCATCACGCTGAAAATCGCCGATGGTCAGCAAAAGCAGGAAAACCAGATCAAAGCCGTGCGCTCATTTATTGCCCAGGGCGTGGATGCCATCTTTATCGCGCCAGTGGTGGCGACCGGTTGGGAACCGGTTCTGAAAGAAGCCAAAGATGCTGAGATTCCGGTCTTCCTGCTCGATCGTTCCATCGACGTTAAAGACAAATCTCTCTATATGACCACCGTGACGGCCAACAACGTGCTTGAAGGGCAATTAATTGGCGACTGGCTGGTAAAACAGGTCGACGGCAAGCCGTGTAACGTCGTTGAACTGCAGGGCACCGTGGGGGCGAGCGTGGCTATCGACCGTAAGAAGGGTTTTGCTGAGGCCATCGCGAAAGCGCCAAACATCAAGATTATCCGCTCTCAGTCCGGCGACTTTACCCGCAGTAAAGGTAAAGAGGTCATGGAGAGCTTCATTAAAGCGGAAAACAACGGCAAGAACATCTGCATGGTTTACGCCCATAACGATGACATGGTGATTGGTGCGATTCAGGCGATTAAAGAAGCGGGCCTGAAGCCGGGCAAAGATATCCTCACCGGCTCTATCGACGGTGTGCCGGATATCTACAAAGCGATGATCGACGGCGAAGCCAATGCCAGCGTAGAACTGACGCCAAATATGGCGGGTCCAGCATTTGATGCGCTGGAGAAATTCAAGAAAGACGGCACGATGCCTGAGAAGGTGACCGTCACCAAGTCCACGCTCTACCTGCCTGACACGGCGAAAGAAGAGTTAGAGAAGAAGAAAAACATGGGCTACTAAGCCAGTGAAATTGCCGGGTGGCACTGCGCTTGCCCGGCCTACGATACGCTCTTTTGTAGGCCGGATAAGCGTAGCGCCACCCGGCTTGATGTAGGGGGAACCATGACCACTGAACAGCACCAGGAAATCCTCCGCACAGAGGGCTTAAGCAAATTTTTCCCGGGTGTAAAAGCGCTGGATAACGTTGATTTCAGCCTGCGGCGCGGTGAAATTATGGCGCTGCTGGGCGAGAACGGCGCGGGAAAATCGACGCTGATTAAATCTCTGACCGGCGTTTATCACGCCGATCGCGGCACCATCTGGCTGGAAGGCAACGCCATTTCGCCAAAAAATACCGCCCATGCTCAACAGCTTGGGATTGGGACGGTCTACCAGGAAGTGAACCTGCTGCCAAATATGTCGGTGGCGGATAACCTGTTTATTGGTCGTGAACCAAGACGTTTTGGCCTGCTGCGGCGCAAAGAGATGGAAGCGCGGGCGACGAAACTGATGGAATCCTACGGCTTCTCCCTCGACGTTCGCGAGCCGCTGAACCGGTTTTCCGTCGCGATGCAGCAGATCGTCGCCATTTGCCGCGCGATCGATCTCTCCGCGAAGGTGCTGATCCTCGACGAACCTACCGCCAGCCTCGATACCCAGGAAGTCGAGATGCTCTTTACCCTGATGCGCCAGCTGCGCGATCAGGGCGTCAGCCTGATCTTCGTCACACACTTCCTCGATCAGGTGTATGAAGTGAGCGATCGCATTACCGTACTTCGTAACGGCAGCTTTGTTGGCTGCCGTGAAACCCGCGAGCTGCCGCAGATTGAGCTGGTCAAAATGATGCTGGGCCGTGAGCTGGAGACCAATGCGCTCCAGCGCGCAGGGCGCACGCTGCTGAGCGAAAAACCGGTGGCCGCGTTCAGCGATTACGGCAAAAAAGGGATCATCTCACCGTTTAACCTCGAAGTGCGCCCCGGCGAAATTGTCGGGCTGGCGGGGCTGCTAGGGTCAGGCCGGACCGAAACCGCCGAGGTGATCTTCGGCATCAAGCCTGCGGACAGCGGTACCGCGTTGATCAAAGGTAAACCGCAAACCCTGCGATCGCCGCATCAGGCCTCCTGTCTGGGGGTGGGGTTCTGCCCGGAAGACAGGAAAACGGACGGCATTATTGCCGCCGCCTCGGTGCGGGAAAATATCATTCTGGCGCTACAGGCGCAGCGCGGATGGCTGCGTCCAATTCCGCGTAAAGAGCAAAACGCCATTGCCGAGCGCTTTATTCGCCAGCTGGGTATTCGTACGCCGAGCGCGGAACAGCCGATCGAATTTCTCTCCGGCGGTAACCAGCAGAAAGTGCTGCTGTCGCGCTGGCTGCTGACCAAACCGCAGTTCCTGATCCTGGATGAACCCACGCGCGGCATTGACGTTGGCGCGCACGCCGAAATTATCCGGCTTATCGAAACGCTGTGTGCCGACGGGCTGGCGCTGCTGGTCATTTCGTCCGAGCTGGAAGAGCTGGTGGGGTATGCCGATCGCGTGATCATCATGCGCGATCGCAAACAGGTGGCTGAGATCCCGCTGGATAAGCTGTCCGTTCCGGCGATCATGAATGCCATCGCGGCATAAGGAGTGAATTGTGATGTCCCGTTCGCTTTCGCAAACCGGTGAGTCAAAGCGCCGCTTTAACTGGCCAACCGGCACGCCGCAAATCGCAGCGCTGCTGGTGGTGTTACTGGTGGATAGCCTTGTCGCACCGCATTTCTTCCAGATTATTGTTCAGGATGGTCGCCTGTTTGGCAGCCCGATCGATATTTTGAACCGTGCCGCGCCCGTCGCGCTGCTGGCGATTGGTATGACGCTGGTGATAGCCACCGGCGGGATTGACCTCTCCGTCGGCGCAGTGATGGCTATTGCCGGGGCCACCGCAGCCTCCATGACCGTGGCGGGCCATAGCCTGCCGGTGGTACTGCTGGCGGCATTGGGAACCGGCGTGCTGGCCGGACTGTGGAACGGCATTCTGGTGGCGGTGCTAAAAATTCAGCCTTTCGTCGCCACCCTTATTTTGATGGTGGCCGGGCGCGGGGTGGCGCAGCTGATCACCTCCGGACAGATAGTCACCTTTAACTCCCCGAGTCTGGCGTGGATCGGCAGCGGCAATTTCCTGTTCTTTCCAACACCGGTGATCGTGGCTCTGGTTACATTAGTGGTGTTCTGGCTTTTCACCCGCAAAACAGCGCTCGGCATGTTTATTGAAGCGGTGGGGATCAACATTCGTGCGGCACGAAATGCCGGGGTCAATACGCGGCTGATGGTGATGCTGACCTACGTGCTGAGCGGCGTTTGCGCCGCCATTGCCGGGGTGATTGTCGCGGCCGATATCCGCGGGGCCGATGCCAACAATGCCGGGCTCTGGCTGGAGCTGGATGCCATCCTCGCGGTGGTGATTGGCGGCGGATCGTTGATGGGCGGGCGCTTTAACCTGCTGCTCTCGGTCATTGGCGCGCTGATCATTCAGGGCATGAACACCGGGATCCTGCTCTCCGGTTTTCAGCCGGAACTCAACCAGGTGGTAAAAGCGGTGGTCGTACTCTGCGTGCTGATCGTCCAGTCACCGCGCTTTGTCAGCATCATTAAGGGGATCCGTGGCCATGATAAAACGTAATTTACCGTTAATGATCACGCTGGGCGTGTTTGTGCTGGGGTATCTCTACTGTCTGACCCAGTTCCCCGGTTTTGCCTCAACGCGCGTGATTTGCAACATCCTGACCGATAACGCCTTTTTAGGCATCATCGCCGTCGGGATGACCTTTGTGATCCTCTCCGGTGGGATCGATCTCTCCGTTGGCTCGGTGATCGCGTTTACCGGCGTGTTCCTCGCCAAGGCGATCGGTTTCTGGGGGCTCTCCCCTCTGGTAGCGTTTCCGCTGGTGCTGGCGATGGGCTGTGCGTTTGGCGCCTTTATGGGGCTACTGATCGACGCGCTAAAAATTCCCGCTTTTATTATTACCCTCGCCGGGATGTTCTTCCTGCGCGGCGTAAGTTACCTGGTATCGGAAGAGTCCATCCCGATTAACCACCCGGTGTACGACACGCTCTCCAGCCTGGCGTGGAAAATCCCCGGCGGTGGCCGTCTGAGCGCGATGGGGTTGTTGATGCTGGGCGTGGTAGTGGTAGGTATCTTCCTTGCCCACCGTACCCGGTTCGGTAATCAGGTTTACGCCATTGGCGGGAACGCCACGTCGGCAAACCTGATGGGGATCTCGACCCGCAGCACGACCATCCGCATCTATATGCTCTCAACCGGCCTGGCAACGCTGGCGGGTATTGTCTTCTCGGTGTATACCCAGGCGGGCTATGCCCTTGCAGGCGTAGGCGTGGAGCTGGACGCGATTGCCTCTGTGGTCATTGGCGGCACGCTGCTCAGCGGCGGAGTGGGGACGGTGCTGGGAACGCTGTTCGGCGTAGCGATCCAGGGGCTGATCCAGACCTATATCAACTTTGACGGCACGCTCAGTTCCTGGTGGACCAAGATCGCCATCGGCATTCTGCTGTTTATATTTATTGCCCTGCAGCGTGGTCTGACGGTGCTGTGGGAGAACCGTCAAAGCTCGCCTGTTACTCGCGTAAACACCTCGGTAACAGAGCGATAACACGCTGAATTTGCTTAAAGTCTAAACATTTTCCGGTAGCGGCCGATAACCTTTTTTTCTGTCCAGAAATATCTCGCTACCGGAAATAATATCATGCTTAAAACGCTATCGATTCGTACCGGCTTGCTCTCTTTACTGGCCGTTATGACCCTTCTGCTGCTGATTGTCAGCGGCATTGGCATTTATGCCCTCACACAGAGTTCTTCTTCACTGCAGCGCATTAATCACCTTCAGGGTGAGCAGATGGTGCAGCTAAATACCGGCTATACGCTGATTCTGCGCGCGCGCAATGAGGCGGGCCAGGCCGTCCGGATGATGGAAATCGGCATGCTCGATGATGCGGCCAAATCGGTCAAAAACATCAATCAGGAAATCGCCGTGGCTCAGAAAACGCTGAAAGGCGTGATCGACGGCGGCGTGGCTGACGAGCAGGGGCAAAAGTTGCTGGATAACGTGGCAACCAGTCTGGCGAAGTATAACCAGCAGGGCATCAACCCGATGCTAAAAACCCTGAATGACCAGAGCGCGGACAGTTATTACGACCTGCTGGAGAATACGCTGATCCCCGTGGCGAAGCAGTTTGATAACGATATGCAGGCGTTTCAGACATGGAGCGAAGCGCGAGGGAAGGCGGAAGTCACTGCCGTACAGGCGAGCAAAACCCGCGTGCTGATCCTGATTATTGTCGCCGCGCTGCTGACGGCTGGCATCATCGTGCTTGCCTGGCTGGTGCTGCGCCATATGCTGCTTAAGCCGCTCTCTGCTTCCATTGCTCAGCTGGAGAATGTGGCGGCGGGCGATTTAACCCACACGCTGAATGCCCCGGCGAGCCAGGAATTTAACCGCCTTAACGCGGCGATAGAGGTGATGCGTCAGTCGCTGATGCACTCGGTGATGCGGGTACGCGATGCCAGCTCGCAAATCGACACCGGCAGCCGTGAGCTGACGGCGGGCAACCGGGATCTTGCCGAGCGTACAGAATCCACCGCCACCTCGCTGGAGCAGACCGCTGCCAGTATGGAACAGATTACCGCCACGGTGAAACTCAACGCCGATAATGCCGAGCAGGCGCACCAGCTGGCGAAATCGGTTTCTGATACCGCCGATCACGGCAGCGAAATGGTCTGCTACGTGATTGAAAAAATGCGTGATATCTCCGGCAGTTCAGCGCGTATTGCTGACATCCTGAGCGTGATCGATGGCATTGCCTTCCAGACCAATATTCTGGCCCTTAACGCCTCCGTGGAAGCGGCGCGCGCGGGCGAGCAGGGGCGCGGGTTCGCCGTCGTGGCGGGTGAAGTGCGCAATCTTGCCAGCCGCAGCGCCGACGCGGCGAAAGAGATCCGATCCCTTATCAGCGATTCGCAGACCCACGTTAACGAGGGCAGCGAGCTGGCCCAGCAGGCGGGTGAAACGATGGATGAGATTGCCACCGAAGTGCTGCGCATGACCAAACTGATGCGCGAGATTGCGACCGCGTCTCAGGAGCAGAGCCGCGGCATTGAGCAGGTGAATATTGCTGTGAATCAGATGGACGAAACGGCGCAGCAGAATGCGGCGCTGGTGCAGCAATCCTCCGCCGCGACCCGCTCTCTGGAAGAGCAGTCGCGTCAGCTGATGGAGGCCATGTCATCATTTAAATTGACGGCTCAGACTGCGGCATAATATTTCCCAACCCCGGTACGTTCTGTGCCGGGGATTTATTTCGCCCTGAATTAATGGCCGCAATATTATCGTGAATATCGCCCATTAATATTTCCAGTGAGTGGGTTAACGCTAACGCTTTTTCAGTTGGCTCAAGGTATAAACCCTTGCGGAAAAATAATGGCTCATCAAACAGTTGATTAAAACGCTTCAGGGCCAGGCTCACCGCAGGACGTGACATCTCCAGGCGCACTGAGGCCTTTGCCATGCTGCCGCAGCGTACGACTTCAATAAATACAGGAATAAGGTTTAAATCAATGCCGGTATTCGCCCGGGAATAATTTTTCATTGCGATGCTGCTCCACGAAATATCTGTCAAACTGTTATGGAAATAATGCAGGAGCAATGGCGAATATAAAAGCGTGTTTTTTATAAACACTTATACGGTAAAAGATATAAATGTGTTGGGGAGCCAGACGGGCTCCCCGGGAGTGAGAGATTACGCGTCCGGATACTCGCGGATAAAGCGCTCAACGTCTTCAACCATGTGGTTGTTGCCGACGAAGAAGGAACGACGCTGGTGGAGGCTTTCCGGCACGATGTCCAGAATACGCTCTTTACCGTCGCTCGCCTTGCCGCCCGCCTGTTCGGCCAGGAACGCCATTGGGTTGCACTCGTACAGCAGGCGCAGCTTTCCGTCAGGGTGGCTGGCGGTACTTGGGTAGAGGTAGATACCGCCTTTCAGCAGGTTACGGTGGAAATCCGCGACCAGCGAGCCAATATAGCGGGAGGTGTACGGGCGCTGAGTCGCTTTATCTTCTTCCTGACAGAATTTGATGTACTTCTTCACGCCGTTCGGGAATCGGATGTAGTTGCCTTCGTTGATGGAGTAGGTGTTGCCCTTCTCCGGGAAGCGCATACGCTCCTGGCTCAGACAGAAGACGCCCAGCGATGGATCGTAGGTAAAGGCGTGAACGCCACACCCGGTGGTGTACACCAGCATGGTGGAGGAGCCATAGACGACGTAACCGGCAGCCACCTGATTACTGCCAGGCTGCAGGAAATCTTCCTCGGTCACCGGCGTGCCAACAGGCGTGACGCGGCGGTAGATGGAGAAAATGGTACCGACAGAAACGTTAACGTCGATGTTGGAGGAACCGTCGAGCGGATCCATCAGTACAACGTATTTCGCGTGTTCACACCCTTCGAAAACAACAATTTCATCTTCTTCTTCGGAGGCGATACCCGCAACGATGTCGCGCGCGCGCAGTGCAGCTTTCAGTTTTTCATTTGCGAACAGATCGAGTTTCTGTTGAACCTCGCCCTGAACGTTCTCGGCACCGCTGGCACCCAGGATATCGACCAGACCGGCCTTGTTGATATCACGATGGATGATCTTAGCGCCCAGCTTTATTGCCGACAGCAAAGCAGTGAGTTCACCCGTAGCATGAGAGAACTCGTGCTGCTTTTCGACAATAAATTCACCTAACGTTTTCATAACACTTTCCCTGCATCTTTGTGAGTAGAGCGATTGTATGTTCACTAAAACGACTAAAGCCCAACAATCTTAACAAATATTCAAATAGTAGCGCAGAGGTGAATCGCGCCAGCAACATACGGATTTACCTGAAATGCGTTTCACAGCCGCTAACATGTGAGTAAAATGTGCGCCACATTGAAGAAGGATAGTGACGTATGCGCATTCATATATTGGGGATTTGTGGCACTTTCATGGGTGGGCTGGCAATGCTGGCGCGCTCGCTGGGCCATGAAGTGACAGGTTCGGACGCCAATGTGTATCCGCCGATGAGCACGCTTCTGGAGAAGCAGGGTATCTCTCTGATTCAGGGCTACGATGCCAGCCAGCTGGATCCCGAGCCGGATCTGGTCATTATTGGCAACGCCATGACCCGCGGCAATCCGTGCGTTGAAGCGGTGCTGGAGCGCAATATTCCGTTCATGTCCGGCCCGCAGTGGCTGCATGATTTCGTCCTGCGTGACCGCTGGGTGGTTGCCGTTGCGGGTACCCACGGCAAAACCACCACCGCCGGCATGGCGACCTGGATCCTCGAAGCCTGTGGCTACAAGCCGGGCTTTGTGATCGGCGGCGTGCCGGGTAACTTCGACGTTTCTGCGCGTCTGGGCGATAGCCCATTCTTTGTCATTGAAGCGGATGAATACGACTGCGCGTTCTTCGACAAACGCTCCAAGTTTGTCCATTACTGCCCGCGAACGCTGATCCTCAACAACCTTGAGTTCGATCACGCGGATATTTTTGACGACCTGAAAGCGATTCAGAAGCAGTTCCACCACCTGGTGCGCATCGTGCCGGGGCAGGGCCGTATCATCCTTCCGGAGAATGACATTAACCTGAAGCAGACTCTGGCGATGGGCTGCTGGAGCGAGCAGGAGCTGGTGGGCGAGCAGGGTCACTGGCAGGCGAAGAAACTCAACGCGGATGCCTCCGAGTGGGAAGTGTTGCTCGACGGCGAAAAAGTGGGTGAGGTGAAGTGGGGCCTGGTGGGCGAACACAACATGCACAACGGCCTGATGGCGATTGCAGCAGCGCGTCATGTCGGCGTTCTGCCTGCGGATGCCGCCAATGCGCTGGGCACGTTTATCAATGCCCGCCGTCGTCTGGAACTGCGCGGTGAAGCGAATGGCGTGACGGTGTATGACGATTTTGCACACCACCCAACGGCTATTCTGGCGACGCTTGCCGCGTTGCGTGGCAAGGTCGGCGGCACCGCGCGCATTCTGGCCGTGCTGGAACCGCGCTCGAACACCATGAAAATGGGCATCTGCAAAGACGATCTGGCCCCGTCGTTAGGCCGTGCCGATGAAGTATTCCTGCTGCAGCCGCAGCATATTCCGTGGCAGGTGGCGGAAGTGGCCGATGCGTGCATTCAGCCTGCCCACTGGAGTGCGGATGTGGATGCGCTCGCGGATATGGTGGTCAAAGCCGCACAGCCTGGCGACCATATTCTGGTGATGAGCAACGGCGGGTTTGGTGGGATCCATCAGAAGCTGCTGGACGGTCTGGCGAAAAAGGCCGAGGCCGCAGAGTAAAAAAAAGCCCGGTGGCGCTAGCGCTTACCGGGCCTGGATTTTGCACGGCCTTGTAGGCCGGATAAGGCGTTTACGCCGCCATCCGGCGCAAAACCGCACAGACTACCCTTCGTTCTCAGACAGCTCGCGCAGATACTGGAAAATCAGACGCGCAGACTTCGGCGGTTTATTCCCTTCTTTCTCTTTCTTCGCGTTGCGGATCAAAGAGCGCAGCTGCTGACGGTCGGCATTCGGCCACAGGTTCAGCACTTCCGGTACCGCATCATCGCCCTGTTCAATCAGACGATCGCGGATCTGCTCCAGCTTATGGAACAGCGCAACCTGCTGGTTGTGGCGGTTTTTCAGTTTATCCAGCGCCTGGCGGATCGGATCTACGTCGCGCTGACGCAGCATTTTCCCGATAAGCTGAAGCTGGCGACGACGGCCTTCTTTTTTGATTTTCTGTGCCAGTTCAATGGCATCACGCAGATCCTGGTCGAGCGGGATTTTGTCCAGCGCGTTTTTACCCAGTTCTACCATTTCTGCGCCAAGCTGTTTTAACTCTTCGGCGTCGCGTTTAATTTCACTTTTACTGACCCAGATGATCTCATCATCTTCGTCTTCGATGTCATCACCGGGAACGTCGTCGAGCCAGTCTTCGGGCTGCTTAGTCATGTCAGGCTCCTTAAAAAAAGAGGCTAATGTTACCAGTTAAGACGCGCACTGAAAAACGGTTCTCTGTTAGACTTCATTTAACTCTCTCTTACAGTATGGCATTTGCGATGAAAGTAACCTCACAAGTTGAAGCGCAGCGTAAGATTCTGGAAGAAGCCGTCTCCACCGCGCTGATGCTTGCTTCAGAAAAATCAGATGGCGCCGAAGTGGCGGTCAGCAAAACCACCGGTATCAGCGTGAGCACCCGCTATGGCGAAGTGGAGAACGTAGAATTCAATAGCGATGGCGCGCTTGGGATCACGGTGTATCACCAGAATCGCAAAGGCAGCGCGTCGTCTACCGATCTCAGCCCGGATGCCATTGCCCGCACGGTGCAGGCGGCGCTGGATATCGCCCGATATACCTCGCCGGATCCTTACGCCGGCGTGGCCGATAAAGAGCTGCTGGCCTTTGACGCGCCGGATCTTGATCTCTTCCACCCGGCAGAAGTCACCCCGGATGAAGCCATCGAGCTGGCCGCGCGTGCCGAGCAGGCTTCCCTGCAGGCCGACAAGCGCATCACCAATACCGAAGGCGGCAGCTTCAACAGCCACTACGGCATCAAAGTTTTCGGCAACAGCCACGGCATGCTGCAGGGCTACTGCTCCACCCGTCACTCGCTCTCCAGCTGCGTCATCGCCGAAGAGAACGGTGACATGGAGCGTGACTACGCCTACACCATTGGCCGCGCGCTGGGGGATTTGCAATCGCCGGAGTGGGTGGGCAAAGAGTGTGCCGAACGCACGCTGTCTCGCCTGTCGCCGCGTAAACTCTCTACCATGAAAGCCCCGGTGATTTTTGCCAATGAAGTGGCAACCGGTCTGTTTGGTCATCTGGTGGGCGCTATCGCCGGTGGCTCCGTTTACCGTAAATCCACCTTCCTGCTCGACTCGCTGGGCAAGCAGATCCTGCCGGAATGGCTGACCATTGAAGAACACCCGCATCTGCTGAAAGGGCTGGCCTCTACGCCGTTCGACAGCGAAGGGGTGCGCACGGAACGCCGCGATATCGTTAAAGACGGCATTCTGACCCAGTGGCTGCTGACCAACTACTCCGCGCGCAAGCTGGGGCTGAAAAGTACTGGCCACGCGGGCGGTATCCATAACTGGCGTATTGCCGGGCAGGGCCTGAACTTTGAGCAGATGCTGAAAGAGATGGGCACCGGTCTGGTGGTAACCGAACTGATGGGCCAGGGCGTCAGCGGCATCACCGGAGACTATTCTCGCGGGGCGGCGGGCTTCTGGGTCGAAAACGGTGAAATTCAGTATCCGGTGAGCGAAATCACCATCGCCGGCAACCTGAAGGACATGTGGCGCAACATCGTTACGGTCGGTAACGATATTGAAACACGTAGCAATATACAGTGTGGTTCTGTACTGCTGCCCGAGATGAAAATTGCGGGTCAATAAAGATAGCGTTTTGTTAATAATAAAAAAGGAAGTGAGCAATGCGTAAACATCTGTTAGCGATCGTCGCGGCTTCAACGCTGGTTCTTGGCTCTTCTGCGTTTGCTGCCGATCTTGAAGAAGACATGGGCATCCTCGGGCAAAACCTGAAGGTGGTGCAAAAGACGGACAATGCGGCGGAAATGAAAGACGCCCTGACCAAAATGCGTGAAGCGGCGCTGGACGCCCAAAAAGCGACACCGCCGAAGCTGGAAAGCAAAGCGGCTGACAGCGCAGAGATGAAAGACTATCGCCACGGCTTTGACGTGCTGGTCGGCCAGATTGACGGCGCGCTGAAGCTGGCCAACGAAGGCAAAGTCAAAGAAGCCCAGGCGGCGGCCGAGCAGTTCGTGACGACCCGCAACACGTATCACAAGAAATACCGTTAACCGATCGCGCATTGGACCAACACCCAACGGGAGCTAGTGGCTCCCGTTTTTTTGCGTGGTGATAAGTAAACCCTATCGCCATCACATTTTTGCATTACCACGCCTGAACGTTTTCGTTGCCTCTGCCCGCCTTTGACCGCTGGAATCAGTGATATTCATCACGTAAATGCATTGATTTGACCACATTCACCGTATTTATGTGGCACAGATCACTGCCGCGGCTTGCCTTTCCACTTCGAAGTGGAAAACAACTCGCTACAAACCCTTCCTCCCCACCGTTAGTTTTATTCCAGAGCCATTAACGGGGTAAGACGAGTGATTAACGGAGCGGTAATGAACGACGTTGGGGAACAGGCGGTGCAAACAGAACAGCTCGCGAACACCATGCTACAGCAGGTCTATGCCCTGCTGGCCCGGCACAACATCATCCCCAACGCAGTACAGGAGCAGATGCTCACCTCCCACGTTCGCGCCATGGCGCACCGGTCCGTGACCGGCGAGCCGCTGCCGGAGGTTGAAGCAGAGCTGTTTGACGAAATTTCACCGGATTCAATGCGGCTTGCCCGTGAAGTGGTGGCGCAGTTTGGCAACCTTCCTGATGAAGAGGCCTGGCTGCTCTCCGTTCACTTTGAAGTCGCGAAAGACAACCTTTAAGGAGCAACACATGGAACAGATTACAGTCGTGATTGGCGATCGCCTGGGTAAAGGTCAGAAAGTGGCGGCCGGGGTGGAAAAAGCAGGTGGACGCGCGGTGGTTGTGCCGGGCATGGCAGCGGATATGAAGCTCGGCGACGTAATGAAAGCGGAAAACGCCACCTTCGGCATCTCCTTCTGCGGCAGCGGCGGCGCGGGCGCGATTACCGCGCAAACCAAGTATGGCTACAAAGCCAAATACGGCATGCGTTCGGTGGATGAAGGCGTCACCGCCATCAACGAAGGCTGCAACGTGCTGGGCTTTGGCTTTATGGACAAAGAAGAGCTGGGCGAGCGTCTGGTGCAGGCGTGGCAGAAGAAACACGGCGCATAAGCATGAAAGAACAGTTCACAACCACGGTGAGAGTGAAGGGGAAGGGCGACGCCAAAGCGCGCGCCTTTGCCGACGCGCTCAACCACGTTCAGGCCGCGGTGATGAAAGCCTCACCGCATATCTTACTGCGTATTGAGCCACAGGATGTGCAGGTCGTTCAGGCGCAAGAAGCGGTGCGTAAAGAAGCGTTTCTGTTCTTCTTTTTGCGCCGGGAAAGACGCACCTACAGCGTGGAGCTGGATGTGACCGTCAACGTGACCGCCATCAATCTCGATCGGGTGGACTTCGTCACGCAACGCTGATTATTCATAAAAGGGCAGACTGATGTTCTTAATTATATTAATAAAATCGCTCATCATCGGCGGCCTGGTAGGCGTCGGTGTTGGGGCCGGGGCTGCACGCATGTTTCATGCGCCTACCACTCAGGGTATGGGCGCGTTTCGTACGTTGGGGGAACTGAACTCCTGCGAAGGGGATCCCGCTTCTCACTTCTCCTTTGGGTTAGGTTTCTTCTTTAACGCCTGGGCCTCTTCCGTGGCCGCGGGTGCTTTCACACAGGACGTTGACCACCGCATCATCCCAAACTGGGGCGCGGCGGCACTGATGATCAAAAACCGTAACGTCGGCGAAACGCTGCACGATCCGCGCAAAATGGCGATTGCCTGTGGCGTGATCGGCATGATCGTCGTGACTTTCCTTAACCTGACGGCCTCCTCCGTACCGGCTGCGCTTCAGGTCACCGCCGTGAAGGTGCTGGTGCCCGCTGCGAACCTGCTGGTCAACACCGTGATGCCGGTGATCTTCTGGCTGGCGGCCATCGACGCCGGTAAAAAATCGGGCTTCTGGGCCACCATCTTTGGCGGCGCGGCACAGCTGATCATGGGTAACGCCGTACCGGGCCTGGTGCTGGGGATCCTGATCGGTAAAGGCGTTGAAGAGAGCGGCTGGAACCACGTCACTAAAGTGATGATGGCGGCGATCGTTCTGCTCTTCGTGCTGAGCGGCTTCTTCCGCGGCTTCGACATGAAGATGATCGAATCCTTCCATCTGACCGTGCCGAACTGGCTCGACATGATCCACAACTCGCTCAGCGGTAAATAACAGGAGCCTCGACATGGAACAGAATAAAGGTTTTTGGTATGCCGACTGGTCGTTCCCGATCTTCGTTGGCCTGCTCTCCTCCGGCGTGTTCGCCGGGACGCACATGTACTACCTCTACGGCATCGGCGCGTTTAACGAAGTGGCCTTCGTGGCGATGCTGAAAGCGGGGATTGATACCGGGGTCTACGGTGCGGTGGCGGCATTCGGCGCAAGCTTCCTGTTCGCCCGCATCATTGAAGGCTCACTGGTGGGTATTCTCGACATCGGCGGTGCGATTCAGACCGGCGTCGGGCTCGGCGTGCCGGCGCTGCTGTTGGGGGCGGGGATCATGTTCCCAGTGACCAACTTTATTGCCTCGCTGATTACCGGCCTGGTGATTGGCATGGCGATTGGCTACGTCATCATCCTGGCGCGTAAGTTCACCATCAACCAGAGCAACTCCACCTACGGGGCTGACGTGATGATGGGCGCGGGTAACGCCTCAGGCCGCTTCCTCGGGCCGTTGATTATCCTCAGCGCCATGACCGCCTCTATTCCTATCGGCGTCGGTTCGCTGGTGGGCGCGCTGCTGTTCTACATCTGGCAGAAGCCGATCACCGGTGGCGCCATCCTCGGTGCAATGATTTTGGGCTGGCTGTTCCCGGTCGCCCTTTAATACCCGCGGGCGCTCAGGCGCCCGCCTTATCAGGAGAACCCCATGTTTGATTTACTCCTGCGCCGCGCGCGCCTCGCCGACGATACCCTGACCGATATCGCCATTCAGGATGGGAAAATCGCCGCGCTGGGCGACATTGACGCTCCCGCCCGTAAAACGGTTGAGCTGAACGGTAATGTGTTCGTCAGCGCAGGCTGGATTGACTCTCACGTCCACTGCTACCCGAACTCGCCGATTTATCACGACGAGCCGGACAGCGTAGGTATTGCCACGGGCGTCACCACCGTGGTGGATGCCGGCAGTACCGGGGCAGATGACGTGGATGATTTCTATGAAATTACCCGCAAGGCCGCCACCGAGGTGTTTGCCCTGCTGAACATCTCCCGCGTCGGGCTGATTGCCCAGAACGAACTGGCCAATATGGCGAATATTGATGCCGATGCCGTGAAGCAGGCAGTAAAACGCCACCCTGATTTTATCGTCGGCCTGAAAGCGCGCATGAGCAGCAGCGTGGTCGGTGAAAACGGCATTACGCCGCTGGAGCGCGCGAAAGCCATCCAGAGCGAGAACGGCGATCTGCCGCTGATGGTGCACATCGGCAACAACCCGCCGAACCTCGACGAAATCGCCGAACTGCTCAGTTCCGGCGACATCATCACCCACTGCTACAACGGCAAACCCAACCGTATTTTGACGCCCTCCGGCGAGCTGCGCGCCTCCATCACCTCCGCACTGAAGCGCGGCGTGCTTCTGGACGTGGGGCACGGTACGGCGAGCTTCAGCTTTGAGGTGGCGAAACGCGCCATCGCGATGGGCATTTTGCCGCACACCATCAGCTCGGATATCTACTGCCGTAACCGGATTAACGGCCCGGTCGGGTCGCTTGCAAGCGTGATGTCGAAGTTTCTCGCCATCGGCATGTCTTTGCCGCAGGTCATTGACTGCGTCACCGCCAACGCCGCGGATGGCCTGCGCCTGACGCGTAAAGGCCGCATCCAGCCCGGCCTTGACGCCGACCTGACGCTGTTCACGATTAAACGCCAGCCAACGGTGCTGACGGATGCCGAAAACGACAGCCTGCAGGCTGAACATATTCTGGTGCCGCTTGCCGCGATCCGCGCGGGCAAGGGCTACATGACCGAACAAGGGAGCACGGAACATGCCTTCGATTTATGAGAAGTACCACTTAAAGCAAGTTATCAACACCTCGGGCCGCATGACGGCGCTGGGCGTTTCCACGCCGCGCCCGGAAGTGGTGCAGGCGGCAATGGACGGCATGAATCACTATTTTGAGATGAAGGACCTGGTCAACAAAACCGGGGAATACATCGCGAAGCTTCTTGATGTGGAGGGCGCGACGGTGGTCTCCTGCGCGTCGGCGGGCATTGCCCAGTCCGTAGCGGCAGTGCTGGTCAAAGACAGCGACTGGCTGCTGGAAAACCTGCACGTCACCCCGATTGCGAACAACGAGATTGTCCTGCCGAAAGGCCACAACGTTAACTTTGGCGCGCCGGTGGGCACCATGGTCGCGCTGGGCGGCGGAAAACTGGTCGAAGCGGGCTATGCCAATGAATGTTCCGCCGATCAGCTGGCGGCGGCGATCACCCCGCGCACGGCGGCGATCCTCTATATCAAATCTCACCACTGCGTGCAGAAAAGCATGCTCAGCGTCGAGCAGGCGGCAGTAGTCGCACGTAAACACGATCTGCCGCTGATCGTCGATGCCGCAGCGGAAGAAGATCTGCATGTTTACTACCGTTCCGGCGCGGATCTGGTGATCTACAGCGGTGCGAAGGCGATCGAAGGGCCAACCAGCGGGCTGGTGATCGGCAAAACCCAGTACGTTGAGTGGGTGAAACGCCAGACGGCAGGTATTGGCCGCGCGATGAAGGTGGGTAAAGAGGGCATTCTCGGCCTGACCTGCGCCATCGAACACTACCTCACGGCGACCAAAGAGAGCGGTGCCGAGATGGTGGCGAAGATGACGCCGTTTATCGACGCGCTTAACACCCTGAACGGCGTCACCGCGCGCGTAGTCTGGGACCGCGCCGGGCGCGATATCGCCCGCACTGAGATTAAGTTTGACGAAGCGACCACCGGCGTGGGCACCGGTGACCTGGTGAATAAGCTCAAGCAGGGTGAATACGCCATCTATTTCCGTGGCTACAAGGCCAACGAAGGGATTATCGAAGCGGACGTGCGCAGCGTAAATGCTGACCAGCTGAACATCGTGTACCGCCGCATTAGCGAAGTGTTAGGACAGGAGAAAAAGGCATGAAACTGACCCCCAATTTTTACCGTGACCGCGTCTGCCTGAACGTGCTGGCAGGTTCGAAGGCCAATGCCAGCGCCATTTACGAGGCGGCGGAAGGCCATGTGCTGGTGGGCGTGCTCTCCAAAAATTACCCGGACGTGGCAAGCGCGGTGGCGGATATGCGCGAGTACGCGGCGCTGATTGATAACGCGCTTTCCGTGGGACTGGGCGCGGGCGACCCGAACCAGTCGGCGATGGTCAGTGAAATCTCCCGTCAGGTACAGCCGCAGCACGTCAACCAGGTCTTTACCGGCGTGGCGACCAGCCGCGCGCTGCTGGGGCAGAACGACTCTGTGGTGAACGGTCTGGTCTCACCGACCGGCACCGTCGGTATGGTGAAAATTTCCACCGGTCCGCTGAGCAGCACGGCACCGGACGGTATCGTCCCGGTGGAAACCGCGATTGCCCTACTGAAAGATTTTGGCGGCAGCTCGATCAAATACTTCCCGATGGGCGGCCTTAAGTGCCGTGACGAATACCAGGCGGTAGCGGAAGCCTGCGCCCGTTACGACTTCTGGCTGGAACCGACCGGCGGGATCGATCTGGAAAACTTTGAGGCGATCCTGCAGATCGCCCTCGACGCGGGCGTGAGCAAGATCATCCCGCATATCTATAGCTCGATTATCGACAAGGCCAGCGGTGATACGCGTCCGGAAGATGTGCGTACGCTGCTTGAGATGACGAAGAAACTGGTTAAGTCATAACACCCAAAGGAGCCACCATGCACACCCGTAACCTGCTTGTTGCTTCACTCTCTTTGCTTGCTACCGCCGCCGTCGCGCAAACCCAGTATGCCTGGGTCGGCACCTACAACCCCAACGGCGAAGGGCTGTACCGTTTTATCGTTGACGCGCAAACCGGCGCGCTCGGCAACAAAACGCTGGTGAGCAAACTGCCGAACGCCGCGCAGTTGGCCGTCTCACACGACGGCAAAACGCTCTATCTGGCAAGCGAAGTGGAGCAGGGCGTGGTGCAGGCGCTGCGGGTGGAAGATAACGGCGAGCTGAGCGAGTTGAATCAGGTGGCCTCCGGCGGCGCGGGGCCGGTTTATCTTTCGCTGACGCCGAATGGCCAGCACCTGCTGGTGGCCAACTACGTCAGCGGATCGATTGCCGTTTTGCCGGTCAAAGCAGACGGCAGCCTGGGAGATGCCACGGATAAACATCAGGATCAGGGCGAACCTGGTGCAGCAAAACCAGAAGCCGCTGTAGAGGGCAGTTTTGCTATCAGCGATCACAACGGTCCTCATGCGCACATGATCGCCGCCGATCCGAGCGGGAAGTACGTGTTTTCGACCGATCTGGGGTTAGATCGCATCTATCAGTACCGTTTTGACGATCGAAGCGGAAAGCTGACCCCCAACGATCCGCCGTTTATCAGCGCCTCCTCGAAAGGGGCCGGACCTCGCCATTTCGTCTTTAGGCCGAAAGGGGATGCCCTGTGGCTGATTAACGAAGAGGCCTCAACGCTCACCCATTATGCCGTGAATGCCAACGGCACCTTGAAAGCGGGTAAAACACTCTCTGCCCTGCCAAAAGGGTACAAAGGCACCAGTTTTGCTGCCGGGCTGGCGTTAAGCGCCGACGGTAAACAGCTGTATGTGGCTAACCGTTTGCATAACAGCATCGGGCACTTTACCGTAACAGCAGAAGGCACGCTGAGGCATCAGGATGACGTGTGGACGCGTGGCGACTACCCGCGCACCCTGACGCTCGATAAACAAGGACGCTGGCTGTACGTTATGAACCAGCGCAGCGATAACATTACCCGTTTTCGCGTGGCGCAGGATGGGAAGTTGAGCTTCGAGCCAGACTATACGCCGGTTGGCAGCCCATCCCAGATGGTCATTTCACCCTAAGCCGTAAGAGGACAACGACGTGCGATTTCCGAACCAACGTTTAGCGCAACTTTTCGATCTGTTGCAAAACGAGACGCTGCCGCAGGACGAGCTGGCGCAGCGGCTGTCGGTCTCCACGCGAACCGTCCGTGCTGACATCACCGCCCTGAACGCGCTGCTGGCGAGCCACGGGGCGCAGTTTATTCTGAGCCGTGGAAATGGCTATCAGCTTAAAATTGACGACGCCGCGCGTTATCAGCAGCTCCAGGCCTCCCATCCGCGCGCACTGCGTATTCCCCGTACGGGCGCGGAGCGCGTGCATTATCTGGTGGTGCGTTTTCTGACGTCGGCGTTTTCGCTTAAGCTGGAGGACCTGGCGGACGAGTGGTTTGTCAGCCGCGCCACGCTACAAAGCGACATGGCGGAAGTGCGCGAGTGTTTTCATCGCTATAACCTGACGCTGGAAACCCGTCCACGCCATGGCATGAAGCTGTTTGGCAGCGAAATGTCGGTTCGCGCCTGCCTGACCGATCTGCTCTGGGAGCTGGCGCAGCAGGACAGCCTGAACCCGCTGGTGACGGATGTCGCGCTCAATGCGGGCGTGGCGGAAAAGATGGTGCCAGTGCTGCACGACGCGCTGACGCGTCACCACATTCGCCTGACGGACGAAGGGGAGTTGTTCCTGCGCCTGTACTGCGCGGTATCAGTGCGACGCATCAGCGAAGGCTATCCGCTACCGGAATTCCATGCGGAGGATGTGGAGGAGAACGTGCGGGAAGCGGCGAAAGATATTGCTGTGGCCATTCAGGAACTGGCGGGCAAAGCGCTTGCACCCTCGGAGGAGAACTGGCTCTGCGTGCACATCGCTGCGCGGCAGATCCAGGAGATCGCCCCAAGCGCCATTAACGCCGATGACGAAGAGGCGCTGGTGAACTACATCCTGCGCTACATCAACACCCACTACAACTACAACCTGCTCAGCGACGCGCAGCTGCACGCGGATCTGCTCACGCACATCAAGACGATGATCACCCGCGTGCGGTATCAAATCATGATCCCCAATCCGCTGCTGGATAACATCAAGCAGCACTACCCGATGGCCTGGGACATGACCCTGGCGGCGGTATCGAACTGGGGCAAATACACGCCGTATGCGATCAGCGAAAACGAAATTGGTTTCCTGGTGCTGCACATTGGCGTCGGGCTGGAGCGTCACTACAACATTGGCTACCAGCGCCAGCCGCGCGTGCTGCTGGTCTGTGACGCCGGTAATGCGATGGTGCGTATGATTGAGGCGGTACTCCAGCGTAAATACCCGCAGATTGAGGTCACGCGCACGCTCACGCTGCGCGAGTACGAGCAGGTGGAATCGCTTAGCGAGGACTTTGTTATCGCTACCGCGCGCGTCAGTGAAAAAGCAAAACCGGTAGTGATGATCGCACCGTTTCCGACTGATTATCAGCTGGAGCAGATTGGCAAGCTGGTGCTGGTAGACCGCACCCGCCCGTGGATGCTGGATAAATACTTCGACGCCGCCCATTTCCGCATCATCGACGCGCCGATTGACCAGCAAACGCTGTTCCGCGAGCTGTGCGAACAGCTTGAAGGGGAGGGGTTTGTGGGGACGGCGTTTCTGGAGTCGGTGGTTGAACGTGAAGCCATCGTCAGCACCATGCTCGGTGACGGCATTGCGCTTCCGCACTCCCTCGGTCTGCTTGCCCAGAAAACCGTGGTCTACACCGTACTCGCCCCGCAGGGGATTGCGTGGGGTGACGAAACCGCGCACGTGATTTTCCTGCTCGCCATCAGCAAAAGCGAGTATGAAGAGGCGATGGCGATCTACGATATCTTCGTCACCTTCCTGCGCGAGCGCGCCATGGCGCGGCTCTGTAGCTGCGGCGATTTTGCCGAGTTTAAAACGGTGGCGATGGAGAGTTTGAGTCGGTTTTGAGAAAAAGGCGGATAAATAATATCCGCTTTTAATTAACGCAAATGATGCACAACCTGGTTACTGCTGCCGCGCCAGATCAGCGCGGGATCTTTTAAATCCTGAACGAACTTGCCGTCGACCAGCACGTTAATCAACTCCACCACTTCCATCTGAGCCGCATTCAGTTCATCCAGCCTGTAACCCGTCCAGACCCAGATATCCTTTCCTGCGCACTCGCGGCGAATGCGTTTTACCAGATTCAGGATCTCCGGCACGTTTTGCGGGTGAAGAGGATCGCCGCCGGAGAGCGAAATTCCCTGTCGTTTGATGCGCGTATCGTTGAGATCGTTAATGATCCGGTCTGCCATTTCCGCGGTAAACGGCATACCGGAATTTAAGCGCCAGGTGCTTTTGTTATAGCAACCCGGGCACTCGTGGACGCAGCCTGACACGAACAGGGTGCAGCGGGTGCCGGGTCCGTTGACGATATCAACGGGGTAGTATTGATGGTAATTCATAGCGTTAACCTGATGCCCTCACCCCGGCCCTCTCCCACAGGGAGAGGGAGAAAACCGGAGCCGGGCTCAACAATATGCTCGATCGGTTCCCTCTCCCTTGAGGGAGAGGGGTAGGGTGAGGGGGAGAACCCAGCGCAGAACTTACCCGATCTGCCCATTCCCCAGATGCTTCACGCGGCGTTTTACCTCTTCCTGCTTACCGGCGTTAAACGGACGCGCATCCGGGCTACCGAGATAGCCGCACACGCGGCGGGTTACCGACACGCGTGCCGCGTCGTGGTTACCGCATTTCGGGCAGGTAAAGCCTTTGCTGGTACACTCGAACTCGCCGGTAAAGCCGCACTCGTAGCATTCGTCGATGGGCGTGTTGGTGCCGTAATACGGCACATGCTGATAGCTGTAATCCCACACGTCTTCCAGCGCCTTCAGGTTGTGCTGAATGTTCGGGTACTCGCCGTAGCAGATGAAGCCGCCGTTGGCGATCGGCGGATACGCCGCTTCAAAGTCGATCTTGTCGTACGGGTTTACCTTCTTCTCCACGTCGAGGTGGAAGCTGTTGGTGTAGTAACCTTTATCGGTCACGCCTTCCACGATGCCGAACTCGGCGGTGTCCAGACGGCAGAAGCGGTCGCACAGGTTCTCGCTTGGGGTACTGTACAGGCTGAAACCGTAGCCGGTTTCCTCTTTCCACTGGTCCACGGCATCGCGCAGGCGCTGAACAATCGCCACGCCTTTTTCACGCAGCGCGTCGCTGTCATACATATGCGTGCCGCCAGACAGGGCATTGATGGTTTCATGGATGCCGATATAGCCCAGCGAAATCGACGCGCGGCCGTTTTTGAAGATCTCAGACACGTCATCGTCCGCTTTCAGGCGCACGCCGCAGGCCCCTTCCATATAGAGGATAGGTGCCACGCGGGCTTTGACCCCTTCAAGGCGGGCGATACGGGTCATCAGCGCCTTGCGCGCCAGCTGCAGACGTTCATCCAGCAGCGTCCAGAATTCCGCTTCATTGCCTTTCGCCTCCAGCGCGATGCGCGGCAGGTTCAGGCTGATGACGCCGAGGTTGTTACGCCCGTCGTGGATCTGCTCGCCGTTTTCATCTTCGTATACGCCGAGGAAGCTGCGGCAACCCATTGGCGTTTTAAATGAACCGGTTACTTTTACGACCTGATCGTAGTTCAGAATATCCGGGTACATGCGCTTGCTCGCGCACTCCAGCGCCAGCTGTTTGATGTCGTAATTCGGATCGCCAACTTTGTGGTTCAGCCCGTCGCGGATGGCGAATACCAGTTTCGGGAACACCGCCGTTTTGCGGTTCTTACCGAGGCCGGAGATACGGTTGCGCAGGATGGACTGCTGGATCAAACGCGATTCCCAGCTGGTGCCCAGGCCAAAACCGAAGGTCACAAACGGCGTCTGGCCGTTGGCGGTATGCAGGGTATTCACCTCATACTCCAGCGACTGGAACGCGTCATAGCACTCTTTCTCGGTGCGCGAGTGTGCATAACCGTCGGCGTCCGGGATCTGCCACTCTTCGGCCGTTTTGCGGTGCTTGTTGAAGCTTGCGGTCACAAACGGGGCCAGCACTTCGTCAATGCGGTTAATGGTGGTGCCGCCGTAAATGTGGCTGGCGACCTGGGCGATAATCTGTGCCGTGACCGCAGTGGCGGTGGAGATGGATTTTGGCGGTTCAATCTCGGCGTTACCCATTTTAAACCCGTGGGTCAGCATGCCTTTCAGGTCGATCAGCATACAGTTGAACATCGGGAAGAACGGTGAATAGTCGAGATCGTGATAGTGGATCTCACCGCGCTCGTGCGCTGAGACCACATCGCGCGGCAGCAGGTGCTGACGGGCATAGTGTTTGGCGACGATACCGGCCAGCAGATCGCGCTGGGTGGGGATCACTTTACTGTCTTTGTTGGCGTTTTCATTGAGCAGGGCAGAGTTGGTCTGCTCTACCAGACCACGGATCTCCTGGTTCAGGCGACCGCGCTTTTCACGCTGCACGTCACGATCGTGGCGGTACTCAATGTAGGCGCGGGCCAGCTGCTTGTAGGGGCCCGCCATCAGCTGATTTTCAACCGCGGTCTGGATCTCGTTGATATCAACCTGGCTGCGTTCATTCATCTGGCTGCTAACGACTTCTGCGACGGTGGCGCAGTAATCTGCGTCATCGACTCCCGCTGCTTTAGCTGCACGCAGAATGGCTTCCTGGATGCGCTCTGATTTAAACGGCACTTTACAGCCATCACGTTTCATCACATGCGGTGTCATGATCACTCCATTTTTAAAAACAGTTTATCCACAGAGGTGGAGAAGTATTCACCGGGCGCATTCCTCGCCAGGCCAAAGACTTCCCGCGTTCCCGGCTCGTGTTATCCACAATTCCGGCCAGCGTAAGCGCCGTCTTGTTGTTGGAATAGTAGACGATTAATACAACATGTTGGGTTGGCGTGCATTTTAAGTGCTACATATAGTGATTTGCATCAAACTTGTTTGCGATTTATTTGATGCAGAACAAAGTAAAAAGACGAGAGTACAAACGGCGGGCGCTTCAGCGATTGTAAAGACCAGAAGGAAAAATCTGATTAATTATTCAACAAAAACAAGCGCTCAGCACGGTCTGTACTGAGCGCTACGTGATTAATGGATGCCGCGCACCCAGCTTAAACCTGCCTGTAAAAAGGCGGCGATAGCGACAGTGCCCAGCACCAGTGGGATGAGAAGGGAACGCGCGGGCACCGCATCCTCAATGTGCGGTTCTTCCGTACTCAGGGCAGACAGCGCCTCTTCCCGGGTGCGTGCCGCCAGAAGCTGCTCACGCACACGGTCTTCCGTCAACAGGCTGGTTAGCGTCGTCAGCAGCTGCATATGCGTGCTGCCTGCTTCAGCAGGGGGAATGGCGAGCAGGAAGACCATTCTGACCTCTTCATCCCCCTCCAGCCCCGGCCAGCGTATTGGGTCGTCAAAAAGCGCCAGACAAAACGCCGCCTGATGCACCGTCTCGGTTTTACCGTGTGGAACGGCAAGTGCTTCGCCCAGAGCCGTGGGACCTTCACTTTCACGCTGTAAAACGCTCTGGATAAATGTCTCTTGATCGCCGATGACGTTTCGCCTGACGAGCGGTTCGGCGAGCCAGCGGATCAGCGCTTCAGGGGTACGGTGCGGCGGGTTGATAAAAACCAAATCGGGGTGCGTCAATGCAAGCAAGTTCATATTAAGCCTCTAACAAAAAATCGCAGGTCGCGGAAGGTTGGATCGCCGTTACCGGCTGCACGGGCTCTTCCAGATAGTTGATCTGAGGAAGCCCCGCGAGATCTGCCGGAACGGGAACCGGCTGCGTGCCAGCGTTAAACACGCGGATGACCGTGCCATGTGACTGTTGGGCATGGGGCAGGGCAGACAGAATAAGCGGCTCCGGTAGGGTCAACAGCGAGAAGTGTGCCGGAAGCTGGCGTTCGGGCAGGCGCAACGAAAAGCGCTCAAGGCGATGATCGAGCGTGTGCAGCTTTTGCCGTTGATAGGTAAAGGGCTGTCCGGTCGCGAGATTTTCCAGCTGGCGTAGCGTCAGATGATCGGCACTGTCGGCCAGCGCGACGCTGAATGAAAAGTGCAACGGCTTCAGCAACTGGGCATCGGGGGTCTCAACCACCGTATTATTAATCCCGGATGCCCGACCCGGCCGCCAGTCCAGGTCGTTTCGTCCGAGCACACCCGTTGACTTAAACAGCGTCAGGGCAATCACTGCCGGTTCGTGCCCGAGGATCTGAAACTCCTTCATGCCGCGGCTATTCACCACCAGCGCTTTGCCTTCTTCTGCGACAGCGATAATGCCCTCGCTGGTTTCGATATCCACGGGCAGCTCGCGATAGCGTTCCTGCCAGTTTTCATCGTCATACCCCGTTTCGCGTTGGATGATCGCAAAGGGCTGTGAGGCGATAGCGTGATGCGTGTGAATATCGCTGTTGATCAGCAAGCGCAGCCGGTGATCGCAGTGGCTGTTTTCCAGCGCACCGTCGACATACAGGTTCGGATCGTCATGGCGCAATTCACACGCCAGACGCAGGCATAACGGTTTTCTGGCTGCATCCTGATGTCCGGCGAGATCCGGCGGCAGAAGCAGCGTCGCCTCAATAACCAGCTTTTCGACAAGCGGCGTTTTCAGGCAATCAATGAGTGCGAAATGGGAACAGCGCGTTGGCGTATCGCCCGCGAGCGGGGAGAAATCGTAGCTGTCGCCCGCATCCGCGCAGTCTTCGAGGGTAAAGAACGCGGGGATGCATCTGCCAGTGTGTTTGTCCTCAAGGGTAAGCGTTCCGGCGTCCAGCATCAGCCGATAATGCGCATTTTCTATTTCGCGGCCCTTTTCCTGTTCAGGCTGCCGTAGCGGCGCAGGGCTATTCTCAACGTTCACGGTGAGATAGCCAACCGACGGCAGAACCGGCGTCTGCACAGCAACGTGCCAGCGGAAATAGGGAGGAAGGGGCGTTTCACACTCGCCTTCGGCAGTGAGGGAGATCGCCGTTCCGCCGGGTAAAATGTCTCTTTTCAGGACGTCGAAGCGCACGGGCTGCCCCTGATACGTCAGCGCGATATGTTCAGCCCGGCTATACAGCGTGGTTTTAACCACGCGCCGCATTGGGGTGGTCAGCGGATTGAAGATCAGCAGGTCCCCTTCCTGAGCACAGGCGGCGGCCAGCGTTTTTACCACCAGATTCCACAGGCTGTGACACAGCTGCTCGGTTTGTTCCAGCCGATGCAGAATGTCGCGATTGGTCGCATCGCTATTACAGCCGCCGATAGAGTCGTGGGCGTGGCTTCGCAAAAGCGTCTTCCAGAGGGTATCGACTACAGAGAGATTGACCGGTAGCCCCTGATGCCGCGCCATGGCAATCGTCGGCTCCAGCTGTCGCAGGATAAACTGCTCGATCTCATCATTTTTCTTTTTAATGTCGTAGCGCACAGAGCCGATCGTTTTATGGATGCGGGTGTAGCGTGGCGATTTCAGCTCGCCTTCCCAGCTTTCAAACTGCTCACGCTGCGCGCGCAGGATGTCCACGTAACGCTCCAGCGAACTGATGGTGTACCAGTCCTGGTTGGGAGAGTGTTTGCTGGCGACCTGCAGGATAGTCGGCAGCGCCGGGTCGATGCTGACCTGATCGCCGCCGCAGGGTAGGAGCAGGTCATCGATACCGGCCCGTGAACGCAGCAAATCGACCATCGGGTAGATTTTCCCCTGCAGATGGCTGGCTTGCGAAGCGATATTTTTAGCCGCGCCATACCCGAGCGCCATCGCGCAGGCGATGACGCTCGCCCCTGACGGCGCGCGCCAGATAAACTGGCTGCGTTTGGCATGCCGGTCGTGATCGATACCGCGCCAGAAGACGATGTTATCGATATTGCAGCCCTGCAAAATCGTCGGCATCTGCGCATTGTGGCCGAAGGTATCCGGCAGATAACCGACCTGCATCGCATGTCCCAGCGTTCGGGCGGCGAAGATGCCGTACTTCAGGTTGCGGATAATGGATTCGCCATGCACGTTGTAGGTGTCCGTCTGGGTATACCACGGCCCGACGAAAATCCTTTTTTCTCTGACCAGCTTTTCCAGCCTGGCGCGATAATCGGGATTGATCGCAAGAAAGTCCTCCACGACCGCCATCTGCCCGTCAAGGTGATAGCAGGCATAAGCCGGGTTCTGCTCCAGCGTGTTGATAACATCCGCAAAGTTGTATGACGCCAGCACCATGCTGTCCTGACGGGTGAAATACCACTCCTGATCCCAGTGCGTGTGGGCAATAACGTGGATCTGACTCATGATGTTTCCCTCACCTGACGTTCTTTGGGCTGACATAAAGCACGCCCAGGGCGCAAATCAGTGCGCCAATAAAGACGCTCGCCAGATAGCCCGCCACATTGGTCGCCAGCGGCCAGCCCCAGATGGCGGGCAGAGGCAGCGTCTGCTTCACGCCGAGTGCAATCGCCACCAGTGCACCGGCGACGGCACCGGTCATGAACACCGGGATCAGGCGTGGGTTTTTCAGGATGAACGGGATAGCGCCTTCTGAGATCCCGATTACGCCCAGCAATAACGAGGTGCTGCCAACGGTTTTTTCTTCCCGGCTGAAGACATCCGGCAGACCAAAGCGGCCGTTGAGGAATGCGGCAAAACCGACGCCAATGGAGGGGATCACGATAGAGAGTTCGCGGGCGGTTAAATCAAACGTCTCGCTCATGCCATTCAGGCCGAGCGCGACCGAGCCTGCCGCCTTATTGACCGGACCACCAAGGTCGAAAGCGGTGCCCGCGGCGATCATTGCGGAATAGAACCCGCGACCGGTGTCGCCTGCCGAGGTAAAAAAGACCACCATCAGCTGATTAAGCGAGCCAAAAATCGGGTTAATCAGATATTCCATGACCATCACCAGCGTAATGCCGGTGATCAGCGGGACGATTAGCATGGTTTTAATGGTGGTGAGCTGCTGGCGGACATGAATCGAATCGTTGAGCCAGCGCACCAGATAGCCCACAAAGAAGCCAATCCCAATCGCGCCAAAAAAGCCGGAGGGCATAAAGCCCTCGATATCAAAGAAGCGCTTGTAGACTTCGTCTGACATGATGCCGCCGATAAGCCCGGGGATCAGCGCCGGTTTTCCGGCAATGGCAAACGCCAGATACATGGCGAAGACCGGATACATGAACTTGATTGTCATAAAGCCCACTTTATCCAGCACGCTGAACGGCGAATGTTCAATGTTAATAAACTGGCCGGTAATTTTGGCCGTCGCCATCATCAGCCCACCCATGACCACGACCGGTAACATATAGCTGATGGCCGCCATGATATGGCCAATAAATATCTGGTAAGCCGAACGCCGGAGATCGTCTTCGTCTTCATCTGCTACAGCGGTAGCATTTTTTTCCATTGCCAGCGCCTGACGCAGATAGCGATCGGTGTGCTTGATCAGCTCTTGTGTTCGTGTCTGAAGGTGAGGAATGTCATCAAAACGTTCGGCATCCTGAATGGGGACGTCGGTTGCCAGAATAATGGCGGTGGCAGAGGCAATTTCCTGTTTTGTTAAGCGATTTTTAACACCGTCGCTACCCTGCGTTTCGACCTTTACCTCAATGTTATGAGCTTTAGCCCATGCGATAATTTTATTCGCGGCCATAAACGTGTGTGCAATGCCTGTCGGGCAGGCCGTTACCGCGACAACTTTTTGTTTCGTCATTGTCATAATTCCCTGGATGTGAAAACAGGGAAAGTATAAAGAGAAGCCAAAACAGTTTTTAATGTTTGCTAATACTTATTACGTATCGTCATACGCGGGCTTGCAATATGTGAAGCGCCTTCCAGAGGATATTTTTCGGCTGTGGTAAAATCATGTCAGGATTAAACAGGGTGTAATATATGAATTCATTTCAGGGAAGTGAGCGTTTGATATTTGAATACATTCAGCATCACGCTACTCATATTTCTACTATATCGGCAAAAGAGATTGCCCGTGATACTTTTACCACGACAACCTCCGTTAATCGCGTGTGTAAGAAAATGGGCTATAAGAGCTATACAGAGCTTCGGTATCGTTTTTTACGCGATCATTTTACCCCTGCGCCTGTAAACCCTGACGTGGGGCCGCAGGCGGAGGAGATTGTGGTGGAGATGTCCAGGTTGCTGACCCATTCCAGCCATATTTTTCTCTATGCACGGGGCGCATCACTCACCAGCCTCAACTACCTGTCGCGTTTTTTATCTCTGGCGAGCCTGCCGCACCTTATTCTCAACGATATGCACCAGCTGACGCGGGTATCGAAGGGAACGCTGGTGTTGATCAGTAAATCCGGAGAGACGCAGTCGTTAATTGAAATGGCGCGTAACGCGCTGCGCAAAGGATTAAAGATTATTGCGATCACGCGCGAGGGGTCTACGCTGGCCGCGCTCTCTTCTCTATGCTGGCCGTTGTTGATTGATATCAACGCGGTATCGTTATATCAGCGGGAAGGGCAGCTGGAACTGTTAAGTGCGGTAGACCGTATCGGCTGCAGGCTGCTGCAGCACGATACGGTGTAGTCAGGTCGTCAGAGCTGCTTCACTATCCCCAGACGGACGGCATAATCATTTTCATGGTTGCCGTCATCGTTGATATAGGTTTTATCCAGTGAAACCAGTTCGACGTAAGGCGTCCAGCCATCGTCGAGCTTGTAGTTGAAGGCGACGGTATGTTCCCAGTAGGTATCATCCCCGGTTCCCTGATCGACACCATCCTGCCAGCGGAAGCGTGGGTTGTAGGACATCCCGAATTTGCCAATGTTATACGCGAACCAGATGTCGAACTGGTGTGACTGGCGGCGGGTATACCCGCTGCCGTCGAGTTCTTTGTCGCTGTGCGCGTCATTGACGGTGTTATAGCGATAACGGGCGGCGAGATTCAGACCGTTATCGAACGCTTTCCAGCCCTGAATGAAGGGGTGGTAATGGGTATTGCTGGCGGTGAAAACCGTCACCATACCCGGCGCTACGGCAAAGCCGTTTCCAAGATCGAAGCGCCAGCGTGTTTCAATCTCTTGTGCCGCCTCCGTTAAGCCTTTTTCGTCTGGGTTATATCGGTCGGTATCGCCAAAAAAGGTATCATTGTGGTTTTGTGCGGCTTCAACGGAGAAGTAAAAACCATTCTCCGCCTGATGCATGACCTTAATACGGGAATCATTGACGTCTGAGTTTGTGTTGTGACCAAAACGAAGGTCGACGGATGTATTTCCGCACCATCCCTGTGTGCTTAATAATAGTGCGCTAATACACGTTGCTTTAATAATTCTCTTTTTCATAATGTCCTGCCGAGATTATTTGATTGGCAGGGCTATTTTTATTTTCGGCACGCCACGATGTAAAAGTTATCGTCGTACATTTAGCGTATCGCTAAACATAAAAAAAAGAGATACAGCATGCTGTATCTCCTGATAGTTATTCCTGCACCCACCAGATAGCTTCAAACGGGCGCAAGAGCAGCGTGTCGGGACGGGTGGGGACATCATCATAGTTGCTGAGTGCGACCCGCCATGCGCCCTGTACCGGCTCCGGTTGCCACTGCTGACGCTCGCGGCTCAGGTTCGCCACCACCCTCAGCGTCTGCCCCTGCCACTGACGGCGATAACACCACAGGGAAGGATGGTCCGGGAGCAGATCCTCGTAGTCGCCCCACGTGAGCAGCGGCAGCGTTTTGCGCAGGCGAATCAGCGACTGGTAGGTGTAAAACACCGAGTCCTGGTCGTCCAGCGCCGCGCGGGCGTTCACGGTTTCGTAGTTATCGCAGACGCCAATCCACGGCTCGCCCTCGCTAAAGCCCGCATTGTGCGAGGCGTCCCACTGCATTGGCGTGCGGCCGTTATCGCGGGATTTGCTTGCCAGAATCGCCAGCAGTTCCTCAGGATCGCGACCGTTTGCCCGCATTTCGGCGAACATATTCAGGCTTTCCACATCGCGATAATCGGTGATGCGGCTGAAGTGCGGGTTGGTCATCCCCAGCTCCTCGCCCTGATAAATGTACGGCGTGCCCTGCATACCGTGCAGCACCATGCCCAGCATTTTCGCTGCGGCTACGCGGTGTTCCCCTTCGTCGCCAAAGCGTGAAACGATGCGCGGCTGATCGTGGTTACACCAGAACAGCGCGTTCCAGGCTTTGTTGTGCATCCCCTGCTGCCAGTGGCGGAAGAGGGTTTTCAGCGCGACAAAGTCCGGTTTCGCCTTCGTCCATTTTTCACCGCCCGGGTAATCCACCTTCAGGTGATGGAAGTTAAAGGTCATCGACAGCTCGCGCCCGTCGAGCGAGGCATACTGCTGGCAATTCTCCAGCGAGGTCGAGGACATTTCGCCCACCGTCATCAGGTTGCGCGGGGTAAAGACGTCGCGGCTCATCTCCTGAAGATATTCGTGGATGCGCGGCCCGTCCGTGTAGAAGCGGCGACCGTCGCCCGTTTCGTCATTCGGGAAATCCTGATCTTTTGAAATCAGGTTAATGACGTCCAGACGTAAGCCGTCCACGCCGCGATCGGCCCAGAACTCGCATACCTTTTTCAGCTCGGCGCGCACCTCCGGGTTTTCCCAGTTGAGATCCGCCTGCTCCGGCGCGAAGAGGTGAAGGTAATACTGCTCGCTCTCGGCGTGCCAGCGCCAGGCGTTGCCGCCAAACTTGGAGCGCCAGTTGTTAGGCAGTTGCTCCGGCGTACCGTCGCGCCAGATGTAGAACTGGCGGTACGGGCTTTCCTTATTCAGTGATTCCCGGAACCAGGCGTGCTGGGTTGACGTGTGGTTGAACACCATGTCCAGCACGATGCGAATACCGCGTTGATGCGCCCCGGCGACCAGTTCGTCAAAATCATCCAGCGTACCGTACGTCGGGTCGATGGCGATGTAATTCGCCACGTCATAGCCGTTATCCACCTGCGGCGAGATATAAAACGGCGTCAGCCAGATGGCGTCAATGCCGAGGGTTTTCAGGTAGTCCAGCCGCGCGGTCACGCCGCGTAAATCGCCGGTGCCACTGCCGGTCGTGTCCTGAAAACTCTTTGGATAGATCTGATAGATGACGCCGTTCTGCCACCAGTGAGGAAGGGTATTCATAATGCGTTCCTGCAAATGCGAAGGGGCGCAACTGCGCCCCGAAAGATGAAGTTAAACAATCTGCAGCGCGCCCTGACGGAACTTACGCTGATAAACCACGGTGGTGAGCGCCATTGGGACGATAATCGCAATCGCCATTGCCAGGGCAAACACCTGCCAGTAAGCGGGCTGGATGGAGAGAATGCCCGGCAGACCGCCCACGCCAATCCCGTTCGCCATCACGCCGTTCAGACCACACACCAGGCCTGCCAGACCGGAACCGATCATCGCGCAGAGCATCGGGAAGCGGTATTTCAGGTTGATACCGTACATCGCCGGTTCGGTGACGCCGAGGTAGGCGGAGATCGCGGCCGGAACGGAGATTTCGCGCTCGTTGTGCTTACGGCTGACGATGATGATGCCGGTCACCGCAGACGCCTGCGCAATGTTAGACAGGGCGATAATCGGCC
The DNA here is from genome assembly GCF_001729765.1 of Enterobacter kobei. NCBI lineage: Bacteria > Pseudomonadati > Pseudomonadota > Gammaproteobacteria > Enterobacterales > Enterobacteriaceae > Enterobacter > Enterobacter kobei. The sequence continues at coordinate 451,419 of NZ_CP017181.1, forward strand.
AGACCGGCGTGCCGCCGAGGCTCTGGATCATCTGCATATCAATGGCCAGCGTGGTCTGGTGTACACCGGTGATCACCAGCGGGGCGTACAGGAAGCCAAACAGCGCGGCGCCAATCGGTGCGAAGCTGCCGGTCATCAGGTGGCGCACCGCGAAGGCCACGCCGTCGCCGATCATGCGGCCAAACGGACCGATAAACGCATGTGCCAGGAAGACGGCCAGAATCAGCGAGCAGACCGGAACGACCACCAGATAGAGATAATCCGGCACGATGCGCTTCAGGCGTGTCTCAATAAAGCCCAGCATCAGCCCCGCCAGCAGGGCCGGGATAACCTGCGCCTGATAGCCCACTTTGGCGATGGTGAACAGACCGAAGTTCCACACTTCAGGCACCTGCTGACCAAGTAAGTAAGCGTTCATTAACTGCGGAGAGACCAGCGTGACGCCCAGCACGATACCGAGAATCGGCGTACCGCCCATTTTGCGCACCGCGGACCAGCAAATCCCGACCGGCAGATAGAAGAAGATCGCTTCACCAATCAGCCACAGGAAGTCGTAAACGGTTTTCAGCGCCGGATACATCTGCGCCAGCGTTTTGCCGTCGCTCATCGGCACATCACCGATGACGTTACGGAAACCAAGAATTAAGCCGCCGCTGATCAGCGCCGGCAGCAGCGGGAAGAAGATCTCCGCGAAGTGGGAAATCAGCTGCTCGTGCCACTTCATATTCTGGCGTGCAGCCTTCTTGGCCTGCTCTTTATCCGCCGAGCTGTGCCCGGTGGTTGCCAGCAGAGCCTGATAGTAATCGCCCACTTCGGTACCAATGACCACCTGGAACTGCCCGGCGTTGGTGAAGCAGCCTTTAACCATTTTGAGTTCTTCAATGGCCTTCGGGTTCGCTTTTGCCGGATCGTTCAGCACGAAGCGCAGGCGGGTAATGCAATGGCTAACGGTTGCGATGTTTTCGCGGCCGCCGACCAGGACGATCAGCTGATCAATATCTGCTTGTTTGACTTTACTCATCATGAAACCTCATGACAGATGGTGAGGGGTGTAATGACCTGAGCGCAAGCCTACTCTTTCAGCGTGACGGCGAAAATGGGAACGTTCCCGAAATCGGGCGAAGATCACAATAAACGCTTCAGGGGGGCTATGAAAGATGAGCGGGAATCACGATCTGCCGCGGCTCACTCCGCCCGTTGATCTGCTCGATCAGCTGCGCGGCGGCCTGTCTGCCGGACTCGGCATAACCCGGATCGACGGTGATGATCTCCGGGTGCAGAAACTTCATCAGCGGCGTGCTGCCGACGCTCGCCACCTGCAGGCTGTCGATGCGCTGCTCCTGAAGGTATTTGCTGGCTCCCAGCGCCAGCGTATCCGTGGCGCACACCAGCGCGGTTGTCTGCGGGGTCAGGACACTGGCAACCTGCTCGTAGCCTTGCTTCATGCCCAGACCCGGCAGGGAGGCGACGGCCGGGAGGTTGTGCTTTTTGCAAAACGCCAGATAGGCCTCATGGCGACGCTTGCCGGTGGTGACGTCGGTGTGGGGTACGCCGAGGAAGCTGATATGGCGATGGCCTTTATCGTACAGACGCTGCATCAGGGTGATAATCGCCCCCTCGTCGTCATAACAGACAGAGGCAAAACCGTGGGCGTCGCGCGCCATCATGACCAGTGAGGGCTGCCAGGGTTTTAGCATCTCGTCTTTAATGCCGGTAAAGCCGAACAGCACCACGCCGTCAATGTTGCGTCGCTGGAGCATGCCCAGATGCTCTTCAACCAGCTGCGGCGAGAACTGGCTCTCCATCATGATGGGGTCATATCCCTGCTCGTAAAAGGCGGGCAACATGGTCTGCACGGCAAGGTTCTCCGAGAGCGAATCCAGACGAGAGACAATAATCGCGACCACTTTGTCACTCTGCCCGCGCATAGCGCGCGCGGAGCGGGAAGGGGAAAAGCCGTGCTGATTCATCACCGCCTCGACGCGCTCGCGGGTGCGTTCGCTGACACCGCTTTCGTTATTCAGCACCCGTGAGACGGTCGATTTCCCCACGCCGCTTAAACGCGCGATGTCTTTAATGGTAAGGCGGTTCTGCATGCTGTTTTCCCTGTAACAACGACAAAATGATCAATTGAGCCTAATGCTATAGCGCGATTTCGCTATGGGCAAAGTCTGGTTTACGTTCGGTTTATTTGCAGGGGGGTATAATACCGCCCGAATCGTCACAAAGGGTACGCTTAAATCCTTATACTGCGCGGCGACACCCTGTTTTTACTTACCGGAGGCTCCATGGATCCCGATCCCACACCTCTCCTGAACGGGAGAACACGTTCTTTCCGGTAAGCCAGCTTTTGCTGTCTCACCGGTGATGTGAGGCAGCAACGTCCCAAACGTTCCTGCTTGAAAAATTGAGTGCCTGACAGGTACGGCTTTGCCACGCCTGAAGGGAATGCTGCGTCCGCCGTTGCGGATGCGGAGGAATGACTATGTTTAAAAATATCACTCGGCAGCTGCAGGCCCTGCTGAGCCGCCACCTGCCACATCGTCTTATTCAGCGCGACCCGCTGCCCAATGCAAAAAACATCGCGGGTGCAGCGATTCCCTCTTCCCTGACCGAACGCTGCCTGAACGTGGCGGCAATGGATGAGAACGAAGTCTGGCGCGCCTTTGGCGGCCACCCGGAAGGGCTGAACGCGACGGAAGTGGACAAAATCCGCGCCGTGCACGGCGATAACCAAATTCCGGCGCAAAAACCGTCTCCGTGGTGGGTGCACCTGTGGCTCTGCTACCGCAACCCCTTCAACCTGCTGCTGACCGTGCTCGGCATCATCTCCTACGCGACGGAAGATCTCTTTGCCGCAGGGGTGATTGCCCTGATGGTGGAGATTTCCACGCTGCTGAACTTTATTCAGGAAGCCCGCTCCACCAAAGCGGCGGACGCCCTGAAAGCGATGGTCAGCAACACCGCGACCGTCTCGCGCGTGATTAACGACCTCGGCGAAAACGCCTGGGTGGAGCTGCCCATTGACCAGCTGGTGCCGGGTGACCTGGTGAAGCTGGCCGCGGGGGACATGATCCCGGCGGATTTACGCATCATTCAGGCGCGGGATCTGTTTGTCGCCCAGGCCTCCCTGACCGGGGAATCCCTGCCCGTTGAAAAGGTGGCGCGCAGCCGTGATCCGCAGCAGATGAACCCGCTTGAGTGCGACACCCTGTGCTTTATGGGAACCACGGTCGTCAGCGGTACGGCGCAGGCGATTGTCACCGCGACCGGGGGCAACACCTGGTTTGGTCAGCTTGCCGGACGCGTCAGCGAGCAGGAGAGCGAGCCGAATGCCTTCCAGAAAGGGATTGGCCGCGTCAGCATGCTGCTGATCCGCTTTATGATGGTGATGACGCCGATTGTGCTGTTGATCAACGGCTACACCAAGGGCGACTGGTGGGAGGCGGCGCTGTTTGCCCTCTCCGTGGCCGTTGGCTTAACGCCGGAAATGCTGCCGATGATTGTCACCTCCACGCTGGCGCGTGGGGCGGTGAAGCTCTCGAAACAGAAAGTGATCGTCAAGCACCTCGACGCTATCCAGAACTTTGGCGCGATGGACATTCTCTGCACCGACAAAACCGGCACCCTGACGCAGGATAAAATCGTGCTGGAGAACCACACCGATATCGCCGGTAAAACCAGCGAACGCGTGCTGCACAGCGCGTGGCTGAACAGCCATTACCAGACCGGGCTGAAGAACCTGCTCGACGTGGCGGTGCTGGAAGGGGTCGATGAGGAAGCCGCCCGCACGCTCTCCGGTCGCTGGCAGAAGGTGGATGAGATCCCGTTTGATTTCGAGCGCCGCCGCATGTCGGTGGTGGTGAGCGAGCAGCCGGACGTGCACCAGCTGATCTGCAAAGGCGCGCTGCAGGAGATCCTGAATGTGTCGACGCAGGTGCGCCATAACGGTGAGATCGTGCCGCTGGACGACACCATGCTGCGCCGCATCAAGCGCGTTACCGACAACCTGAACCGTCAGGGGCTGCGCGTGGTGGCGGTGGCGAGCAAGTTTCTGCCCGCGCGCGAGGGGGACTATCAGCGTATCGACGAATCCGATTTGATCCTCGAGGGTTACATCGCATTCCTCGATCCGCCGAAAGAGACCACCGCGCCTGCGCTGAAGGCGCTGAAGGCGAGCGGTATCACCGTTAAAATCCTCACCGGCGACAGCGAGCTGGTGACCGCGAAAGTGTGTCACGAAGTCGGGCTGGATGCGGGCGAGGTGGTCGTGGGCAGCGACATTGAGCCCCTGTCCGACGACGAGCTGGCGAAACTGGCGCAGCACACCACGCTGTTTGCCCGCCTGACACCGATGCATAAAGAGCGCATTGTTACCCTGCTGCGTCGTGAAGGGCACGTTGTGGGCTTTATGGGCGACGGCATCAACGATGCGCCCGCCCTGCGTGCCGCGGATATTGGCATCTCCGTGGACGGCGCGGTGGATATCGCCCGCGAAGCGGCGGATATTATCCTGCTGGAAAAAAGCCTGATGGTGCTGGAGGAGGGCGTTATCGAAGGGCGTCGCACCTTCGCCAACATGCTCAAGTACATCAAAATGACCGCCAGCTCCAACTTCGGTAACGTGTTCAGCGTCCTGGTGGCCAGCGCGTTTCTGCCGTTCCTGCCGATGCTGCCGTTGCACCTGCTGATCCAGAACCTGATGTACGACGTGTCCCAGGTGGCGATCCCGTTTGATAACGTCGACGACGAGCAGATCCAGAAGCCGCAGCGCTGGAACCCGTCCGATCTGGGGCGCTTTATGCTGTTCTTTGGGCCGATCAGCTCCATCTTCGACATCCTGACCTTCTGCCTGATGTGGTTTGTGTTCCATGCCAACACGCCGGAACATCAGACCTTGTTCCAGTCCGGCTGGTTCGTGGTGGGTCTGCTGTCGCAAACGCTGATTGTGCATATGATCCGCACGCGCCGCATTCCGTTCATCCAGAGCCGTGCCGCATGGCCGCTGATTGTGATGACGGGCATTGTGATGGCGCTCGGCATCGCGCTGCCGTTCTCGCCGCTGGCAAGTTACCTGCAGCTTCAGGCGCTGCCGCTGAGCTACTTCCCTTGGCTGGTGGCGATCCTCGCGGGCTACATGGTGCTGACGCAGATGGTGAAAGGGTTTTATGCGCGTCGGTATGGATGGCAGTGATTTTTTGCCGGGTGGCGGCTTCGCCTTACCCGGCCTACTCCCGTCACGTAGGCCCGGTAAGCGCAGCGCCACCGGGCAATAGCTTTCTTCCCAAATTCAACAACCTGTGATCGCCGTCGGCGCATTCGCTTGACGACAATTTGTACGCATGTTAACAGAATGTTTTGCCTTTATTTGGCCCGTCAGATAAGGAACATTCATGTTACGGTACAGTCTCTTAACCGCCGGGCTGCTGCTCGGCGCCTCTGCCTTTGCCGCCCCGGCAGGGGATCTCCCGTTAATGCCCTGGCCTGCGAAGGTGGAACGCCCGACCACGCAGGGCGCACTGGTGCTCACCAGCCAACTTTCCGTGACCGTCAGCGGCGACGATCTCGGCGACGCGGTCAACCGCCTGCGTCAGCGTATCGCCCTGCAAACCGGCTGGACGCTACAGCCGCAGGCTGAGCAACCGGACAAACCGACCATTCGCATCGCCATCGCCAAAAAGGTGAAGCAACAGCCGCTGCCGGACAGCGATGAAAGCTATAAGCTAACGGTGGATGCCAACGGTGTGAACATCTCCGCCAACACCCGCTTCGGCGCGCTGCGGGCGATGGAAACGCTGCTTCAGCTGGTGCAAAACGGCGCGGAAAACACGTCGCTGCCGTGGGTGACCATTGAAGACGCGCCGCGCTTCCCGTGGCGAGGGCTGCTGCTCGACTCGGCGCGCCATTTCATTCCCGTCGCGGATATCAAACGCCAGATTGACGGCATGGCGGCCGCAAAGCTTAACGTCCTGCACTGGCACTTAACCGACGATCAGGGCTGGCGCTTCAGCTCGAAGCGTTACCCGAAGCTGACGCAGCTTGCCAGCGACGGGCTGTTCTATACCCCTGAGCAGATGCGCGAGATTGTTCGCTATGCCACCGAGCGCGGCATCCGCGTGGTGCCGGAGATCGACATGCCGGGCCACGCCTCGGCGATTGCTGTAGCCTACCCGGAGCTGATGAGCGCGCCGGGGCCCTACAAAATGGAGCGCAACTGGGGCGTGCTGAAGCCGGTGCTTGATCCGACCAAAGAGGCCACATACGCCTTTGCTGACGCGATGGTCAGCGAACTGGCAGCGATCTTCCCGGATCCGTATCTGCACATCGGCGGGGATGAGGTGGACGACAGCCAGTGGAAAGCGAATCCTGCCATTCAGCAGTTTATGCGTGACCACACGCTGGCGGACAGCCACGCGCTGCAGGCCTATTTCAACCGCAAGCTGGAGACGCTCCTCGAGAAACATCATCGGCAGATGGTCGGCTGGGATGAGATCTATCACCCTGACTTACCGAAAAGCATTCTGATCCAGTCCTGGCAGGGGCAGGACGCGCTGGGTAAGGTGGCGCAAACCGGCTACAAGGGCATTCTTTCGACCGGTTTCTACCTCGATCAACCCCAGTCCACCGCCTATCACTACCGCAATGAAATCGTTCCCCAGGGGCTGAATGGCGTGGACGTGATAGCAGACACCGACAGCGCCCAGAGCTGGGCCTTCTCCATGCCGCGTCTGAAAGGCAAGCCGGTCGAGGGGAGTTTTACCCTGGTGAAAGGGGACGCCGGCTGGCGCGGTTTTATTGATTTTGCCGGGAAATCCCGCCGCGCGGTGCAGGATATTGCATGGCGCGACGACAATCAGGTGACGTTTACCGTTGACACCTGGATGGGTGAAACGCGCCCGGTCGTCTCGGTCGATAACGACAAGCTCACCGGTTACTTCCTGGTGGGCAATACCCGCTATCCGATTAGCGGTACCCGTCTGGACGAGGTGCCGAAAGGGATCCCACCGGTAGTGCCGGACGTGGCGAATCAGGCTAATTTGCTCGGCGGAGAAGCCGCGCTGTGGGCGGAAAACGTGGTCGCACCGGTGCTGGATATCCGCCTGTGGCCGCGGACGTTTGCGGTGGCGGAGCGGTTATGGTCCGCGCAGGACGTCAATGATGTCGACAACATGTATACCCGCCTGCAGGCGATGGACAGCTGGACGACGGTGTCGGTTGGCCTGCAGCAGCATACCCAGCAGCAGGTGCAATTCACGCGGCTCGCGAATAATGCCGACACGTTGCCGCTGCAAATCCTCGCGCAGGCGCTTGAACCGGCCCAGTATTACACCCGTCAGCACCTCAAGTTCCAGGCGGGAAACTATCACCAGTTTGAGCCGCTTAACCGCCTCGCGGATGCGCTGAATGCGGAAAGCATCACCGTGCGTCAGATGAACAAATGGGCGGACTGTCTGGTGAGCGATGCGGAAGACACGGAAAGCGCCGACGCGCTGCGCCACGTCTTTAATCGCTGGCAGAGCAACACCAGCGACGCGCTGGCGCTGAGCGAAAACAGCTATCAGCTGAAGGCGATTAAACCGGTGATCCTGGAGGTGGATAAGCTTGCCGCAATTGGCCTGAGGCTGACGGATCTGGTGGCGCGACAGGGCACGCTGGATGACAAAGAAATCGCCTCGATTCAACGCGAGCTGGATAACGCGGCGAAGGTGCAGGACGAAGTGGTGATTGCTGCGGTGTATCCGCTGGAGACGCTGCTCAGGGCGACGCGAAACCAGTAACATAAGCGCCCGGTGGCGCTACTGTATGACCGGATACATAGGTGACAGATCAGACCGGGAACATAGGTAACACTTTTAGTCTATCCGGAGCACACTCTGGGTTTTTCGGTCGTAGTACGCAAGCGTTATCCCATTAAAGATGATGGCCTCAAGGCCATCATCTTGTTCTTCCAGCATGATGTACTCCCCAGTCAGTGCTTCACTCAGGAACACCGTACCCTTTTTTCCCATATAGAGGGTCCCCCTCGATTTCACCCTGTAGACTGTACCTCCTTCCGGATAAGCATATTCAGGAACACGGCCATCCCAGTGTCGGTTTGAGGGTTGCCATACCGTTCCGGGCGTTGCTCCCGCCAGTGCTTCATGCGGCCTTTCGTAGTTAAATTCTTTCCGGTAGTCACTGAACCACCGCTGTTGTTCTTCCATCGTCATGAAGGTGTTGCCCTGTTTCACCGCACTTTTCAGGGAGCGGTGCATTCGCTCATGGCGGCCATTTTCTTCCGGATGCCCCTTTCTGATACGCTCCGGCCTGATGCCCAGCTTGATTAGCCAGACGGCAAGACGACTTAATCCGGCTATTCCTGTTCCCGCGAAGGGCTGGCCGTTATCGGTTCTAAGCACTTCCGGCAGACCATATTCCAGGAACGCATCCGTCAGGCACTCTCTGACAAAGGGTTCACTCTCACGGTGTGTTCCCCGGCAGCTGAGCAGATACCGGCTGTGATTATCGGTCAGGGTGAAAGGATGGCAGTACTCTCTGCTGAGCAGCCTGAACTTGCCTTTAAAATCAGCGCTCCAGACCTGATTGTTCTCACTGATGATGGTCAGGGGCTGGCGATTGCCTGGTGTTCTGCGTTTTCGTTTTTTATCCGGAACCAGGCCTTCGCGCTTGAGGATATCGCCGATAGTGCTGGCGGCAGGTACGGTAAAATCGACGTGATGATTGAGCAACCACATCCGCAGTTTTTTTGGCCCCCAGTCAGGGTGTTTTTGACGCAGGGCAGTCAGGTGTCCGGCGATATCATCAGGAACCGTCCGGGAGTGGGAGCGTGGCGCACGCGACCGGTCCGAGAGAGATGACAGGTCAGAAGGGTCAAAACGCTGAAGCCATTTATAGCCGGTTTTACGGCTGATGCCAAAAAGACGGCAAAGCGCGGAGAAGGAGTCCGTACCTGCATGGCAGGCACGGATAAAATCAAGGCGTTGCATAGGTCGGGTCTCAGTCCAGGGCATAGCGAGTCTCCTCTTCTATGCCAGTTATAACTGTTACCCATGTATCCGGTCTAAAGTGTTACCCATGTTTCCGGTTCATACCCTACGCTTACCGGGCCTACGTGACGTGTAGGCCCGGCAAACGAAGTGCCGCCGGGCGTAAAGGCAACTCAGTTCTTCAACATCCACGCCTCTTTCCAGTCTGAACCCACGCCGGGCTCGAACTGAGTCGAGGTCGAACTGTACTGCTTGCAGTACCCACTGTACGGGAATGGCTTGCACTCGTAGGTCTTACCGTCTTTGGGCTGCAACACCACGGTGCCCGCCTTATAAGAGGCAAGGTTATCCGGGAAGATAAAATCAGATTTACCGGTATCGCCGGAGGTTGCTTCACCTTCGAGCATCATATCCAGCACGTCCTGCGCGAACAGGGTGCCGGCTTTATTGGTGGCGTAGTATTTCAGCATGTGGTGCCCTGGCGTGACGTTTGTCAGGTTCATGGTCACATCCTGGTTGCTGTTATTCATATCCTGCTTCAGATAACCTTTTTCCGCTCCGGGATGGTTCAATACGTGTGCTTCAAGGTTCACGTCACCCTGCGTATTGACGTGGAATGTCACCGTCGCGGCACCGTGAGTCACTTTGCTGTAATGCAGGTCAGTCACGGCAATGGATTCATTAACCACCGCTTTTTGCTCTTCATAAGAGATAGCCACTGACTTTAGCGTACTGTCTTCTTTTACGAAGACGCTGTTTGCGCCGTGAACCGGGCTAACGTCTCCGCTTTCATCCTTCACGCCGACGCGCACGTCGTGATGAGCGCTGTTAATTTTTTGCGCCAGATCGTAGGCCCACTGGTTGGCATCTCCCTGTTGAGCCGAGGCGATAGTCAGCTCGGTCGCCATGGAGGCGATTTCGCCGTTGGCATCGAAGAAGCGAGCAATTACTTTATCGCCCACGTTGAGGTTGTTACCCGCAACCTGGCCGCTCAGCGTTTTGCTCCACACGGAGGCGGCGACCGGGGTTTCATCCGGCGTGACGTTGCCGCCGTTACCGAAGTCCACGTCGATGGCCTGATAGAAACTGTTGGGCGTATCGGCAATTTCCCACACGCCGTAAATCACCTGATAACCGGTACGTTCCGGCACGTTACAGTTCATCGACTGGGTCATTGCGGGCGCCTGGCCGTTGCCGTTTACCGTACAAAACGGCGTTAAGTCGAACTGGTCGCGGGTCAGCGGCTTATTCGGGTTCCAGTTTTGTTTGGTGATGTAATAGCGCCAGTTGGTGGTTTTGTGCGGCGCGGTGTGGTGCCAGACAAACTGATGTACCCCGGCGGTCATCGGCGTTTTGGTCCAGGCATTCTGGCTTTGCTTATCAAGCTGCGAGTAGTTGGCAATCCCGGCGCTGGCGAGTTCGCCATCCGGCGGCAGGCTCCCTGACGGGAAACCGGAGGCACGTTCTACGCTCTGGGGTTCATATTCCACCAGACCGCAGTCAATGTTTTGTCCCTGTTTACACATATAAGCGCGGCTGGCAGGGGATTCGATATAGCCATGTGCCAGCGCAGAAGAGGCTACCGTAAGAGTGGCCATAGCCAACGCAATTCTGGAGATTTTCATTTTTGTCCGAAGCGGGAATTTATAAAGGTGTGCGAGTGTATTTATTCCCGGACCGCGTCGTCATCGTATTACGAAGGTAAAAATAGCCAAATAAAAAAGGCAGCCGAAGCTGCCCTGGTTTGCCTGAAATTGATTAGCGGCGCACGGCGATCGCTTCGATTTCAATTTTCACGTCTTTTGGCAGACGCGCCACTTCAACGCAGGAGCGCGCCGGGAAGGTCGCGTTGTGTTCGGTAAAGAATGCTTCGTAAGTGGCGTTAACGGTCGCGAAATCGTTCAGATCTTTCACGAACACGGTCGTTTTCACGATGTCGCCCACTTTCAGACCGGCAGATTCAACGATAGCCTGCACGTTTTCCAGCGACTGACGCGCCTGTGCCGCTACGTCGGCTGGCACTTCACCGGTTTTTGGGTTCACCGGGATCTGGCCCGAGGTGATGATCATGCTGCCCAGATCAACGCCCTGAACGTACGGGCCGATAGCCGCGGGTGCATTTTCCGTCGCGAGTACTTTGGTCATGATTTCTCCAGAATAACAGCTGATTAAATGTTCCCGGCCATTATAGGGAGGCCGGGATCCTTTACCAACCTCAATTAGTTGGCCAGCACCACATAATGAGAAAACTCTTTTTCGCAGTATTTGCATTTGAGTGCGATGTCATCAGCGCGTTTTTTCACTGCAAAACTGGATGAAACCGGCTCAGCATGACTGATGCAGTTGCTGTTCGGACAGACCAGCACGCTCTCGATGCGATCCGGCAGGCCAGGATGGGATTTGCCGACCACTTCATACTCGTCGATGCGGTTGACGGTGGCATCCGGTGCGTACAGCGACAGCTGGTTGACCTGCTCGTCGGTCAGGAAGGTATTCTCGATTTTGATCAAGTCCTTGCGGCCCATCTCGCCCGACGGCAGGTTCAGGCCAATGGTGATGCGCTGATCGGTCTCGGTCAGTTTGAACAGCGTCAGCAGCTTAAAGCCCACCTGCGCAGGGATGTGGTCAATCACGGTGCCACGTTTGATGGCTTCAACCTGGAGTTTGTTATCGTGTGTCATGGTCGTCTCCCCTTACAGTGCTAAATCGCGATTCAGAACCAGTGCCAGTAACGCCTGGCGGGCGAAGATACCGTTCCCGGCCTGCTGGAAATACCAGGCGTGCGGCGTTTTATCCACGTCTGTGGTGATCTCATCGATGCGCGGCAGCGGGTGCAGCACCTTCATGTTGTCGCGCGCGCCGTCGAGGTCGCTGGCGCGCAGCACAAACTGCGCCTTCACGTTGGCGTACTCGGAAGGATCCAGACGCTCTTTCTGCACGCGGGTCATGTAGAGAATATCCACGTGGCTCATCACCTCTTCGATGCTGGCGTGCAGGCTCCACGCAATGCCTTTTTCGTCCAGCATATCGAGAATGTACTGCGGCATCGCCAGCGCGTCTGGGGCGATGAAGAAGAAGCGGTTGCCGTTAAATTTCGCCAGCGCCTGGGTCAGGGAGTGGACGGTGCGGCCATATTTCAGGTCGCCGACCATGGCGATGTTCAGGTTCTCCAGCGTGCCCTGCGTCTCCTGAATGGTGAACAGATCCAGCAGGGTCTGCGTCGGATGCTGGTTAGCACCGTCCCCGGCGTTCAGTACCGGGATGCCACCGGAAAACTCGGTCGCCAGGCGCGCCGCGCCCTCCTGCGGGTGGCGCATCACAATCGCGTCTACGTAGGTGCTGATCACTGAAATGGTATCCGCCAGGGTCTCGCCTTTTTTACCCAGCGACGTGTTGCTGCTGTCTGAGAAGCCCACCACGCTCGCGCCCAGGCGGTGCATGGAGGTTTCAAAGGAGAGGCGGGTGCGGGTCGAGGCTTCAAAGAAGCAGCTCGCAATCACCTTGTGCTTCAGCAGCTCCGGTTGCGGATTGGCCTTCAGTTTTGCCGCGGTTTCCAGAACCAGTTCCAGCTCTTCGCGGCTGAGGTCGTTTATGGAAATGATGTGTTTTTGATAAAGCGGATTCATGTTTATCTCCTGACGCCGGGCAAAAAAAAGCCCCTCAAATGAGGGGCTCTGGGAATAGATTAAGCAACGGGAAGAAAAACGGCAGGCCAGCGTCTGATTTCAGACGCGGTAAGACGTTATGTCGTACACGCTTGACCATGCTTCCTCCCGGCAAATTGTCGGGCATTATACGCAGCTCGCTTTGCGGATCAAGCGATTTAATGCACGCTTTACTCAATGCAAACGGTTCTTTATGAATATTAATGCGTTCTGAGTAAATAATTAATTTGCTTATGCACCAGCGCGGTGCGCTTCACCACCCGAGGGGCGACCCAGACGATACTGCTTCCGGCCACCACGCCTAAAATTTCCGGTAACTGGTGATAATCCAGGATACGCGCCACCGCGCGGCCATATCCGGCAACGGTATGGATAAGGATAAATTCGCTATTGTGCTCAACGCTCACCACCATTTCGGACACGGTGCGCGCGGCATCAGGAGCCGGGCGCAGCTGGGGATTGAGCGAATAAATCTTTAGCCCTTTGGCATTTCGAATTTTTATGACACCGAGCAACTTGAGCAGACGTGAAACGGTGGACTGGCTGATGGTCTCAAAACCCCGCTCCTGTAAGTCGCGGCGGATCTCCTCCTGAGAGAGATAGCCCTTTTCCGCGATCAGACGCTGGCAGACCGTTAGCTGTAGTTGCTCTTTGGGAGAGTACTCTTCGTAATCCATCATAGTTCCCATATCAGTTCCCGAAATAACCGGTGACACCGCACCGATCCACAGGCCGGATAAGCGCAGCGCCATCCGGCAAATTACAACAACGCCCCCAGACTTAACGCCACCATAATCACCACCGTTAAAATCCCCAGCAGCGGCGCGACCCATTTCAGATAGCGCACGTAAGGCACGCGGGCGATAGCCAGCCCGCCCATTACGACGGCAGAGGTGGGAGTGATCAGGTTAACGATACCGGACGCCGACTGGTAAGCCGTAACCACCAGGTCGCGGTTGACGTTAGCGAAATCGGCAAGAGGCGCCATGATCGGCATCGTCAGAACGGCCAGGCCGGACGAAGAAGGCACAAGAAACGACAGCACCACCTCCAGCCAGTACATCACGTTGATGAACGCCACCGTCGATAAGCCGGTAACCATTCCCTCGGCGCTGTGCAAAATGGTGTGGGTAATCATGCCCTTATCCATGATCACTACGATACCGCGCGCGATACCGATAATCAGCGCGACGCCCAGCAAATCTCGCGCGCCGTTGATAAAGGTTGAGGTCAGTTCCTCTTCGCTCATGCGGGCGATCAGGCCGACGATTATTGCACTGGCGAGAAACACCGCTGAGATCTCCGCCATCCACCAGCCGAGCACCGCCACCCCGTAGATCATGACCGCGAAGGCAAGAGCGAAAATCACCAGGATGATTTTGCGCACCGGGGTGAATTCCAGCGACTGTTCGCCCTTGTTGCCGAGGAAGTGGGCGAGGTTCTCCTCCTGTTTGTCCGCAACGATGGAGAGAGAGGGATCCTTGCGCACTTTACGGGCATAGCGCATCACCCACGCCACACAGATGATCCACCCGATGACCAGCAGCGCGACGCGCAGGGCGATACCGTTGGTGAAGGGGATCCCGGCGGCGTTGGCGGCGATCACCGTCGCGAACGGGTTAATGGTGGAGCCAAGCGTGCCGATCCCGGCGCCGAGCAGCACGGTGGAGGCGGCTACCACCGGGTCGAAACGTGCGGCCAGCATCACCGGAACCAGCAGGGTATAGAACGGCAGGGACTCTTCGGCCATGCCGTAAATGGTGCCGCCTGCGGCAAACAGCGCCATCAGGATCGGGATCATCCACTCTTCGCGACCGCGCAACCGGGTGGTGACGCGTTCGATCCCGGCGTCAATGGCCCCGGTTTTGGTGACGATCCCGAGGAATCCCCCGATGATCAGTATAAACAGCGCAACGTCGATCGCCCCGGCCTGGCCGGACTCGGGATCGTACAACCCGGCAATCGGGGCCATCAGCACGGAAACCAGTCCCTGCGGATGGGCCGCTACGTGCGCATAGGTTCCGGCAACCGGCACGTCCTTGCCGAGCGCCTCGTTCATGGCCATGTGATACTGCCCGGCCGGAACAATCCACGTCAGGACGGCAACGATGGCAATCAGAAAAAAGAGAATGGTGTATGCGGAGGGAAATTTGAACTTGCCCATGATGTTCTCCTGAAACCCGGCGCACCCCGCGGCACGCCGGGCGGTGATTAGTCGCCGAGTGTCGCCACCATGACCGCTTTAATGGTATGCATGCGGTTTTCTGCTTCATCAAAGACGATAGAGTTCGGGGATTCGAAGACCTCTTCCGTCACCTCCAGCCCTTTCAGGCCATAGGCCATTTCGATTTCGCGGCCCACTTTGGTGTGCTCGTTGTGAAACGCCGGCAGGCAGTGCATGAACTTGACGTTCGGGTTGCCGGTGGCTTTCATGACGTCCGCGTTAATTTGATACGGCTTCATCAGGCTGACGCGTTCGGCCCACGCCTCTTTCGGCTCGCCCATGGAGACCCACACGTCGGTGTAGAGGAAATCCGTCCCGCGCACGCCTTCTTCCACGTCGTCGGTCAGGGTGATGCGCGCGCCCGTTTCTTTCGCGATGGCACGGCACTGCTCAACCAGACCCGCTTCCGGCCAGAAGGATTTCGGTGCCACCAGGCGGATGTCCATCCCCATTTTGGCCGCGCCGACCATCAGGGAGTTGCCCATGTTGTTGCGTGCGTCGCCGAGATAAGCAAAGCTTAGCTCCGGCAGGGTTTTGCCCGGCGCGTGCTCCAGCATGGTCATCAGATCGGCGAGGATCTGCGTCGGATGGAATTCGTCGGTCAGGCCGTTCCACACCGGTACGCCCGCGTATTCACCCAGCTCTTCAACAATCGCCTGGCCGTAGCCGCGGTATTCGATACCGTCATACATACGCCCCAACACGCGGGCGGTGTCTTTCATCGACTCTTTATGGCCGATCTGCGATCCGCTTGGGCCGAGGTAGGTCACCTGCGCACCCTGGTCAAACGCGCCCACTTCGAAGGCGCAGCGGGTGCGGGTGGAGGTTTTTTCAAAGATCAGGGCGATGTTTTTGCCGACCAGGGTTTGCTTTTCGCGTCCGGCTTTTTTGGCCGCTTTCAGCTCGATGGCGAGGTCGATCAGGTACTGGATCTCCGCCGGGGTGTAGTCCAGCAGTTTCAGGAAGTTGCGGTTTTTCAGGTTGATGGTCATATGGGAAATCCTTTTTAAATGTATGTTCAGTTACGAATCAACGTGCCTTTCTCGCCCGCCAGAATCTCTGCCCCATCGGCCAGCGCGCCGATCCCGGCAATGCCGTTGCAGGCTTCAACAAACTCGCGGCAGGCGGCCACTTTCGGCCCCATCGATCCGGCGTCAAACTGCATGCCTCTGAGCAGTCCTGGCGTCACCTGCGCCAGCGGGCGCTGGGTCGGTTTTCCCCAGTCGAGGTACACCGCGTCGGCATCGGTGAGGATCAGCAGGGCGTCGGCCTCAATCTGGCGCGCCAGCAGGGCGGCGGAGAGGTCTTTGTCGATCACCGCCTCAATGCCGTGATAGCCGTTGGCGTTTTCCACCACCGGCACGCCGCCGCCGCCGTTGCAGATCACCAGGTGGTCGCGCTGGATCAGCGCCGTGATGGCGTCGCTCTCGACGATGCGTTTCGGCTGCGGTGACGGCACCACGCGACGGAAGTAGCTGCCGTCGGCCTTAAACACCCAGCCTTTTTCCGCGGCCAGCGTTTTTGCCTGGGCTTCGCTGTACACCGGGCCGATGTATTTGGTCGGGGTGCTGAACGCCGGGTCGGCGGCGTCCACTTCCACCTGCGTGAGCAGGACGCTCACCTCACGCTGCGGCAGGCTGTTTTTCAGCGCCTGCTGGAGCATGTAGCCGATCATCCCCTGGCTTTCGGCACCAAGAACGTCCAGTGGGTAAGGGGTCACTTTGTCGTAGGCGCTGTTCTGCAGCGCCAGCAGCCCGACCTGTGGACCGTTGCCGTGAACCAGCACCACGCGCCACTGCGCCGTGAGCCCGGCGATGGTGCGGGCGGCCTGCTCAATGTTCTGGCGCTGGATCTCGGCTTCCAGCGGCTCGCCGCGCTTCAGCAGTGCGTTGCCGCCAAGGGCCACAACCAGAGTGGGTTTTCGTTCCATGATGGCTCCTTTAAATTCCGTCGCGTTCCAGTGGGCAGCTCATGCAGCGTGCGCCGCCGCGGCCGCGTCCCAGCTCATCGCCCGGGATAGGCAGCACGGTGATGCCGGCTTTGTCGTACTTCTCGTTAGTCCAGACGTTGCGCTCGTAGCCAATCACCACGCCGGGACGGATGGTCAGAACGTTGTTGGCGTCGTTCCACTGTTCGCGTTCGGCTTCAAAGGCGTCGCCGCCGGTGGTGATCAGGCGCACCTGGTTAATGCCGAGCGCTTTCTCGATGGCGTGCAGCAGGTCGGTTTCCTGGGTACGTTGCAGGCCGCCGCGCCCGTCAGGGGTGAGCGTCCAGCACTGGGCGTCTTTGCGCACTACTTCCGGGTAGACGGAGAAAGTGTCCACGTCGATGTGGGTCATCACGGTGTCGAGGTGCATGCAGGAGCGGTGTTTTGGCAGCTCAACGGCGATCACGCGCTCGGCCTGGCGGTGTTTGAACAGGCTGTTGGCGAGGAACTCCACGCCCTGCGGCGTCGTGCGTTCGGACATGCCGATCAATACCGCCCCGCGACCAATCACTAATACGTCGCCGCCTTCCAGGGTAGCGTGGTCGTAATTAATATTTTCGTCGCCGAAATACTTAATAAAATCGCCGTCGGCAAATGCCGGATGCCAGCGATATATTGCCCGAAGGTTATTGGTTTCACGCTGACGGGCGGGTTTAGCCATCGGGTTAATGGAGACGCCGTTATAAATCCAACAGGAAGTGTCACGGGTAAATAAATGGTTGGGCAGCGGCTTCATAATAAAGTCATTGGCCGTGTGGGTATCTACCACCATATTTTTGATGGCCGCCGGAATTTCGCCGTAGGTTAATCCGCCGCTTAATCTGCGCGCCAGTTCACGGTGCGGCATGTCCGCCAGCCAGCCGCGCACGTCGCCCGCAAAGGTAGGCCCGAGGCGATAGTCCGAGATTTGCGTCTCCAGCAGCCAGGCTTTCGCTTCTGTAATATCAAGCGTTTGTGTCAGGAGGTCGGTTAACAGCAGGACTTCCACACCCTGCTCGCGCAGCGTGTTTGCGAAGATATCATGCTCTTCACCCGCCCGTTCAACCGAGAGCACATCATCGAAAAGCAGTTCCTGACAATTCGATGGCGTTAAACGTCTCAGACTTAAATTTGGGCGGTGCAGCATAACGCTACGCAATTGACCAATTTCAGAACCGACGTAATGCTTTTCCATAATTATTCCTTTAACTGTTTTTCAGAATAAAAAGGTCATGCGCCATGTGATGTGTTTAATTTCATGGCGGCTAAGCTCAATTGATTTCGAGGTTCATACTAGGCGGTTAAATAATCATTATTGTGATGCGGTTCACGCGAAAATGGATATTAAGGTGTTTGTTTTCATTTGCATGATTCGCATCAGATAGTGATTAATTTCATATTATTGGCACGTGAATAGCTAAGCAGCATTCGGTGGCAATATTTGTGTTTGTTATTATTTTGTAGAATTTAATGTTTCGAAATAATTAGTTATGTCATTGATTTTAAAAGTTAAAATTTGGTGTCGGGAATAGCTATGCAATAATGGCAGTTAACTATTTTTGACTTAAGAAAAATCCATAAATAATTATGGGTTTATAAAGGAAATTATTAAAGTGATAAAATGTGATACGGCAGCAGGTTTTGTGATTTACGCTTTCGATTCAGGAGGTTATGTTGGCGCTATCGCGCGCGCGAAATGAGGTTATGCATAACCGCTGCATAATTGCCTGTGTGTGATTAACAGTGAATTAACACCTTTCCCGATAAACATGCGCTCGCGCAAAGGTCACAGAAAAAGGACTGGTATGGCAGCGCGAACTCTCGTATAAAAGACAAAAATGAAACGTCGTTTTACATTGAGAGGTTTTTCATGATCATCGGCAACATCCACCATCTCCAGCCCTGGCTGCCTGACGCGCTGCGCCAGGCCATTGAGTATATAAAGCGCCACGTCACCGACGCTACGCCGCCCGGCAAGCATGATATCGATGGCAACACACTGTTTTATCTGGTCTCGGAAGACATGACTCAGCCGTTTGCTGAACGCCGCGCCGAGTTTCATGCGCGCTATCTGGACATCCAGATCGTGATGAAGGGTCAGGAAGGGATGACCTTCAGCACCCTGCCGCACGGTACGCCGGATACCGACTGGCTGGCGGACAAAGACATCGCGTTCCTGCCGGAAGGCGAGCAGGAGAAAACCGTGGTGCTGAGCGAAGGGGATTTTGTGGTGTTCTGGCCTGGCGAAGTCCATAAGCCGCTGTGCGCGGTGGGGGCGCCTGCCAGGGTGCGAAAAGTCGTGGTGAAAATGCTGATTGAATAACTCCATTAACCCCGGCAGGGAGTAAAAGTCCCCTCTCCCTGTGGGAGAGGGTTAGGGTGAGGGCAACAGACCGCACCCTTTAATCTGTGATCCAGCTTAAATTTCCCGCACTCCCTACTCATCTCCCATTTACCTGCGCTTTTTCTGCGTCATAGTATGATCGTTAAATTAATGAACGCTGTTCTATAATGTAGAACAAAATGATTCTGCAAGGAGATCTCATGCCGCAGCCTGTGTTGTTTACGGGAATCATTCCCCCTGTCTCCACCATTTTTACCGCCGATGGGCAGCTCGATAAGCAGGGCACCGCCGCGCTGATCGACGATCTGATCGCCGCAGGCGTTGATGGCCTGTTCTTCCTCGGCAGCGGCGGCGAATTCTCCCAGCTCAACGCCGAAGAGCGTAAAACCATTGCCCGCTTTGCTATCGATCATGTCGATCGTCGCGTACCGGTTCTGATCGGCACCGGCGGCACCAACGCCCGGGAAACCATTGAACTGAGCCAGCACGCGCAGCAGGCGGGCGCGGACGGCATCGTGGTCATCAACCCCTACTACTGGAAAGTGTCGGAAGCGAGCCTGATTCGCTATTTCGAACAGGTGGCCGACAGCGTCACGCTGCCGGTGATGCTCTATAACTTCCCGGCGCTGACCGGGCAGGATCTCACGCCAGCGCTGGTGAAAACCCTCGCCGACTCGCGCAGCAACATCGTAGGCATTAAAGACACCATCGACTCCGTCGCCCATCTGCGCAGCATGATCCACACCGTCAAAGCGGCCCACCCACACTTCACCGTGCTGTGTGGCTACGACGACCATCTGTTTAATACCCTGCTGCTCGGTGGCGACGGGGCGATTTCGGCGAGCGGCAACTTTGCGCCGCAGGTGTCGGTAAATCTTCTGAAAGCCTGGCGCGATAAGGATGTGGCGAAAGCGGCTGAGTATCATCAGACCTTGCTGCAAATCCCGCAGCTGTATCAGCTGGATACGCCGTTCGTGAACGTCATTAAAGAGGCGATTGTACTTTGCGGCCGCCCGATCTCCACGCACGTGCTGCCGCCCGCTTCACCGCTGGACGAGCCGCGCAAAGCGCAGCTGAAATCCCTGCTGCAACAGCTCAAGCTCTGCTGAGCCGGAAGATAACCATGACCATCGAGAAAATTTTCACCCCACAGGACGATGCGTTTTACGCGGTGATCACCCACGCGGCGGGGCCGCAGGGCGCGCTGCCGCTGACCCCGCAGATGCTGATGGAATCCCCCAGTGGCAACCTGTTCGGCATGACGCAAAACGCCGGGATGGGCTGGGACGCCAACAGGCTGACCGGCAAAGAGGTGCTGATCATCGGTACCCAGGGCGGCATCCGCGCCGGGGACGGACGCCCGGTTGCGCTGGGCTACCACACCGGGCACTGGGAAATTGGCATGCAGATGCAGGCGGCAGCGAAGGAGATCACCCGCAACGGTGGGATCCCGTTCGCGGCCTTCGTCAGCGACCCGTGCGACGGGCGCTCTCAGGGCACGCACGGCATGTTCGACTCCCTGCCGTACCGCAACGACGCGGCGATCGTGTTTCGTCGTCTGATCCGCTCCCTGCCGACGCGCCGGGCGGTGATCGGCGTGGCAACCTGCGATAAAGGGCTGCCTGCGACCATGATCGCGCTGGCCGCCATGCACGATCTGCCGACCATTCTGGTGCCGGGCGGCGCGACGCTGCCGCCGACCGTGGGTGAAGATGCGGGCAAGGTGCAGACCATTGGCGCGCGCTTTGCCAACCACGAGCTGTCGTTGCAGGAGGCCGCCGAGCTGGGCTGTCGCGCCTGCGCGTCGCCGGGCGGCGGGTGTCAGTTTCTCGGCACGGCGGGCACTTCTCAGGTGGTTGCGGAAGCGCTGGGTCTGGCACTGCCGCACTCCGCGCTGGCACCGTCCGGGCAGGCGGTGTGGCTGGAGATCGCCCGCCAGTCGGCGCGGGCGGTGAGCGAGCTGGATAACCGCGGCATCACCACGCGCGATATCCTCACCGATAAGGCCATCGAAAACGCCATGGTGCTCCACGCGGCGTTCGGCGGTTCCACCAATTTACTGCTGCACATACCGGCCATCGCCCACGCGGCGGGCTGCACCCTTCCTGACGTCGCGCACTGGACGCGCATCAACCGTAAAGTTCCGCGCCTGGTGAGCGTTCTGCCCAACGGTCCGGACTATCATCCGACCGTGCGCGCGTTCCTGGCAGGCGGCGTGCCGGAGGTGATGCTCCACCTGCGCGATCTCGGCCTGCTGCATCTGGATGCCATGACCGTGACCGGCCAGACGGTGGGAGAGAACCTCGACTGGTGGCAGGCTTCGGAACGTCGGGCGCGCTTCCGTCAGTGCCTGCGCGAGCAGGACGGCGTCGATCCGGATGACGTGATCCTGCCGCCCGAGAAGGCCAAAGCGAAAGGGCTGACCTCAACGGTCTGCTTCCCGACGGGCAACATTGCGCCGGAAGGATCGGTGATCAAGGCCACGGCGATCGACCCGTCGGTGGTCGGTGACGATGGCGTTTACCGCCACACCGGTCGGGCGCGGGTGTTTGTCTCAGAAGCGCAGGCGATTAAGGCCATCAAGCGGGAAGAGATTCAGCAGGGCGATATCATGGTGGTGATCGGCGGCGGACCGTCCGGCACCGGCATGGAAGAGACCTACCAGCTCACCTCCGCGCTGAAGCATATCTCGTGGGGCAAAACGGTGTCGCTGATTACCGATGCGCGCTTCTCGGGCGTGTCGACGGGCGCCTGCTTCGGGCACGTGTCGCCGGAGGCGCTGGCGGGCGGGCCGATCGGCAAATTGCGCGATAACGACATCATTGAGATTGCCGTGGATCGTATGACCCTGACGGGCAGCGTGAACTTTATCGGCACGGCGGACACCCCGCTGACGCCGGAAGAGGGCGCGCGCGAGCTGGCACGGCGGCAGACGCATCCGGACCTGCACGCCCACGACTTTTTGCCGGACGATACGCGGCTATGGGCAGCATTGCAGTCGGTGAGCGGTGGCACCTGGAAAGGCTGTATTTATGACACCGATAAAATTATTGAGGTAATTAACGCCGGTAAAAAAGCGCTCGGCATTTAATTATTTCCAGGAAAAAACGTCTGCGGAAAATATTCCGCGGACGGCTTTCGCGTTTCTGTAATTTATTAATTTAAACAATCATTTGCGATATATCGTTGGCGTCACAAAAGCAAAATAACATAATTCAGAAATAAGATATGACCATTGCTGGTTAATTGAACAGCTCATTACACTCCATTAACACGATGTTGTTATTCAGCACACGACATAAGGGTGTAAATCTGATGACGCAATTAACCATGAAAGACAAAATTGGCTACGGGCTGGGTGACACCGCCTGCGGCTTCGTCTGGCAGGCCACGATGTTTCTGCTGGCCTATTTCTATACCGACGTCTTCGGCCTCTCGGCGGGCATTATGGGCACGCTGTTTTTGGTCTCCCGCGTGCTCGACGCCGTCACTGACCCGCTGATGGGGCTGCTGGTTGACCGCACCCGCACGCGGCACGGCCAGTTCCGCCCGTTCCTGCTGTGGGGCGCGATCCCGTTCGGCATCGTCTGCGTACTGACCTTCTACACGCCGGACTTCTCGGCGCAGGGCAAAATCATCTACGCCTGCGTGACCTACATTCTCCTGACCCTGGTCTACACCTTCGTTAACGTGCCGTACTGTGCCATGCCGGGCGTCATCACCGCTGACCCGAAAGAGCGTCACGCCCTGCAATCCTGGCGTTTCTTCCTGGCGGCGGCGGGGTCGCTCGCCATCAGCGGCATTGCCCTGCCGCTGGTGAGCATCATCGGCAAAGGGGACGAGCAGGTGGGCTATTTCGGCGCCATGTGCGTGCTGGGGCTGAGCGGCGTGGTGCTGCTCTACGTCTGCTTCTTTACCACCAAAGAGCGTTACACCTTTGAGGTGCAGCCGGGCTCGTCGGTGGCAAAAGATCTCAGGCTGCTGTTCGGTAACGGCCAGTGGCGCATTATGTGTGCCTTTAAGATGATGGCGACCTGTTCCAACGTGGTGCGCGGCGGGGCGACCCTCTACTTCGTCAAATACGTGATGGATCACCCGGAGCTGGCGACCCAGTTTTTACTCTACGGCAGCCTCGCCACCATGTTCGGCTCGCTCTGCTCCTCCCGCCTGCTGGGCCGCTTTGACCGCGTCACCGCCTTCAAGTGGATCATCGTCGCCTACTCGCTGATCAGCCTGCTGATTTTCGTCACTCCGGCCGAGCATATCGCCCTGATTTTCGCCCTCAACATTCTGTTCCTGTTCGTCTTTAACACCACCACGCCGCTCCAGTGGCTCATGGCCTCTGACGTGGTGGATTACGAGGAGAGCCGCAGCGGGCGCCGCCTCGACGGGCTGGTGTTCTCCACCTACCTGTTCAGCCTGAAGATTGGCCTGGCGATTGGCGGGGCGGTAGTGGGCTGGATCCTCGCGTACGTGAACTACTCCGCCAGCAGCAGCGTGCAGCCGGTTGAGGTGCTGACCACCATCAAAATTCTGTTCTGCGTGGTGCCGGTAGTGCTCTACGCGGGCATGTTCATCATGCTGTCGTTCTATAAGCTCACCGACGCCCGCGTGGAGGCCATCAGCCAGCAGCTGATCAAGCACCGCGCGGCCCAGGGGGAAGCCGTTCCCGACGCCGCGACAGCCGCATCCCATTAACCGGAGGCACTATGGAAATCACTAACCCGATACTCACCGGCTTCAACCCGGACCCGTCCCTCTGCCGCCAGGGCGAGGACTACTACATCGCCACCTCGACCTTCGAGTGGTTCCCGGGCGTGCGCATCTACCACTCCCGCGACTTAAAAAACTGGTCGCTGGTCAGCACCCCGCTGGACCGCGTGTCGATGCTGGACATGAAGGGCAACCCGGACTCCGGCGGCATCTGGGCGCCGTGCCTGAGCTATGCCGACGGCAAATTCTGGCTGCTCTACACCGACGTGAAGATTGTCGACTCGCCGTGGAAAAACGGCCGCAACTACCTCGTCACCGCGCCGTCCATTGAGGGGCCGTGGAGCGAGCCGATCCCGATGGGCAACGGCGGGTTCGACCCGTCCCTGTTTCACGACGACGATGGCCGCAAATATTACCTTTACCGCCCGTGGGGGCCGCGCCACCACAGCAACCCGCACAACACCATCGTGATGCAGGCGTTCGATCCGCAGACCGGTACCCTCTCGCCGGAGCGTAAGACCCTGTTTACCGGCACGCCGCTCTGCTACACCGAAGGCGCGCACCTGTATCGCCACGCAGGATGGTACTACCTGATGGTTGCCGAAGGCGGCACCAGCTACGAACACGCCGTTGTGGTGCTGCGTTCAAAAACGATCGACGGGCCGTACGAGCTGCACCCGGAGGTGACGATGATGACCAGCTGGCACCTGCCGGAGAACCCGCTGCAGAAGAGCGGCCACGGTTCGCTGCTGCAGACCCACACGGGGGAATGGTATATGGCCTACCTCACCAGCCGCCCGCTGCGCCTGCCCGGCGTGCCGCTGTTGGCCTCCGGCGGGCGCGGCTACTGCCCGCTGGGGCGCGAGACCGGCATCGCCCGCATTGAGTGGCGCGACGGCTGGCCGTATGTCGAAGGTGGTAAGCACGCGCAGCTGACCGTGAAAGGCCCGCAGGTGGCCGAGCAGCCTGCAGCCGTTCAGGCCACCTGGCGGGACGACTTCGACGCCAGTTCGCTTGACCCGGAGCTGCAAACCCTGCGCATTCCGTTCGACGACACCCTCGGCTCGCTCACCGCGCGCCCCGGCTATTTACGGCTCTACGGCAACGACTCGCTTAACTCGACCTTCACCCAGTCGACCGTGGCGCGCCGCTGGCAGCACTTCACCTTCCGGGCGGAGACGCGGATGCAGTTCTCGCCGGTCCACTTCCAGCAGAGCGCCGGGCTGACCTGCTACTACAACAGTAAAAACTGGAGCTACTGCTTTGTGGACTACGAGGAGGGGCAGGGGAGAACAATAAAGGTGCTCCAGCTCGACCACAACGTGCCGTCATGGCCGCTGCACGAGCAGCCGATTCCGGTACCGGAGAGTGCGCAGAGCGTCTGGCTGCGCGTCGATGTGGATACGCTGGTCTATCGCTACAGCTACTCGTTCGACGGCGAGACGTGGCACACCGTGCCGGTAACCTATGAGGCGTGGAAACTGTCGGACGACTACATCGGCGGGCGCGGCTTCTTCACCGGCGCATTTGTGGGGCTGCACTGCGAGGACATCAGCGGTGACGGCTGCCACGCGGACTTCGACTACTTGACCTACGAGCCGCTATAGCGGCTCAGGCCGGGTAGCCCAGCGCGCGTGAGAGCTGGAGCCCGGCCTGCTGAAGCTGCTCGCGGAAATTAGCCAGCTCGGCGTCGTCCACGCGCGAGGTCAGCGTCGACAGGCTCAGGGCGGCAATCACGCGTGACTCGTGGTTCCACACCGGCACCGCCACGCAGCGCACGCCCTGCTCGTTCTCTTCGCTGTCCAGGGCGTAGCCTTGTTCGCGGGTTTTTTTCAGCGCATCCACCAACGCTTCGCGGGTGGCAAGAGTGGAAGGGGTAAAGGTAGTGTACTGATAGCCCTCCAGCAGGGCGTTCAGCTCGGCCTCGCTCAGCCAGGCAATCAACACCTTGCCGATGGCGGTGGCATGAACCGGCAGGCGACGGCCAATGCGCGAATAGGCGATGGCGGCCAGCTTGCCTTCAATCTTCTCGATATAGACCCCTTCACGCCCGTCCAGGATCCCCAGATGGGTGGTCTGCCCGGTCCGCCGGGATAGATCCGTCAGCCAGCCTTTTGCCTTCTGACGAATATCCATTGAGCCCACGACGAAATGGCCGCGCTCGACCAGCTTCATGCCGAGGCGATATTTACCATTCTCTGGGTTCTGATCGATATAGCCGTGAAGCTGCAGGGTTTTCAGCAGCGAATGGAGGGTACTCTTGCTCAGCCCCATCAGTTTGCTGATGTCGGTGATCTTAAGCTCGGTGGCCTGTTCGTTGAACAGGTCGAGGATCTGCAACGCACGTTCAACAGACTGAATAATCGGCATAATGCTGGCATGTCCACGCTGGAATTAAGGCGAAAACGTACCTTTTTTGGGGTGAAAAATCAATTGAGCAGGCCTGGTTTTCCCGGCGGCGCTTCGCTTGCACGGGCCAACGGGTTTTGTAGGCCGGGTAAGCGCAGCGTCACCCGGCAAGAAGAGCGCACCGAATCAATAACGTGGAGAGAGGATCACTCCCCAAGCGTCGCCACCATCACCGCCTTAATCGTATGCATCCGGTTTTCCGCCTGGTCGAACACGATGCTCGCCGCCGACTCAAACACCTCGTCCGTCACCTCCATCCCGCCGTGCAGATCAAACTCTTTCGCCATCTGCTTGCCGAGCGTAGTCTGGTCGTCATGGAACGCCGGCAGACAGTGCAGGAACTTGACGTTCGGGTTGCCGGTCAGCGCCATCATCTGCGCGTTCACCTGATACCCACGCAGCAGCGCAATCCGCTCCGCCCACTTCTCTTTGGCTTCGCCCATCGACACCCACACGTCGGTATAGATAAAGTCCGCGCCCTTCACGCCGGCCGCCACGTCTTCCGTCAGGGTGATTTTGCCGCCGTGCTTCTCTGCCAGCGCGCTGCACTCCGCTACCAGGCTCTCTTCCGGCCAGCAGGCTTTCGGGGCCACCAGACGTAGATCCAGCCCGGTCAGCGCCGCCGCTTCCAGCATCGAGTTGCCCATGTTGTTGCGCGCATCGCCCGCGTAGACCAGCGTCATCTCGTTAAACGCTTTGCCCGGCAGGTGCTCCTGCATGGTCAGCAGGTCCGCCAGCAGTTGCGTCGGGTGAAACTCGTTGGTCAGGCCGTTCCACACCGGCACGCCCGCATATTGTGCCAGCGTTTCGACCACGTCCTGGCCGTGGCCGCGATACTGAATGCCGTCGTACATCCGCCCGAGCACCCGTGCGGTATCCTTAATTGACTCTTTATGCCCAATCTGGCTGCCGCTCGGCCCTAAATAAGTGACGCGTGCGCCCTGGTCAAATGCGGCAACTTCGAAAGAGCATCGTGTACGGGTCGAGTCTTTTTCGAAGATGAGCGCGATGTTTTTACCGGTAAGCTTTTGTACTTCCTTGCCCTTTTTTTTATCGGCTTTGAGCTGTGCGGCAAGAGTCAGCAGAGAAGTGAACTGTGCAGGGGTAAAGTCGAGCAATTTCAGAAAGTGTTTCTTGTACAAATCGGACATTTTATCCTCGCCTGGCGAACGCCACTTATTGAATTAAAATTCACTTTATATGTGTAATTATTCATTTGCAACCCCGTTTCACAATTCTTTCTTACAAAGGTGGAGGCAAACCCGTCCGTGTGTGAAAATAGAAGTATCTGCCGCACTTTAAAGAGGATTGAGCCATGGCAAACCCGGAACACCTGGAAGAGCAACGCGAAGAGACGCGTCTGATTATTGAAGAGCTGCTGGAAGACGGTAGCGATCCGGACGCGCTGTACACCATCGAGCACCATTTCTCTGCGGATGATTTCGACGCGCTGGAAAAACTGGCCGTGGAAGCCTTCAAGCTGGGTTACGAAGTGACCGAGCCGGAAGAGCTGGAAGTGGAAGAGGGCGACACCGTCATCTGCTGCGACATCCTGAGCGAAGGCGCGCTGAAGGCAGAGCTGATCGACGCGCAGGTAGAACAGCTGATGAACCTGGCCGAGAAGTTTGAGGTGGAGTACGACGGCTGGGGAACCTACTTCGAAGATCCGAACGGTGAAGACGGCGAAGAAGGCGACGACGAAGATTACGTCGACGAAGACGACGACGGCGTGCGTCACTAAGCGTTTCAGGCGGTGGCCCTCGCCACCGCTTTTTCAAGGCAGAACCATGGATTACACGCAGATACTCGCCCCCGTACTCAACTTTCTCCAGTGCCCGACCCCGCAAGCATGGATTGATAAAGCCCGCGACCCGGCGAACCTGCCGCTGCTGCTCACCGACCACATGGTGTGCGAGCTCAAGGCCGCCCAGACCGCGCTATTACTGGTTCGTAAATACGTCGCCGACGAAAGCGGTGCCGACGCGCTGCTCGACTGGCTCAAACCCTACGAACTGTTCACCTTCCGCGACGGCCCGGAGCCGGACTTTATTGCCCTGCACAAGCAGATTGGCAAAAGCGTGATGCCCAAAACCGACGACCCGTGGGGCCAGGCGCTCATCGACAGCATGGTGCTGCTGATTAAAGAGGAGCTCCACCACTTCTGGCAGGTGCGGGAGGCGATGCTGGCCCGCGACATTCCGTACGTCAAAATCACCGCCAGCCGCTACGCCAAAGGGATGCTTAAAGAAGTGCGCACCCACGAACCGCTGACGCTGATCGACAAGCTCATCTGCGGCGCCTACATCGAAGCCCGCTCCTGCGAACGCTTCGCCGCGCTGGCCCCGTTCCTCGAGGACGACCTGCAAAAGTTTTATCTCTCGCTGCTGCGCTCGGAAGCGCGCCACTATCAGGACTACCTGACGCTGGCCCAACAGGTGAGCGACGACGATATCTCACCGCGCATACAGCATTTTGGCGAAATTGAAGCCACACTTATCTCGACACCGGACCACGAGTTTCGCTTCCACAGCGGCGTGCCGGTGTAAACCGGCATAACGCAAGGATAAGGATGCGAGATGAATAAAACGTGGACCCGTATTGTGATTGTCGTCGTCGCGGCCGCCGCCGTGGCGTTCTGGGTGTTCTTCGACAGGCAGCGCGCGCCGGAACAGCAGATGGATGCTGCCCTTAACGCGATGCCCGCCTGGCAGGTTATTAAGGAGCAGGAGCCTGCGCTGCATCAGCGTATCCTCGACCAGATGGCCGCCCTGCAAAAAGCGGGCGAGCCGGAGCAGCAGATTATCGACACCATCCAGCCGCAGATCCTGCATCTGCAGATGTCGCGCCTGCAAAACGCCCCGGACGCCAACGTGGTGAACTACATGACCATCAACATGGAGCAGACCGCCGCCATTCAGAAGGTGAGCGACGACGCCTGCTTCCGCTTCCTCTACCCGATGGTGAAGGGCGGCGTGAACCCAATGCGCATGCTGGATAAAGACCTGATGGCGCGGCGCATGCAGGCCGACGCCGACATGATGCGCGCGGCCTACGGCAAAAAACGCCACACCGTGACACCGGCTGAACGCGAGGCGGCTGTCGAAGATGTGCGGCCGATTATGAAGGCGCTTGCCGATAAGTACGGCGAGGACATCCAGCTGCTGCAGATGCCGGAGAAGGCGGCGGGTAAAGAGAAGCTCTCCTGCGATATGGTGCAGGAGATGTGGGCGAAGGTGCTGGCGCTGCCGGAGCAGAAGGCGGCAGGGGTGATTCGGTTGGCGGTGTCAGAGCTGGAGTGACGAAGGGCGCTGGTTTTTTGGGCACTTAGCGCGGGTTTCGCGCATCGTCGCTTGCATGGCGGCGCGCGACAGGTATAATCCACAACGTTTCCGCATCCCCTTCAGTGCCGAAGTGGCGAAATCGGTAGACGCAGTTGATTCAAAATCAACCGTAGAAATACGTGCCGGTTCGAGTCCGGCCTTCGGCACCAAGTCACTAAATTCCTTACAATACAGCTAGTTAGACAATAAAATCTATCTTTTTTGCCTGTAAGAAATGCTCTGTTATGTCCCTTGAAAAAGCCGCTGTGGTTGATAGTGGTAATTGGGATGTTAACTCATAGCGGCGTGTAGTTCCAAGCGTCAAACACGTACTGACTCAACTTGAAAGCTATGACGTAGCCACCGTCTCTAAACAATCCCAAAAACTTTTAGTGAAGCGCATTTTAGCCCGATGCCCCCGTTCTGTCGCCGTCGCGAGACGCCGCAGGGGATAAACAGGTTTATGGTGGTTACGGTACTTGCAGACCATATGCAAGCTCTGCCAGCGGTTCGGCCTCGCTCCCTTTGGGTACATGGTCATCCTGATAAGCCTCACTAACTGACATAACCCTGATGAAGTCGCCAGAGGCTCCGCTTGTTGTCTTACCACCAACGGGGCTAATGGTTGGTATTGCCAGATTACTTAGCAGAGGGGCATAAAGGCACTTCGGAGATCCCATCCCAAGCGGCTCTCAGGGACTTGTGCGCATGAAGTAATGCGGTTGTACTGGGTATGTGCGCACAACCCTCTACAAGCCGCATTCTACCGTTAGCCTATAGCTGAATCCCCGGCTTGAAAAATTGCACGCTTATGGTTGCCCCTCCCTCAACTCTATAGCTCGCCCGCGCCCCCGTGCGCATGTGCGTGCCCGCGCGTCAGGGGTCGCTGAGAAAACCCTAAGATTTTGCTCATCCGAGGCAACCGTTGCAGGCGCGTGTTGCCGAGGGCACACTGCCAGCGTTTGATGGCGTCATCAATCGTTCGATTCTTGCTACCTGCCTGAGTGATTACTATCTGGTGTCATCAATTTAGGGTTTGACTAAATGCTACCACTAATGCAATGATGCTACCGTTTTGTGATACCAGACGGGTGAGGTGAACCATGAGGACTTTTATCTACTGCCGCGTTTCAACACGCGAGCAGGATACGCAGAATCAGGTGCTGGCTATTGAGCGTGCCGGGTACACGGTGCCTGAGAGCAGGGTAATCAGCGAGGACATTTCCGGCAGCGTTCAGGCTATGCAGCGCCCTAAGTTTCGGGCGATGGTTGAGCACAAGCTGGAAGCGGGAGATCAGCTTGTCGTGTTGAAACTGGACAGGCTGGGGCGTGACAACATCGACGTACAGCAGACCATCGACATGCTGTTAGAACGTGGCGTGAAGGTGGTGTCTCTTGACCTGCCAGCGCACGACCTGACTACACCCGAAGGCACGTTAATCAGACACATGTTCGGAGCCTTTGCGGAGTTCGAGCGGAACCGTATCCGTGAGAGGACACTGGACGGGCTGGAGAAAGCGAAAGCCAATGGCGTTAAGCTGGGACGCAAGGAAGCCACCGACACCACTCAAAAGGTGCAGGAGCTGCGGAGTGAGGGGCTGTCTCAATCGAAGGTAGCGAAGCGTCTTAGCATTAGCGTGAGCACCGTTAAACGTCATTGGAACAAGGGCGAGGGATGATGGCCTACAGCCAAATGAGGTGTCAGCACTGGCCGTTACTGGGCTGTGGGTGATGGATGACCTACAGCTTTTGTATTGATATCAGATAGTTATGTTATGCGTGATGTCGTAATGCTATGATTTGTAACGTGTTTTCGTTTTACTCGCGGCTCTCGATGTGAAGAGGTGGCGGGGCTTTAGCCGTGCCAGACGATGAGCATCGAGATCAGATTGTGAAAGTGATTTATCACTGAACAATTCCCGGTTGGGGGCGGGGAAGGGATTCAACGCTAATTTATTCAAGATGCGGTTAGGTTGACTAAGATTTATACAGACTCATCATTATTAGGTTTACTTATCCAGATCAACTTTATTAAGTACCACTTATAATTCTTGAATAAATTATCTATGAAGGTTCTTATCTGGTGTCATCTCCTAGATGGCAAGTGCTGCGCCTCAGTGACGCCGCTTTGCCTAAACGCGGAGACGTTCCGCCGTCTCCACACCTCTCAACGGTGCAGTGCTTACGCCTGCTTGCACTCACCTGTTCGGCTCATTTATCAGTCGCCGCCTGCTGCTGTGCTTCTCTTTCGCTTTGCTCTATGCGATGCTCGGTACTCATCGCTTACCCGCTCGCCGTACTGGCTACAGGTCGGGAGTTATGTAGTGGGATGGTAATTTAAAGCGGTATTACTTAAACAGCTAATTGCTGAGATAGTAATGATTATTGAAATAGAAGAAAGGATTGAATTATTACATGGAGAATAAATAGAAAATACTAATCCAGATAAATATTAAATGTATTATTCATATTCAGCTAGGTAACTGTTCTAACTGTTATACAGCGTATCTTCGTTCGTAGCGCTCAATCACTCATCGTATTCGATGACAAGTCATCTCATACTCTTCGTTCTTCGCCGACTGGCTTACCGTTCGCTACGCTCACTGCCAGTCGCTCACTCCGATACAACTTCTTAAAACCATTATACAAATAGCTGTCAAGAAATTTAAAGCTGATAATTCCGATCAATTTTAATCTATTGATCTGTGAAAGTTATAGGTAATAAAGATAACCGTTTAACTGACTGCATTTATGGTAATGACTCCAACTTATTGATAGTGTTTTATGTTCAGATAATGCCCGATGACTTTGTCATGCAGCTCCACCGATTTTGAGAACGACAGCGACTTCCGTCCCAGCCGTGCCAGGTGCTGCCTCAGATTCAGGTTATGCCGCTCAATTCGCTGCGTATATCGCTTGCTGATTACGTGCAGCTTTCCCTTCAGGCGGGATTCATACAGCGGCCAGCCATCCGTCATCCATATCACCACGTCAAAGGGTGACAGCAGGCTCATAAGACGCCCCAGCGTCGCCATAGTGCGTTCACCGAATACGTGCGCAACAACCGTCTTCCGGAGCCTGTCATACGCGTAAAACAGCCAGCGCTGGCGCGATTTAGCCCCGACGTATCCCCACTGTTCGTCCATTTCCGCGCAGACGATGACGTCACTGCCCGGCTGTATGCGCGAGGTTACCGACTGCGGCCTGAGTTTTTTAAATGGCGGAAAATCGTGTTGAGGCCAACGCCCATAATGCGGGCGGTTGCCCGGCATCCAACGCCATTCATGGCCATATCAATGATTTTCTGGTGCGTACCGGGTTGAGAAGCGGTGTAAGTGAACTGCAGTTGCCATGTTTTACGGCAGTGAGAGCAGAGATAGCGCTGATGTCCGGCAGTGCTTTTGCCGTTACGCACCACCCCGTCAGTAGCTGAACAGGAGGGACAGCTGATAGAAACAGAAGCCACTGGAGCACCTCAAAAACACCATCATACACTAAATCAGTAAGTTGGCAGCATCACCTGCATTTATTAATAAATTTAAAAGTGTCTATATTGTAGGAAAGAGCTACGCCAAGAACCAATTTCACATCCCTAATACACCTACCTGAAATTGCCTGTCGCACCAGACGCCACAAGGGCTGTCCGGGGTATGCGTGGATGAAAGTGACTACAAAGGGAAGGCAAGCCCCGGATAGCATTCTTGACTTGAAAGCTACTATATTGGGAAGGCTACCGACCGATAAGGGTTACTAGTGTGGGAAGATGAGACCACAAGCCCGCCCTCGCGCTATCCCGCTGCATTGCCTGTTGCGCCTGAGTTAAATCCAAATCACTGGATGAAGATCACTACTAAAGAGGGACGGAACACCGACGCCGCCTCAACCGCCACCGCCACACTTCCGGCGCTTCCGTCCTGCGCCCCGTTCTAAACTCACCTTAATTTCTGGAGCTTACATCATGGTTGATTTACGCCACATGAATTCACGCCTGCAACTGGAGCTGGCAACTGCTGCCGCCGAAGCGTTAAGCACGATTAGCGCCACGCCGCAACAACTGGTCTGGAGTGAAACTGTTATCCCGCATTACGTGCGCTGCGCTGTCACGGACAAGACGGTACAGGGAGCATTCCACAAACGTCTGCGTGTGTATTACTACAATCCCGATGGTTCCGTTATGACCTTCCGCGCATGGCGAAAGCTGCACGGCGTGACCAAAAAGAGAGGTGTCCACCGCCGATACATCTGGCGGAAAGCTGCTTGATTATTTGACTGGAGATTTCAAACATGCCCACGAGATTGAACCGCCTGCTTGCGCTGGCCGCTGACGCCGAACCGCTGAACACTGCGCCTGCGGATGCTCAGCAACTGGTTGCGGATAAGATAGTTGTATCGCGTAACAAGCAATGTCCTGTAAAGCGTAAACCCATACAGGCTGCGTTTAATACGGAGTCACAAGAGTTTTACTTTAACGCTGACGATTCTGTTATGTCGTTCCGAGAATGGAAAGAGGCTAACGGAATCGGACGCAAGACACACGCCCGCCGCGCTGATGCAGGGTTGCGCCAGATTATCCAGCCGGGCGATGCAATCCACTGCCGCCGCGCTGAGCTGGTGATGTGGCTAAACAAAAAGCCTGCCCGGTACGCCGAGCCGCTGCCACCAGATTTCCCCGGTGTTCGCGTAGACGATGCCGCATTGAAACCGCGTGAGCACGCCATCCCGGAAGCGACCACGGGGCAAAACGCCTTTCTTAAAGCCTGTCGCGAGTTTCTGATTTGTGATGAGAAGACCATCCGCCGCATCAATCGTGGCATGAGCAAGCTGGAGGCGATGCGCCACGCTGACTTTGACACCCTCGGGGATAGCCCGGAGTTTCACCAGCTATGGGGCAGTGAGCTGAAATCCACTAAGGACAATTTCAACACGAAGAACCAACACTGTGACGTTGGCGGCGCTGACCTGCCGCCGTCCATCCCGCCGCTGGTTACAGCGCCGTACAGGTTCCGTGAGCTGGAGCAATGCGACCGCCCGGCGTTTGTGCCATTACCGCCGCCAGATGGTGGCGACTGGCGACCCGGCCAGCAGGACGTAGCCGCCGCTGTGTTTGCCCGTGACCGCGATATGCTGGCGGTGCTGCCGACTGGGTACGGCAAGACGGCTGCGTTCACCTATGCCCTTCAATTCGAGTCTGGTACTGGTGACGGTCTGACCGTTATTGTTGTGCCTACGAATACTATCAAGCAGCAGGTGCTACAGCAGTTAAGGGAGACTGGCGTTCACGCGGTGGCCTTTGGCGATAAGCTACCGAAGCGGCGTAATGCGCAGCAACTTGCGGGGCTGGCTGCTGGGGCGTTTCGGGTGGTTGTCGTTTCGCCTGAGCATCTGGTGCCGGGTAGTCAGGTGCTGGCGGCACTGATGGCCGCTGGTGTGGACAGATTTATCATCGACGAAGTTCACACCGTGGACGACTGGGAGTTCCGCGCCGCTTTCCCCGCGATGAAGCACACCTTGCAAAATGCCTTCCCTGATGCGCAGCGTTGCGCGTTTACCGCGACCCTGCGAAGAGGTGATGAGTTTGAGCTGATGAAAGAGCTGGGCTGTCGTGGCGAGTTCCTGACCTTCCGCGCCAGCGCTGCCAGAGAAAACATCCAGCTTGTTCCTGTTCGGCAATGTGAAGCGCAGCGCCGGGCTGCTGTTGGTCTGGTCGATGCCCTCCCGGTGGATGAAAAGACGCTGGTGATGGTGGACAGTATCAAAATGCTTTACGCGTACCTCGACGAGCTGGGAAGCCGCGCCCGGCCTTATCATTCCGACACCCGCCGTCTGAGCCGTGACCAGCGACACGCTAACGCTGAGTGGTTTGCCACTACGCCCGGTGCGGTTCTGATTGCTACTAAAGCCTTCGGGCTGGGGGCTGATATCCCTGACGTGCATAACGTAATCATCACTTATACCCCCGAAGACCTGCCCGATTTAGTGCAGATGGTTGGCCGTGCTGGACGCGACGGACAACCTGCCCGCGCGTTTCTGCTGTGGTCATCACTGGCGCTCGGTGCAGCACCTGATGAGCTGGCGGCGTTGTACCGCCCTGAAAACTGCAATTGGGGCTACATCTCCCGCTTCCTCTGAGCTGACCAGCTCGCCTGTTTAAATTCCCTTCTGGAGAAATCCTTATGCCTGATGAAACCGTGCTGCATCGCGCGGGGCGTTCTGACGCCCTGCTTAATGCCCAACTTGCGTTTGCCTTGAACGGCTATTCCTTTGATGGATTGGCCGAACGTCATATTCAGACCCTTAATCGTGAAGCCATCATGCGCCGGGCAAGCACGCCACTACAGCGATATTGCCTGCTCAATAACTGTGAGCCTTGGGAATGTATCGCTGCGGTATTGAACCGATTTCGACGCCGGGAGGATGGCTTTCGTATTTGGCCGACCTACCGCATGGCTCGCGAGATCTTTAATGGGACTGTTCACCCTGCCGACAAGACGCGCGACGAGATATTTCAATCCGTGCAGCGTCGCCTGTTTTTACCAAAGCCAGTACATGCCGAGGTCATTCAATACCTGCGTGCAATGGGACTAACTGGAGACAACCACCAATGACGAAATCTGAATTTGAAAATGAAACGTGGCGAATGAAAGGCTTGCTTCTTGGGGCGCTGATTCGCCGCCTTGAGGAAGACAAGGCTGGTGAGTCGCGCATGGCCGCAGCGGAGTTATCCAGTGCGGTCAACTTCCTTAAGGCCAATGCCGTAGAAGCGCCGGACACATCATTCAACAACGTGTTCCCGGAGGATGACGATTAATGAGTCCCGATGAATTTAGAGCATGGTTCGCCTCGCTGCCTGAAAAATTTCAGCGTCAGGCCAAAGCTATGTACGACAACGCCCGGCGCGGCGGTGGTGTCCACACCGCTTCCAGCCTCGCCTTGATTAAAAACCTTATAGAAGGTTCGATTAACTTTGAAGGAAAGTTCCCGAATGACAACCACCAATAACGCAACCCTGACCATCGCCGATATCCAGCGCATCAATAAGCTGAGCATTGTCGAGCACATGAACAACGAAGCGATTGCCGCCGCCACTGGCTTCGACCTGCGTGACATTGACCGCGTAGTCCGTGGCGTTTACGTAGACGACCTCGCCGACCAGTGGAAGCCAGACGAAGAAATCACGCTGGCCGACTACAACGCCATTCGTAAGCGCTGGAAACCGGGCAAACTGCACCGGGATACCGAGTACGCCATTGCACGCGATATGTTAATTCGTCCGGCCACTGTGCTGGCCATCGCGCATTCCCGATTCCAGAACGCGCACACACACCCGGCAGAGAAAACCGTGAAGGTGAAGCCAGCTAAGCAGAAAGCAGTGCGCAAGCTAGTGCCTGCGGACATTGACGAAATCCACAAGTTAGAGCGCTTTGGCTGGCCTGCCGCCGAGATCGCCGAAAAGCTGGGCGTCCCTGTTGAAGTCGTCGCGCATGTGCAACGCTGTCTGAGAAATCGTTGGTCGTACCCGGATACTCTGGAGTCTGTTAACTCCAAATTCAGCGAGGCTGAATGATGGCAGAGAACGAACCGCTGCACCCCGCCGTTAACCCTGATCTCTATGTGAATCTTGATGAACAACGCGAGGGATACGCGCCGATTGAATCACGGGGCTGGGGCGTGCTGACGCAGAACCTGACCGGGGAAGGGCGAACAGATCCCGGCCAAGCACCAAACCAGAATCCAAGGCAGCGACCGCGTGGCTCCGTTGGCGAGCGACGTTGGTTGCGTCGTCATGGCCTTATCTAACTGAGGATTATTTCATGAGCACCATCATTTTAATGGAGCCGCGCCGCGCGGCTGATTGCGGGCAACAACTGAAATTCATTGCCGAAGCCTTGAATCTTCGCCAAATCGATTTGGCTCATGTGTACCAGATCGACAGACAAGATCTCGGCAAAGCGTACCACGGACAGAAGATGATTCCTGCCCGATGCGTACACGCGCACATGCTTTTACTTGAACTGGCGCACCGCCGAGTTACATCACAAGAGGTTGCATAATTATGGCTGACAATCAAAACCCTTATCTCGCTGCTGGCGCTGATGCTGTACCGCAGCAATCGCCATACATGGCTGCACCTGTTGGAGCTGACAATGGGGCATCCCGCTTTAGCTCTGCGCCTGCTGATGCTGATTTCCTCCGTACCCAACCCGTTAACGGCAATGATGGCGGACAATGGAATAATGGCAATATCGCAAATCAGCAAGACCAGAACGCTAACAGCGCTGGGGCGCAAGTGGGCGACACGCTGCAATTACAGGATGGCACTATTGTTGAGTTGACTCCTGAACTTCATGGGCTGATGGGGCAGTTTCACCAGTCTGTCGAAAGCCAGCTAGGGCAGGGGACAGTTGACGCCATGTTGCAGTACGCTGGCACACTCGACGCCGGGACGCAATCAACCCTTGAACGGATGGTCATGTCTGGCGACCCCGCGCAGATGTCGCGTGCGGTTCAGTATCTGCAAGAGCGTATGGCTGGCGGTTCCATTACCGGTTACGTCCCAAACGGCCAGTCTACCGCGCAACCTGTCGGAATGTCTCATGCTGAGTTTATAGCAGCGTATGACCAACTTACGCAGTGGGCGCAGCAATCAGGTTATGGCCCCGGCCATCGCCAGTACGATGAACAATACCGCGCTCTGGTTGCGCAGCGCTCCGCTGGCAAACGTGCTGGTCGCTAACGCCCAACGGTGGAATGCGCCCTGCAAGACTGAGTGCGCACCAACCCGGTACTACCACACCAATCTATGCGCATGAGTCCCCGCAAGCCGCATTCTGCGCGGCATCTGAAAGCCTATTTTTAATTAACCGAGGTTCGTAATGAGCACCTGTAATTTCCATGCCGTGGAGCGTGTCGCTGACGTGCGCCCGGATTTCGCCTTGCCGCTGGGTAGATGCGACCACATTTACCCTGAGCGTGTGCAGCACGCTTTTAACCCAGACGAAGCGGTTTATATCGTTGCCCGTTCTGCCACATCCGGCACCCGCACATCTGGCGTTAGCCGTGGGCTTTCCCCTGTACTACCGCCGAAGATGGCCGAGCGGATGCGCGAACGTGAACGGCACGAGAAGAATCGAGCCAGACCCCGCAAGGTGATCACTGAGGCGATACGCGCTGACATTATCGATCGCTCTGCAAAAGGCCAGAAGAATCGTTACATCGCAAGCAAGGTTGGCGTGTCTGAAACCTCTGTGCGGAAGGTGTTGAACATGGCGCGTATGAGTGCGCACTAATGCAAGGTAATACGTTCGCCTTACTTCACGCGCACTAACCCCTGAGAACCGCGCCAGCTCTGGCCTCAAAACGCCCATTTCGGGGCACCTCATCCCTTTAATCGATACCGTTCTGAATCCTGCCTCGGCGGGAGGATTACGCACGTCTGTGCCATGACGATGGCGCGGGCTTCATCAACCTACGTAGGAGTTTTGTTATGGCTGATACTTCGTACAGTCCCGATCTGTTTCGCCCACATTATGGCGGGGTGGAATCCGACAATGATATTCACATCGAGGCTTATGACCGGGATGTCCAGACCCGTTTAGAGTCCAAATCCGTATTTCTGGCCGAGGGGCTGTCTACATACAGGCCGCTGAAAGGCAGCAACCAATACCGCATTGATCGCCTGAGTGGTGATCTTGAGGTGAAGGGCAGAACCGCAGGGCAATCGCTGGAGCCTACCGCCGTTAAGTCGGACAAGCTGATCATCTCTGTGGATACTCTGAGCTATATCCGCATCCCGATTGATTATCAAGATGACTGGACTGCACCCACCTTTCGCGCCGAGCTGAGCCGCAACATGGGGACAGCCCATGCGAAGTTTTACGACGAAGCGCACACCATCCAGTTAATCAAAGCGACTGACTTTGTACCGCCGCCGACACTGCAACCAACGTTTAACCCGCTTACGGATAACGTTGTCTCGCTCGACCTGACAACGGGGAGCGAAGAGGATGCGGCTAACGAACTGGTTCACGCTATCAAAGCTGCTGTTAATCGGTTCCTTACCGAGAAAGATATTCCGGTGGCTGAGCTGGTGCTTCTCATCGACCCGGCTTGGTTCAGCATTCTGATGGAACATAAGAAGCTGATGAACGTCCGTTACAGCCGGGATAGTGGCAACGATTACGCATGGCGTCGTGTTGGCTATGTCGCTGGGGTGCGAGTTATCGAGCTGAATAGTTACCCGCAGGAAGCCATTACCGGGCATGAACTGGGCGCTGATTATGACGTTACCGCAGAGGAAGCGATGACGAGAGCGACGCTGTTTAAACCTTCCTCTGTGCTGCTGACGGTCGAAGCGCAGAGCGTCATCAATCGTCAGTGGGATGATGAGCGCGAAATGACGATGGTGATGGACTCATATCGTCTGTTCAATGTTGGGCTGCGCC
The DNA here is from genome assembly GCF_001729765.1 of Enterobacter kobei. Lineage (NCBI taxonomy): Bacteria > Pseudomonadati > Pseudomonadota > Gammaproteobacteria > Enterobacterales > Enterobacteriaceae > Enterobacter > Enterobacter kobei. Next base: position 491,489 of record NZ_CP017181.1, read on the forward strand.
GCCCGGACTGCGTTATCAATTTCCGACAAGCTGTGTAACTGGAGGGGCTGAGTCATGGTTAATGATGCTTACGCCCCTGAGTTATTGCGATCCCTTTTCCTGTATGACCCGGTGACAGGTCGCCTGCACCATATAGCTAACCGACGCCGGGTTAAGGCTGGCTCCTATGCTGACTCCACCCGGCGAGCTGATGGTTATCGTCAAGTTGCCCTGCGACTTGATGGCAAGCAGTACCAGCTAAAAGCCCATCGCGTGGCGTGGATTCTTGCGCATGGCGCTATTCCTGATGGTCTGCAAGTTGACCACATCAACGGTATCCGTGACGACAACCGCCTATGCAATCTGCGCTTGGTTACGCAGCGGGAAAACGACCAGAACCGACGCAAGGCAAGGGGGTATAGCTGGAATAAGGGCTGTAGCAAATGGGAGGCTTACATTCGCGTTAATGGTGTACGCCATCACCTTGGCTTATTTACTACCGAAGCGGCGGCGCGTGATGCCTATCTAAAAGCTAAAGCCAGATACCATCCCTCAACGCCAGCCGATTTGTTGCAGGCTGCCTAATCCTCGGAGGTTCCATATATGGCTGATGAAAAGCCGATTAGAGCGCTGGCAGATGATGACCCACGCCGCCAGCGGTACGCTGAACTGTTGGCGCAGGCTGGCCGCATGACTATTCCCCGACTGCATCCGGGCGATGCTAATAGTGTTATGAGCCAGCTTGCGACGATGCTCGGCGCACCAGTCCCGATAGTCGGTGCTATGACTGAGCACGCCGCTGCATGGCGTGCCTGTATGCTGGAGCAAGGGCTTGGCGATCTTCTGGATGGCTTGAGTAAACAGGTGCTGACCATCTTCTTTCTGCTCTGCTGGAGAGACAGCGCCTTGCGATTGGCGGGTAAGCAAAAGGAACGGCTTACAGCGGCCAGCGAGGGTTTGACCATTGAGCAATACCGGGCAATGCACCCGGCTTACAGAGAGAATAAAGAAGATGATAACCACGATTAAATTAAGGTGGCGGTACATCGAGCCGCCGCCAATGAATGGCGCACTCGCTGACCTGAAACAGTGGGTAATGGATACCGGAGAGCCTGAGCTGGAAGCTGAATTTCGTAAGCTGCTGGGGCTAATGCGCCGCAACGGTATCAGTGACGAACGCGTTAATGCGATGGCTGATGAGCTTTATGTTCTGGTTTACCAACGCCAGTGCGAAGAATACGAAGCCTGCAAGCGGGCTGCCTCTGACAATGGAGACTTTGAATCATGGTTACACGGACAGACCAACTACTAAGAAAAGCGATGCGGAGCTATCTGGAACACCTCGGCAATATGCCGCTGGCGGAACGGATTACAAATGCTGCTGCATTCGAAGATGTGTATCGCTTCCTATTGAATGGTTCCGGGCGGCTGGAGTTGCGCCGCGCTGATGTGGCCGCTGTCCGTGTCTTCCTGTGGAATTATCAATACCGACGCTGTGCGGTGACAGGTAAGCCGCTGCGCCTTGCGTCTGCCGTGCTGGATCACTGCCACCGAACCGGGCGCGTGCGTGCTGTGGTGCATCGCTCTGCTAACGCTGCTGAGGGTGGGCGATATGTTGGGCGTACTTGTGGCGTGAATATTATAAATTTGAAAGCTATGTTGGATATCTATCGTAAGAATTATTTAGGAATAAATCTTACGTATCCAACATAGAGTAAGAATAAAAGGGTAGGCCATGAAACCTACCCTGTATGGTTATCTTTTATTTATTTTTTCTAAAAGATGTACAACTGATTTGCCAACGGCAAATGACAGATTAACAGGAACCGCATTCCCTATTTGTTTATATTTCGCTGACATTGGGCCTTCAAATACCCAGTCATCGGGGAAGGTCTGTATTCTTGCGTACTCACGCACTGTTAATGGTCGTGTTTCTTCCGGGTGGCAACGCTCTGTTTGTTTCTGGGCTGGGGCACATGTTAAAGTTAGGCTTGGCTCATCCCACGATAAGCGACGAGCCATACCAGTTTTGCCACCGCCTAAGTAAAAACTCTTGAGCATGTATTCTTTTTGAATATCCTCTGGAAGATCTCTCCAGTAGCCACCAGGAGGAACCATGCTTAGAATCTCGGCTTTTCTTTTAGGATACTTTTGTCCCTCTGACTCTGGTACGTCGCTATCGTACAGCTCTCCCTTTTTTAAAGCATCTTTAAGTGTTAATATTTTATTGTAAGAAGAAGGCCATTCATAATCGATGCCATTAGCAAGATCATTCCTTACAGCCACTATAATCAAACGCTCGCGTTTTTGTGGTACTTTGTAGAAAATAGCCTTAAGTACCCTTGGCTCAAATAAAGTGTAGCCCAAGTCAGTGATAATACTTTTTATTGTATCTAAAGTCCGCCCATCATCATGATTAAGCAATCCTCGTACGTTCTCGGCTAAAAGAACCTTCGGATTAATTTCTTTAACTGCTCTGGCAAACTCAAAGAAAAGGGTACCTCGTGTATCTTCAAAGCCAAGTTTTTTGCCAGCATAAGAGAATGCTTGGCAAGGGAAACCGCCAGCCAGTACGTCAACGGTATTCCTATAAGGGGTGAAGTCAACTTTGCTCACATCGCCTTCAACCACATTCCATTCAGGTCTATTTTTTCGTAACGTCTTACAAGCATGGGAATCAATTTCATTTAGTAAAACAGATTTCAAACCTGCTTTTTCCAAACCTAAAGCCATACCCCCTGCGCCAGCAAATAATTCTAATACAGTATAAATGTTATTACAGGTTTTAGACTCGTCAGACCACTGGCTTTTGAATAAAAACTGAGCCTGTTCAAAATGTTTAAGTTGATCTTTTCTATAAAAACGATAGTTGTTCTCGTCATTTCGTTGAGAAACTAATTTTCCAGCAGTGTCCCAACGCCTTAAAGTTTCTTTTGACACACCCAAAATGTCTGCAACTTCTGAAAGTGAAAACTCTTCCTTTAACATACTTAGTAACCATGCCAACATTAGTCATGGTTACTACTGTATGGGTTTACATGGGCGTTGTCAAACATTGATCATGGTTATCAGCCGTAAGCGAGACCAAAATACTTAATAAAGCTATCTTTATCAGGGATGGAGAAGCCTTTCTGTCCGAGACGCTCGTTCAAAACATACTCAATTGCGTGAGGAAGAGCACTATAAAGTTCTTGCAGAGCATCCGGTCTGCCCGTGACAAGCTCATAGAAGCTCGCGCCATCAATGATTCGGATGTTAGGATTCGAAAGGCACAGAGTACCGCTGCCTTTATCAGAGGGGGTAAAAGGGATATCAAACCTAACAGGCTTGCGAGGGATTATATTAACAAAGTAAGCGCAGTAATCCTTAAATCGGCTATATTTAGGTGATACCAGTTCATCTAAACCTTTATACTTATCAGCTAAGTCCCCGCCAGTAACCGTTGAGTATTTATTCTTCACCTCTGCAATGATTTTTCTCTCTTCGTTGAGGAGATCAACGATACCCCCGATTCCCATGTCCTGCCATCCATCAACATGGCCGAGGATTTTTTGGTGAAACGTACCAACATGATTCTGAATGGTCTTCTGACGTTGCCGTGCAAGTTCGGAGTTTCGCCACTCTTCATGGGATGAGAAACCCGGAGCTTCAAAAAGCGCACCAAAAGGGTCAATCACATTGCTGTTAAAAGTCTTCTCAGCGGCGTCTTTTTTCTTTTTAGCTTTAATTAATAAGGTTTCAACTTCGTTAAAAAGGTCTTCATCACTGATATATTCAAGTAATGCCATGGCTTTCTCTCCATCATTCTTTATAATTCAATGACTTGTTTGCGTAGTAACCTTTGGGAACTATTGCTGTTATGGCTAATTACGCAGCAGCTCTCAAAAACATCATTGGAGCAAGTCTCCCCATCATAACGACTACGGACATAGATGAGAACGATCAATAAGCATTTAAATGATAGAAAGGGCGGATGTTTGCTGCGGCGGGCTTTGAATGGCTTGCGCTAAGGATTCGATCAATATCAATATGTTACAAGGATAGGGGAGTTACCCCCTAAATTTCGAGATAAGCCACTTGTTCTATATACCGAGCCAATTCAATTGGAGATGCAGAATTTTTGGAATAAGTTTTGAAGCTCTCCGTGTTACCTCGCTCATGGCCGACGAGTAAGGCAATGCGATCCTCTGGTACTTGAGCACGGTCGAGCTGTTGCACAAACGCATGTCGGAGTGAATGAAACACTTTTCTCTCTGCGGCAGGTTCGCCAAGAACTTTGCGCTTCGCCCGTGTGAACTGCTGGGTGTGCCACGTTGAACGCTTTCCGTCTGCCCGGTCTGTGATTGAGGCGTGATAGAACAGAAAACCGCTATGTGTGGTCTTGAGCAACGACTTCACGAGAGGGATTATCTTGCTGTGTACAGGGACGATTCGCGCCGCGCTCTTGGTCTTCCCCTCGGTGATCTCAAAGCACAAAACGCCCTCGATAGTTTTAATACTGCTCTCACGCAACGTACATATTTCATTGATCCGCATACCGCTGTATGCCCCAATAGCCGTTACCGCTTTCATCTCATCATCGAGCAAATCATAGACCTTTGCTAGCTCGCCCGGCGCGAAGACTTCATAGCTGACCTTGCTGCTTTTTGCTTCGAGCGCATGGCCGCGCCAAGGATTATCCTGCGGCGCATCGTGATAGCGATTGCGTGCCAGATCCCATATCTGCGCCAGTGCGCTTATATAGTTCTGGATGGTTTGGGGCGCTCGCTCAGTTTTGAGTTTATCTAACCAGCCTGTAACTATGGTTCGGTTAATATCTCGCAACTGAACATCTTTCTTTTTCAGGTGGGTTAACAGCACCTCTACGGCTTTATTGGTCTTGGATAGGGTGGTTAGCTTTCGCTTCTCGCTGTATTGAAGCAGGTACAAATCACGCATTTTTAGCAAGGAAGGGCAAGCCTGAATCGATGCTCCAAATGATGCGGGTGCCTCCTTGGCATACACACTGACACGGCGTAGCTCATCAATGATTTGATCGACGGATGAGCCTCCTTGTGGCTTTAGCAGATTCCGTAAGCGAGTCCATTCCAGAGCAATAGCATCGCGAAACAAACGCGCTTGCCGTATGTCTCGTGTCCCTGTGCTTTTCATAAAGTAGCGCTTCCCTTGGAACAGGTGGCGCATGTAGCTGGGAATAGCTATCCGCACGAGGTAATTCCCGCAGGGATCTAAAACTAGATAACGATCTCTCTTGAAACTCATACAAACCCCGGTTATGTTGTCGGGGCTTTTTCATGGCTAAACAGTCTGTGAAATGTGCCGGGGTTATGAGCTTTAGCCTCGCTACTTCAATGAGTTAACAATGATTCTTGAAGCAAGCTAAGCCGCTATAACCCGTGCCGGTTCGAGTCCGGCCTTCGGCACCAAGTGATGCAATAATTAGCTACCTAAGTGTGGCTTTTTTTGTGTCTGAATCCATGCAAATTTTTTCTTTCAGCAGAAGACAATCTGATTCAACCAACATCAAATTTCTTGCGTGTATAGAAACGAATATATTTTAATTCGATAACTTTTATATCTATGCATCAGCATTTCGGTGATTTTAAATGAATATTTTTCTTAATTTGCACGCTTTCCGCTTTATCCTGGAAAAGGAATGTATGCTGTCCCGCATGGTTTAAACATCTCACATCTGCTGTACCGAACCTCAAACTTTCTCCATCATTGATTAACTTGCTGTGATTTTGGTCATTGCTCGGGAAGCTTCAGAAAGTTAAAGTAAAAATTATGTTCCTAAAATGTATGTGCAGGCCTGCATAACAATGATGAATAAATCCAATTTTGAGTTCCTGAAGGGCGTGAACGATTTCACCTATGCCATCGCATGCGCGGCGGAAAATAACTACCCGGATGATCCCAATACTGCACTGGTAAAAATGCGTATGTTTGGCGAAGCGACGGCAAAACATCTTGGCCTGCTGCTGGATATTCCTCCCTGTGAAAATCAGCACGAACTTCTGCGTGAGCTTGGCAAAATTGCCTTCGTTGACGACAGCATTCTTTCCGTGTTCCATAAATTACGTCGTATTGGTAACCAGGCTGTCCACGAATACCATAACGATCTTGATGATGCTCAGATGTGCTTAAGGGAAGGTGCGAATAAGCAGGTCATTTCTTCCCAAGCTGACTCGCTGATTAAAATTTCGCGGATCTGGGCCGATTTTTTTCCCGCAAACACATCGAATCAGCCTATTTAGGCTATTTTTTCCACCATTTCTGGCGTTATTTCCGGTTTTTACTGAGATCTCTCCCACTGACGTATCATTTGGTCCACCCGAAACAGGTTGGCCAGGGTGAATAACATCGCCAGTTGGTTATCGTTTTTCAGCAGCCCTTTGTATCTGGCTTTCACGAAGCCGAACTGCCGCTTGATGATGCGAAACGGGTGCTCCACCCTGGCACGGATGCTGGCTTTCATGTATTCGATGTTGATGGCCGTTTTGTTCTTGCGCGGATGCTGCTTCAAGGTTTTTACCTTGCCGGGACGCTCGGCGATCAGCCAGTCCACATCCACCTCGGCCAGCTCCTCGCGCTGTGGCGCTCCTTGGTAGCCGGCATCGGCTGAGACAAATTGCTCCTCTCCATGAAGCAGATTACCCAGCTGATTGAGGTCATGCTCGTTGGCCGCGGTGGTGACCAGGCTGTGGGTCAGGCCACTCTTGGCATCGACACCAATGTGGGCCTTCATGCCAAAGTGCCACTGATTGCCTTTCTTGGTCTGATGCATCTCCGGATCGCGTTGCTGCTCTTTGTTCTTGGTAGAGCTGGGTGCCTCAATGATGGTGGCATCCACCAAAGTGCCTTGGGTCATCATGACGCCTGCTTCGGCCAGCCAGCGATTGATGGTCTTGAACAATTGACGGGCCAGTTGATGCTGCTCGAGCAGGTGGCGGAAATTCATGATGGTGGTGCGATCCGGCAGGGCGCTATCCAGGGATAATCGGGCAAACAGGCGCATGGAGGCGATTTCGTACAGGGCATCTTCCATGGCACCGTCGCTCAGGTTGTACCAATGCTGCATGCAGTGAATACGCAGCATGGTCTCCAGCGGATAGGGCCGTCGGCCATTGCCCGCCTTGGGATAAAACGGCTCGATGACAGCGGTCATATTCTGCCATGGCAGAATCTGCTCCATGCGGGAGAGGAAAATCTCTTTTCGGGTCTGACGGCGCTTAGTGCTGAATTCACTATCGGCGAAGGTGAGTTGATGGCTCATGATGTCCCTCTGGGATGCGCTCCGGATGAATATGATGATCTCATATCAGGAACTTGTTCGCACCTTCCTTAGTTCCGTCGCCGTTAACGATGTACCTAGCTTTTTATAAATGGGCTCCCAAGTCCACCCACAATTCCGCTCATAGTCTCTGCGGTACCATTCAGAGCAAAAAAACACAAAACAGGAAGCATAGCCTTTATCATCAACAATATTTGTAGTTTGGCTAACCGCTCGAAGTAACTGCGTTAAGTCCACATATTCTTCATTCGTCGCTTGATATTCATAAAGCGGGCGGCCATCGGGTTGTCTCAATCCTCTACGACTAAGAAAGTTTGTTAGCCATGAAGTGCATTTTGTCCATGAAATGCATTCTGATTGAACCAAAGCATTCTCCTTATAGTCAAGCGAGACAAGACTTAATGAATGTTTAATTTAAAAAACCGATTAGCGTACCCTCGAAGCGTTTGTATGGCAATACCTAATTTTTGTAGGTGGCCAGGAGGGACACTACTGATATATGACATATCAAATATTGATTAATTGCTTGATTATCATTGCTTTCATTTATGATTTCTAAGTAAAAGCAAATTTCACTTTAGTGACGAGCAAATATAATATCTAAAAAATCACCTGTTACGCTATATAACAATTATGGTGATGGTTCAATAGTAAAATACGAAATTTGTATAACTTGTCAAAAAAAGAGAACGAGCTAACTGTTTGGACTATGAATTTCTAAGTTCATTAGAGCTGTGATAACATCTTTGTTGAGGATAGAGTGATATAGCCATTTATGTCGGTATGAAGATGAGATGTGTGCAACTCAACATATCAATATGAGTCCTTCACCGATAAGTAAAAGCCACTCTAAAAAATAGTGTTTTTTTTATGTAATATCCCATTTAACCATCTCTCACTTCTTTCCTGCCGATAATCCTTCGTAACCCAAAGCGAAGTTATCGCTACATCTGTTATATTACTTATTCCCATCCGCAGCCCCTCTTCATCCAGGTCCGTAAATCGTCTTTCACCCTGTACCCGCTCACCGTTGCCATACTTAAAGGACACGTACCAGACGCCGCCAGGCTTAAGCGCATCCGCAAGCTTCTGCATCACGGCAGGCAGCTCAGAAGAGGAGACATGCAGCAAAGAGGCACAGCACCAAATCCCATCGTACTGCGCTTTACCCTCAATCTCTGAAAACGTCATCAGCTGCACGGGTAACCCGGAATGTTGCTTTGCCAGCTCCACCATCGCGGAAGAGGCATCAAAAGCATCCACCTGATAACCCATCTCATGAAAGGCTTTTGCGTCCCGACCAGAACCGCAGCCCGCATCCAGAACACGAGCACCGTGAGGCAGATGTTGGGTGAAGGCCTCGTATAGCGGGGTCATATCGACATTGACCGTGCCATCGAAGAAATCCTGCGCGTGGTTCTGATAATAGTGAAGAGTCATTAAAACGTTGCCTCGCCTTCTGCGTTGGGTTTCCAGGTATGGATAAGTTTTTCCAGCGCGGCCTGCCAGTTACGCTGAAGAAAGCTTTTCCGTGCTTCAGGACGTTGCCCTGTCTGTTGAACAATCGTCTCATGTAACGGCAGTTTGCTCTGAATAAAATACTCATTGCGAGTGTGTAACCGCTGCAGGAGCCTGAGGTCGGGAATGCGTGCAGATTTGCCTTCAACGCCACGGTTACAACACCGGCAGGCCAGCACTAAGTTCCATACGCCGTTAATATTGCTCACTTCTTTGCGGGCAGCCCATGGAATAAAGTGGTCGACGTCCGCCAGTTCTGCGTCTTCCGGTACCAGACTGATGGGTTTGAAGCAGTAAAAACACCGTCCTTTCTGGTAACCATTCAGGCTGTCGCGGCAGCTGGTGATGTCTACGCGACGCGCGTTTACCCTCGTGAACAGCAGCTGATTATCTTCGTCGAACTCCACGCCCACAAGGTTTCGTGAAATCCCCATCGACCATGCCTGTTCCACCAGGTTCCAGCGGGCATTGGTTTCAAAGGCGAGGTTTTTATACTGCAGGCGTTCACCCAGTAAAAAGAAGTTATCCGTCAGGCGGATCCCGTTGTGGGTTTTGCGCTCATCAAGGAAAAAACGTTTATCGATCTCGCCCTGGTTCACGTAGTGAAAGGCATCAATCACGTTGTTAAAGCCAAGGCGCACCGTCGTTTCAATGAGCTGAGCGTGGGTGATTTCACCCCTGTTGAACTTCAGACAGGTTTCCAGAAATTGGCTGCTGCGGGAGGTGATCTGTTTTGGCGCATGCTTCAGGTGCTCGCAAAGATAGCGGCTGAACGGCACGGCAAGCTGGTCGAGCGTAATCAAATCGCTGCCCGTCTTATCCACTTCATACAACGCTGACGCCAGCGCAAATTTGTAAGATGCGACGTTCCTTCCAAAGAGGATCACACCACGCCAGTAGTTCTCAAGCGTCGGATCGGCCTGATAAAATTCCATCGATGAAGTCCTGTTACGGTTGGCTGGGCAGGGCGTTACTAAAGCCTGTAACAGGATCACATAACAAAATCAGGGTGATGTAAATCGTTAATCTATAGGTTTGATGAATTTTGAGGGATCTGAGAACAAGGGCTGGATGCGACGGATTTGCCGTCTAAGGCAATTTAGCGAATAAATAGATTTCTGGATGAGGAAAATAAGACTGATTTTCAAGCCATCGATTTACCAGTATCCCCCAAATCCATTCCCTGAATCCTCCTCGTATTTCCCAATTTTACCTGTCGCAAAACCGCTGCATTTATATTCAGTTCTGTTTAATAGGCAGCAGTAATTACGCCAGTCGGAAAAACGCCTCTTCATGGGGATGTCCTCATGTGGCTTATGAAGACATTACTAACATCAGGGAGCAGGTCACTCTGCCAGCTGTTCGGTCTCGCCCCTGAGGGTGCATGTTCAACTTGATAAACGTCGCTTCCTGACACACCTCTGATGTTACCGCTTAACGGCCTTACACGTTGTCTTAACACCAGCGGGCTATTGTCTGAAAATCAGAGGTCTCTCGGACGAAAACCTTCTTATGTCCGATTGCGTAGGAGTACGATAATCCAAAAAATCATTATAGATAAAAGGGTTATCTATGGCTCTACATGGAAAGTTCGTAATTAATGATGCGTACTACTCCCCGTTATCGTTTCCTGGTATAGGCACGTTTTTAGCTTTCTCTGGTAATGGTGCTTACCGTAATCGTGGGGCATGTGGAATGATCCCCAAAGAGGGGCCTGTACCAGCGGGTAAATACTGGATTGTTGACCGCCCTCAAGGTGGACTCAAGTCACAGCTAAACACAGTGGGAAGAGACATTTATAATCACTTCGCCAATGGTGCAACATTCAAACATTCTGAATGGTTCGCATTATGGCGTGATGATTGGGGGATCGACGATTACACATGGATTGAGAGCGTTCAGCGTGGCAATTTCCGTTTGCATCTAGGCGTACTATCAGAAGGTTGTATCACTCTCCCACATGATTCTGATTTTGCCATGTTGCGTAATGCTCTGTTGAGAAGCCAAAGAATAGATGTTCCTTGCATGAGAAAGCTACAGGCATACGGCACGATTGAGGTGATCTCCAATGGCAAAACATGCCCGTAGTTTATTTATCAAGATAGTGTTGTTCGCTGTTGTTGTGCTGATCGTTGCTGAAATAGTTCCGTATGATGGATTAGTTAATTCTATTACGGGGCTTTTCGATTTCCAAAGCGCCGACAAGTTTACCCGCTTCATTTTGGGTGAACCTGATTCAGAAGTTTGGGAATCGTTAGACGACTATTTTAGCATCTTAATCAATACATTAATCAGCGTACCTGTCATGAGCGCCATTACCACGGCGTACAGTGGCGCGACACATAAAGTTAGTCCAGCAGGCATCCCCAGAGAGTGGTTCAGTTCCACATTGCGACGGTTAGCTAAAATCTTCGGGTTTACCTTCCTGTTTTGGTCGTTGTTTCGCTTGCTGCCTTATCAGTCTTTATTCCCGGATCAAACGTATTCAAATTTCACAATGGCGGCGATTGTGGGCTTTCAGTTGCTCTTAACGATTATTTGCTACTGGTTCATCACGAAGAAAATCACAACTAAAAGGAGTTTGTAAAATGCCTATTCCGGCTTACATGTGGCTTAAGGACGATGGCGGCGCAGACATTAAAGGAGCTGTAGACGTTCAGGATCGTGAGGGGAGTATAGAGATTGTTGGCTTTAGTCATGGTCTGAACATTCCAGTAGACAGTGCCAACGGGAAGATTACTGGCAAGCGTTCACATTCTCCGATGATGATTGAAAAGGAGTTTGATAGCTCCAGCCCGTATCTATACAAAGCCGTTGCCACCGGTCAAACGTTGAAAAGTGCGGAGATTCGCTGGTATCGCATTAACCATGCAGGACAAGAAGAGTGCTACTTCGTCATGACCATTGAGGGCGTGAAAGTGACGGGCATTAACCCAGGGATGCCAAACGCTAAAATGGCAGGAAACTCGCAGATCAACCACATGGAATCTGTTTCCCTTATGTATGACAAAATCACCCGGCGTTATGTTGATGGTAATGTCCAGTATACGGACGATTGGAACGTAAGAGCGTAACAAATAGAAAGGAGGCATTGAGTGCCTCCTCTTTATTAACGCTTATCCTCTCAAAGGAGCCTGTCCGTAATTCTGTGTAACTGCCATCGTATTAAAGGTTATCGCTCAGTCGGTCACCGAACTTGATAATAAAACGACTCATTGCCAGCCCGCAGATCGGCGAATGGTTGCTCTGAGGTTCATGCGGGCGCTCACCTTATATTCTGATAGTCCTCGCTGCGTAATTTCCCTGACCCAACCCTTTTCCTGAATCTCCCTCGAAAATTCCAAATTTACTCAACGCCAAACCGCTGTATTTATATTCAGCCTTGTATAATGGTCACCAGAAATTACGCCAACCGGCGAAAGGAAGTATCAAAGAAATCTAAACGAGGAATTCGCGATATGAAGGTGCTGCAACACCCCCATACCGCTAACCACAAACAACTACTGAGGAGTTGAAAATGGCTGCGACGAATTTTAAGCCAGAGTTTACTGTTTGCAAAACAGAATCAGACGCTTTCACCGGCGTGATTGAAAACCGCGAGCTGGTACGCAAAAACAGTGCCCGCCGTCTGCACGGCAACCAGCCTAACGTGGCACCCGTCCATCCCCGCGCGGAAACGCCACAGGACAGTGCCGCCTGCTGCGAATTGTATGCGCGCATCGACATGAAATACCTTCTGCTGGGCGGCGACTGGTTGAACCGTGCAGGTTTTATCAACGGTATGCCCGTAAAAATCCGCGCCATGAAAGACTGCATTGTGATTACGCCGCAGCATACAAGAGAATTATGGGGATGCCTGGAAGGTATGAGTGTGGTGAATATAAATAAGCAGAAAGTCGCGCAGTGGCTGAAAACATTTCCGGGTGCATTAAATGACACCGGCGATATTCCGGTGATTAAGCGCAACGCCTGATAAATATCCCGGCCCTGCGCCGGGGTTATTATTTATATCGCCCTCAAAACACCGGCACCCCCAACCCAACCTTCACCTCCCTCAACGTCTCCTGCGTCACCCCCTGCGCCCGTTCCGTCCCGCGCTTCAGCATCGCCATCAGTTCACCCTTGTCCTGCATATACATCGCCCTCCGCTCCCGCATCGGCGCAATCAGCTCCTGCAAACACCCCTCCAGCTCGTTCTTGCACGCCCGGTCACCCAGCCCGCCCGCCTGATAGTGCGCCTTCATCGCCGCCACTTTCGCCTTGTCCGGATGAAACGCGTCGAGGTACGTAAACACCACGTTCCCCTCAATTTGCCCCGGATCGCTCACCTTCAGGTGGTTCGGGTCGGTGTACATGGCGCTGACCGCACGATGAATGGTCTCTTCGCTGGCCGAAAGGTGCAGCGTGTTGCCCAGCGATTTCGACATCTTGGCGCTGCCGTCGATGCCGGGCAGGCGGCTGGTGTCGCTCAGCATCGCCTTGCAGTGGCGCAGCACCGGGGCGGGCAGCAGGCTGTTCATCTTGTGCACAATCTCGTTGGTCTGCTCAATCATCGGCAGCTGGTCGTCGCCGACGGGCACGCACTCGGCCTTAAACGCCGTGATGTCCGCCGCCTGGCTGATGGGGTAGGCCATAAACCCGACCGGCAGCGAGCGGGCAAAGCCCTTCTGCACAATCTCGTTTTTCACCGTCGGGTTACGCTCCACGCGGGCGACGGTGACGATGTTCATATACAGCATCGTCAGCTCGGCGAGGGCGGGCAGGGCGGACTGCAGGCAGATCGTGGTCAGGTTCGGGTCGATGCCGGCGGCGAGGTAGTCGGCCAGCACTTCGGGGATGTTGTCGCGGATTTTTTGCGGGTTGCTGCCGTTGTCGGTCAGCCCCTGCAGGTCGGCAATCAGCACAAACTGATTGTGCGTCTGCTGGAGCGCTACGCGCTGGCGCAGCGATCCGACGAAGTGGCCGAGGTGCAGCGGGCCGGTTGGGCGGTCGCCGGTGAGGATGGTTGGTGTGTTCATAAAGACTCCTTAACGTTGTAATGCCGAAAGGGGTCTTAGATGTGAGAAAGCCGCCTTTCGGCGGCTATCTGAAAATGGGGAAAACATCTCCGAGCCGCCTTTAAGAAGGCAGCCACCAGCGGTTTACGGTGAGCACGGCGTGGTTTATGTTCATCTCTTTACCGTATCACGTCCGGCGCGAAAAACAAAAGGGCTCATTATGCTGCAATCACTTAACCACCTGACCCTCGCGGTCAGCGACCTGCAAAAAAGCATCACCTTCTGGCACGAGCTGCTGGGGCTGACGCTCCACGCCCGCTGGAATACCGGGGCCTATCTCACCTGCGGCGATCTGTGGGTCTGCCTGTCGTACGACGAGGCGCGCCAGTATGTGCCGCCGCAGGAGAGCGACTACACCCACTACGCGTTTACCGTCGCAGAAGCGGATTTTGAACCGTTCTCGAACAAGCTGGAGCAGGCGGGCGTCACCGTCTGGAAGCAGAACAAAAGCGAGGGGGCGTCGTTCTATTTTCTCGACCCGGACGGACACAAGCTGGAGCTGCACGTGGGCAGCCTCGCCGCGCGGCTGGCGGCGTGTCGCGAGAAGCCCTATGCGGGCATGGTGTTTACCTCAGACGAGGCTTGAGGCTCGCACCTTCAGCCTGCCCGCCAGCGTCACGTGCGTGGCGGCATCTTCCTGATTGCACAGGTACTCCACCGCCAGCCGTCCCAGCTCGCTGTAGGGCAGCTGGATACTGGTCAGCGGCGGGGTGAGCTGCTCGGAGATCTTCTGGTCGTCGTAGCCCGCCAGCAGCATGTCCTGCGGGATGCGCACGCCGTTCACCGCCAGCGCCTGATAGCAGCCAATCGCCAGCCAGTCGCTGGCGCAGAAGATGGCGTCCGGGCGCTCGGCCAGTTCCAGCAGGGACGTGGTGGCGGTAAAGGACTCGCTGAACTGCCAGTTGGTCTGGCGCACCAGGCCCTCGTCGCACGCGAGTCCGGCCTGTTCCAGCGCCGCATGGTAGCCCGCGAGACGCTGGCGGGAGGCCTCCATCCAGCTCTCCCCGGTAATGTGGGCGATGCGCGTCGCACCGCAGGCAATCAGGTGTTTAGTGACCTGAAAAGCATTGGCGTAGTCATCCGGAATAAATGACGGCAGCAGCGGCGAGCCGGGGTCGCGCTGGTTGAGCAGCACCAGCGGGATGCGGGTGCAGTCCTGGAAAGCCGTCATGTCCACCAGCGTGGTGACCGGGGAGGCGAGAATAATCCCGATGCAGTTGCGCTTCTCCAGCTGGCGGATGATGTTCAGCGCCAGCTCGATGTCGTCGCCGTAGTCGTAGACGGTGAGCAGGGTCTCGTTGCGCCACGCCGCTTCCCGCGCCTGGCTGATGGCGTCGATAAACGGGTCGAAGCTCTGAACGGAGCTGACCAGCAGGGCGATCTCTTCCTGGTTGCGCGGGGCGTGAACGGCGGGGAGGCGGTCGTAGCCGAGCTCGGTGGCGACGTTGATCACCCGCTGGCGGGTGTCGTCGCTGAGCTTGATGTTGCGGGACTGGTTAAGCACCAGCGATACCGTCGCCTGCGACACCCCTGCCGCCCGCGCAATATCGTTCATCGTCACTTTCGGTTTTCGCTTCATCCGTCCTCTCCCTTTCGCGAATTCGCATCATACCCTAACCGCGCGCTTACGCGCCGTCGATCACGTTTCTCATTCATCGAAGCGCGAACTTTGTGAAGGCCGTCGCTTTTCGGCGTGCCGCGATTTGCGCATTTATCCTGTAGCTAATATTTATTAGCTAAATATTATCAGTAAGAGGACGCGTAATGAAAGATCAGTGGAGCAGGGAGCAGGCACAGGCGTGGTATGAGCAAAAAGGCTGGCTGTGCGGGTTTAACTATTTGCCGTCGACGGCGGTGAACTGGACTGATATCTGGCAGGAAGAGACCTTCGATGCCGATACCATCGACCGCGAACTGGGCTGGGCGGCGGAGGCGGGCTACAACACCCTGCGCATCAACCTGCCGTTTATCGTCTGGGAGCATGACCGCGACGGCCTGATGGCGCGCATCGACCGGTTTTTGACCATTGCCGACGGCCGCGGGTTCAGCACCATGCTGACCCTGATGGACGACTGCGGTTTCTCCGGCGACGAGCCGTACCTCGGCCCGCAAAAGCCGCCCGTACCGGGCAAGCACAACAGCCAGGCGGCGGCGAGCCCGGGGCGGGATAAGGTGTGCGATCCCGACTGCTGGCCGCAGATTGAGCGCTATATCCGCGACGTTGTCCGCCAGTTCCGCGCGGACAAGCGCGTGCTGCTGTGGGATCTCTACAACGAGCCGGGTAACCGCGGCATTTTCGCGACGGGCACGCAGGAGGTGCAGTACGACGCGAAGCTGGAGACCTGCGCCCATGAACTGATGAAGCTAGCGTTCCGGTGGGTGCGTGAAGAGAACCCGACCCAGCCGCTCACCGTCTGCGCCTGGCGTCTGCCGCCGGAAGAGGAGGGCGAGACGTTCTTCCAGCATCCGCTGGACCAAACCGCGCTCGCGCTCTCTGACGTGGTGAGCTTCCACGCCTACACCCACACCGGGCGCATGACGGCGATAATCCAGCAACTGCAAACGCTTGGTCGTCCGCTGTTCTGCACCGAATGGCTGGCGCGCCACGTGGGCAGCACCATCGAAGAGCAGCTCCCGCTGATGTATGCGGCGAAGGTCGCGCCCTACCAGTGGGGGCTGGTGCGCGGCAAAACCCAGACGTGGCTGCCGTGGCCGGTGGTGATGAAGGAGTCCACGGACTACTGCCGTCTCTGGTTCCACGACGTGTTTGAGGAGAACGGCATTCCGTTCTCACGCCGTGAAATCGCCCTGATGCAGCAGCTGCGCAAGATCGCCCCGCAGGCGCAGGACTAATAATATCGACCCGGCGGTCCACCGCCGGGCAACCAGGCAGGCATATAACAATGGCAATGACAATGAAAATACCGTCTCGCGAGTTGTGGTCTTATTTTGGTTATGGTTTAGGTCAGTGTTTTAGCTTTGGTTTAGTGGGTTCGTTTATTAACTATTTTTACACCGACGTGCTGGGCATTTCGGCGCTGGCGGCGAGCACCATTTTCCTGATTGCCCGCGCGTGGGACGCGGTTCACGATCCGCTGTTTGCCAGCATTATGGACACCATTAACAGCCGGTTCGGCAAGTTTCGCCACTTTTTGCTGATCGCCCCTTTGTTGATCACCGGCGTCACGCTGCTGTCGTTCTATAAAATTGAAGCGGACATGACCACCAAAATCCTCTACGCCGGGGTGACCTACATCCTGTGGGGGACGCTGTATGCCATCTCCGATATTCCGTTCTGGTCGATGTCGTCGGTGATGACCAACGACTCCGCCCAGCGCACCCGCGCGGTGACGGCGGCGATGCTCGGGGTGAACGCCGGGATTGCCTGCGCTAATATCTTCTTCCCGAAGCTGGCGGCGTTTTTCGCCCAGTACAGTAACGACAAAGGTTACTTTATGGCGGCGCTGGTGATGATGCTGGTGGGGCTGCCGCTGATGCTTAACGGCTTTATGCAGATCAAAGAGCGCGTGCCGCCGAGCCCGGAAAAGGTGACCATCCGCGATACCTTCCACAACCTGCGTCAGAACAAGCCGCTGTTTATCGTCCTGCTGTCGTTCTTCTTCTGCGTGTTCCATAACGTGGCGGGCGGGCTGTATATCTACTTCTTTATCAACAACCTGGGCGACGGCAGCCTGCAGATGGCGATTGGCGTGATGGGGATTGTCGCGGCAGTGCTGTGCCTGGTCGGCCCGATGCTGACGCGCCGGATGCAGAAGCGGAAGTTATTTATGATCCTCTGCGGGCTGGACGTGGCGGTGCGCGTGGTGATGTGGTTTGTCGGGTATCAGCAGGTGACGATGCTGTTTATCCTGCTCGGCCTGAGCACCCTGTTTGTGATGATGACCAACATCCTCACCTCGTCGATGATTGCCGACACCATCGAGTACGCGGAGTACCACACCCACAAGCGCTGCGCGGCGATCACCTTCTCCGGGCAAACCTTTACCGGCAAGATGTCGGTGGCGGTGGGCGGCGGGTTGATCGGCGTGTTTCTGACGATGATAGGCTACGTGCCGCAGGCGCAGATCCAGAGTGAAGGCGTGCTGGAGGGGCTGTTCTTTGGGATTTGCCTGCTGCCGGCGATGGGGTCAGCGATCCGAATGGGCTTTATGTCGCGCTTTACCTTTACCGAGGAGAAGCATGCGGAGATTTGTCGGCTGCTGGCAGAGCGTCGGCATCATTTAAAAAATAGCCGTGCGGAAAATGAGCGGCTGGAGCGCCCGGCACCTGCGAACTAATCCAGGTGGGCGCCTGTCATGCAGGCGTCCACTTTAGAACTTAATTCACGTCAGCTATCCCACAGCAATCATGGGCTAATTTCAATAATTGCTGAGTCATTGTGACGGCATCTGCTGCTAAATCAACGGTGGCAAAGTGGATTTTATGCCCCTGTACCTCAACGAATTCGGAGAGCATTACGTCGACGGCTGGATGAAGTAATAATCCAGCCGAACGGAGAGATAGCGGGTCTGTTCGATTCTCCTGCGTGCGCAGATAGGTATACATCTGGTAGATATAACCGCTGCGCAAGCTCCGATCACGATACCAGCCTTTAATCAGAATGTTATTGAATTTAGTGTCGATGATGATGCGCTGTGCAGGTTGCCTGTGCTCAAGAATGATGTCTGAGTTCATGGTTGGGAAAATACTTTCGCTCCCTGCACTTTGAGACGTTAATCTCCATTTCAACTCTTTTCCGGCAGCGACTGTCCAGTCTTTTTTGGGAAGATGGACGTGATAGAAACCCGCCATACTTTTCTCGAACAGCTTACGCATCCAGTAAGGGTCATCAGACGGCGTTGGCAACAGTTTTTGCCCCGCAGTTTGGGTTGGTAGCCATAATTCAAATGCCAGCTGCGCGGCATCTACCATGGCTTTATCCGCCGCATCATGGCGACCAAAGCGCGCGATTGATGGCAGTTCACCTTTGCTCGGCATACCGCCTTCGATACCTCGACGACGCAAATTGATTGCCATTGCGCGACATTGCGCAGCCAGCGCGCCGTCGCTGAGTAGCGGGACAAGGTGCTCTAACGCAGAACGAACATAGCGATTACGGGGAGTATCCAGCGTCATTTCCTGAAACTGACAGGCTACCTGTGCCCGCTCAAGCAATTGTCGACTGGTTGTGCGCAGAACATCAATGCGTCCCCTTACCCTGTTTAGCGTGGCGCGGCGAGTTTGGTATCCCATACTTAAATGCCTTAACAGCCGCTGCTCTACTTCGTGAAGCAGGATCCTGGCCACCAGCGCCGGGATTTCCTCCGGGTTGTTTTCAGCGGCAACCATGCTGCGCCCGTGATGGCGAAACAGACTAGAGGCATACAGCATCAATAGCCAGATATTGCGCAAAGGAATGCGCAATACGGCTGCCCGAGCCTGCGTATCGCTACGTTCATCAAGATCGGTCATACGCTGAGGAGTTCCTTTCTGGCATCCAGGACTTTCTCCGGCGCATCGAACCAGTATTCGGCAAGCAAAGGACAGATTTCGGTTTCGACAACCTGCTTGTACCAGGCCATACCGTCGTCAATCTTCAACCCCGCTGGTGGGGTAACGTAGCTATGCCCGATACAAAACTGTGGTCCCAGGGCCGCATCCCTGGACAATTTTTCATTTAACGCAGTTATTTGGGATTCGATTAGGGCTAATGTTTCCACGCTCACATTAAACCGTTGGTTAACCCATTTTTTCCACGCGTCGTTAAACTCGGGCTTAAGATCAATAAACGCAAAGCGGCGCCGTAATGCCAGGTCGAGCAGGGCAAGCGAGCGGTCAGCGATATTCATCGTCCCGATGATGTACAGATTCTCAGGAATGTAGGTTTTTTCATCCATATCAGATCGGTATGAGAGCTCAAGCGCCTCATTCGGCGTGCGTTTATCCGCCTCCATCAGCGTCAGCGTCTCGCCAAAAATTTGCGCAGGATTACCCCGGTTAATTTCCTCAATAATGACCACGTACTTAGTTGTCGGATCGTTTACTGCTTTGTCGATCGCATGGAGAAAAGGCCCGTCTACCAATGCCAAACGTCCTTCATTGTTAGGACGCCAGCCGCGAATAAAGTCTTCGTAGGAGAGGGTGGGGTGGAACTGCACCGCGCTGATGCGCTTAGAGGTTTCCTCGCCCATAAGGCAATACGCCAGGCGGCGGGCAAGCCAGGTTTTACCGGTTCCCGGCGGGCCCTGCAGGATAAGGTTTTTTTTGGCCTGTAACCGCTGAAGGATGAGTTGGATTTTTTCCTCTCCTAAAAAGCAGCCCTCATCGATCAAATTGCTTATCGCGTAAGGCTTATGGGGGATTTCCGCTGGCACGTTCTCTTCAACCGTTTCCTCGGTGATGCTCTGGAATTCACCTTTATCGAAGTTGAGGTATTCATAGTTGCCGGGGGTCTGAAACTCCAGTTCATCATCATCACGTAGTTTTTGCAGATAATATGAAATGGACGATTCAACCGTATTGTTATTGGGATAATCCGCCTTAATCTCATCCAGATAAGCCTCTTTTAACTCCCTCAAGGAGAAATATGGGCTGTCTTTTTTCAGGCACAGTAGTTTGATTTTATTAAGCAAATACGCTTTCCATGTCAGCCGCTCGACTTCATCATTTGACTGATGTAAATCGATATTCCATGCCGCCAGGGAGAGTTCAGGGAAGGAGTGAACCGGATAGTTTGGCTGGGTAAAGGCCTTTTTGAGCGCCAGCGCTACGGTCTGATAGTTGTGTCCGCTGCAGCGCCCTTTGGCACCTTTTTTAATGATTTTAATATTCAGGACTTTCTGGATGTAGTACTGAGACTGGCTATCCAGCGTAGGGTAGAACCAGGGGCGTAGCCAGTACAATCCCATCGTCAGGTTCCAGCCAACATTGCGCACGTTAGATGCGGCGTCATAAGAAAACAGGAAGTCCGTGGGATCGGCGTTTGGGGTGTCGGCGAAGGAGATTGCCTGAGAAAACATTTCCCACAGCGTATCGATGTCTTCAGGCTTACGTGATTTCTCATAGCCAAAGAACCATGACTTCTGATTGTTCAGAAGCGGAATACCGTCGAACGACTCAGGAACCGGTTCGCGAACGCCTATCAGTTTTGCCAGGCTGGCTGCGATATTTCTTCGGTTGGTAACGGTAAGCGAGCGATTAAATAAACCCATAGTGGTGAAAGGACAAATGTCTTTCAAAGGATGGGGAGCGCCATTAGCGGGCTTGTCCTGCAGGTGTGACATACTGCCAATCTCAGCAGCAATGCGGTGAATACCCGCCGCCAGCTCCTCTCTTCGATTTCGCCAGGTCAGTAGCTGAGAGGCAAATGCCTGATAGAAGTCTGCCCATGCGAATCTGACGTCTTGCTCAACTGCGTCCATATGCTCTCCAGTAAAATTTCAGGCTTCAGTAACCTGGCGACTGAATTTTACGGGATTGTAAGCCTTAGTGAATAACTACCTAAAACAGTGATCTATAAGGGCATGCCGGAACGACATGCCCTCATATGACATTACAGCGACTTCACAAACGCCAGCAGATCTTCGTTGAGCTGGTCCTGGTGGGTCAGCGCAAAGCCGTGCGGCGCGTTGTCGTACACCTTCAGCGTGGCGTTTTTGATCATCTCTGCCGCCAGCTTGCCGGTGCTTTCAAACGGCACGATCTGGTCGTTACTGCCGTGAATCACCAGCGTCGGCACGTCGATTTTCGCCATATCCGGGCGGAAGTCGGTTTCGCCGAACGCGGTCACGCAGTCGATGGTGCCTTTCAGCGATGCCAGCAGGGCAATGTTCAGCGTCTGGGTCAGGGCACCGGCAGAAACGGTTTGTCCGGCGTTGGTACCGTAGAACGGGGTGGCGAAGTCGCTGATGAACTGGGCGCGATCTTTACGCAGTCCGTCGCGAATGCCGTCGAATACGCTTTGATCCACACCCTGCGGGAAGGAGTCGGATTTACCGAAGATCGGCGTGACCGCGCCCAGCAGCGCCAGACCGGCGACGCGCGCGCTGCCGTAGTTATTGATGTAACGGGTCACGTCGCCGCCGCCCATGGAGAAGCCCACCAGCGTCACGTCGCGCAGATCCAGGGTGGTGATCAGGTCATTGATGTCGGACGCAAAGGTGTCGTAGTCGTAACCGTTCCACGGCTGATCCGAGCGGCCAAACCCGCGACGGTCAAAGGCGATGGCACGGAAGCCGCGCTCGGCCAGGTAGTTCAGTTGGCTGTCCCACATGTCGCCGTCCAGCGGCCAGCCGTGGCTGAAGAGAACCGGTTTACCCGCGCCACAGTCTTTGTAGTAAATCTGCGTGCCGTCTTTTGCCTTAAACGTTGCCATAGTGTGTTCCTGTACAGGTGATGGTTATGGTTATACCGGCGCGACCAGGTAGCGAATAGCCGGTGAGGTTGTGCCCTGATGAAAAGCCAGAACGCGGCTCTGCAGCAGGAGGTCATTCATGGTGTGGCGCTCCTGCTGCCGCAGATGCTCAATCCACGAGCCCATCAGGAAGGTCTCGATAAACAGACCGGGGCGCTCGATATCTTCATATACCGCCCAGCTCATCGCCCCGGCGCGGCGGCGCACCCGACGCAGCTCGTGGACCGTCTCCAGGAAGGCTTTGGCGTGTTGCGGGTCGATGAGGTACTCGTGCGAGACCAGCACCGGGCCGCGTTCGTTCGGCAGGTCAATCTCCACGCCGTCCAGCGGCTGACCGCTCAGGTCGAGGTTCAGGTCCGGATCTTTCTCCAGCTTCCAGCGGAACACCGTCGCGCTCGCCAGCACCATCCCCAGCGTGGCGACAAGCAGCGAGGTTGGGGTACCGAACCGGGAGGCGATCTGCCCCCAGAGGGCGCTGCCCGCGGTCATCGAGCCGAAGAACACCGTCAGATACACCGCCAGCGCGCGGGCCTTCACCCAGCGGGCGGCGCTGCGCTGTGCGCCGAGATTGAGGGTGGAGAGCACCGCAATCCACGCGAAGCCGGTGAAAAACTCAAACAGGTTAAGCAGCCAGACGTGGCGCACAAACGCCAGCGCCAGCATGGTAAGGGCAAAGGTCAGGCTGGCGGCCACCATCAGGCGGTCGGCATTCAGCCGCTGGCGCAGGCGCGGCAGCAGAATCGCACCGGCAATCGCCCCCAGGCCAATGCACGCCAGCATTACGCCGTAACCCGCCGGGCCTAAGCCCAGCTCGCGGCGCGCCACCAGCGGCAGTAACGCCCAGCCCGCGCTGCCGAAAACGAAGAAGGCCACGGTGCGCACCAGCACGTTGCGCAGCACCGGCGCGGCGTGCACGTAGCGAATGCCGGATCGCACCGCCGAGAAGAAATGCTCCGGCGGCAGACGCTGCATGGTCGGGGCCTGACGCCAGCGCCACAGCACCCACGCCACACCGACCACGGACAGCGCGTTCAGGGCAAACACCATCCACGGCCCGGCGAGCGACAGCAGAAAACCACCCAGCGCGGGACCAATCGCCCGGCTGATGTTTACCCCGAGCGAGTTCAGCGCCACGGCGGCACCCAGCTCGGGCTTGCTCACCAGGTCCGGCACCACGGCCTGAAACGGCGGCGAGCTCATCGCCGCGCCGACGCTCAGCAGAAACGTCGCCACCAGCAGAACGGCGGGGGTGACGTGTCCGGTGAAGGAGAGCACCGTCAGCCCGGCGGCGGCGATAAACACCCACAGCTGGGAGAAGAGCAGGTATTTACGCCGATCGACGATATCCGCCATTACCCCGGACGGCAGGGCGAAGAGGAACATCGGCAGGCTGCTGGCCGCCTGCACCAGCGCGATGTCCAGCGGATCGGCGCTCAGGGTCAGCATGCTCCAGTTGATGCCGACGTCGCTCATCCATGAGCCGACGTTAGAGACCACCGTGGCGATCCACAGCATCCTGAACACCGGCTGGCTTAGCGGCTGCCAGGGCGAAACCGTTGATGTGTGCGTCGTCTCGACGTGTGCGTCGCGAACGTCGTTAACCTGGGTCATGCGAACCTCTCCGCTGCCTTACGCTGCAATCGCCACTGGCCCGGCCCGGTGAGGGCAAGGGTGGTGAAGATAATCAGCAGCAGCCAGCCAAACTGCCCTTCGGCAATCGACCAGTTCGGGTGCACCGCCAGCATCGCCACCAGCAGCACGGCGATAATCGGCAGGCACGCCAGGCGGGTATACACGCCCGCAATGATAAACAGCGGGCAAATTACCTCGGCGACGATGGCCGGGATCAGGCTGGCATAGGGCCCGAAGCCGAACGGATCTTCAATACGCGTCAGCTCTTCACTGAAGTGCAGTACCTTTGGCAGGCCGTGCACGTACAGCAGCAGCAGGCTGCCGGTCAGGCGCAGGAAGAACAGCCCCAGGTCAACCCGGGGCGGAGCAAGCGTGTTTTTCATCAGAATGCAAAGCAGCTGCAGCCCAGCGCCCCCCAGAAAGCGTTATCGTCGGACACCGGTATTTCTGACGTGCGGGCAAAATCATGCTGGTGGCTGTGAACCCCGCACGGGCCGCTGCAGTGGTGAACGGCGCTCATGCCCACGCGTGCGGCCTGCGGCGGCGCGCTGCGGTAGTGGCCCGGTACTTTCACGACCGGGGACCAGTCGGGCAGAACCGGAATGGCGGGCGGCGCGAGCGGGCCAAAGGTGCCTGCCGCGTAGACGATATCGCCGTTGACCACCGTCAGGACGGACTCGATGCCCTTGATCTCCTCTTCCGGCACGCGGAAGTAGTCTTTGCTGAGTACGGCCAGGTCGGCGAGCTGGCCGACCTTGATCTGCCCCTTCTGATTCTGCTCGCTGGAGAACCACGCGCTGCCCTGGGTCCAGAGCATCAGGGCGGTATCGCGATCCAGACGGGCGCTGTGGTCGTACATCTGCATCCCGCCGACGGTACGGCCGGAGACCAGCCAGTAGAGCGCGATCCACGGGTTGTAGCTCGCCACGCGGGTGGCGTCCGTACCTAAGCCCACCGGTACGCCGGTCTCCAGCATTTTCGCCACCGGCGGTGTATGGCGGGTGGCTTCGATGCCGTAACGTTCGGCAAAGTACTCGCCCTGGAAGGCCATACGGTGCTGGACGGCAATGCCGCCCCCGAGCGCTTTGATGCGGTCGATGTTGGCCTGGGTGACGGTTTCCGCGTGGTCAAAGAACCAGTGCAGGCCGTTGAACGGAATGTCGCGGTTCACCTTCTCGAAGACGTCCAGCATGCGGCTGATGGATTCGTTATAGGTGGCGTGCAGGCGGAACGGCCAGCGGTGCTCCACCAGATGGCGCACCACGCGCTCCAGCTCGTCCTCCATGCCCGGCGCGAGATCCGGGCGAGGTTCGAGGAAATCTTCAAAATCGGCGGCGGAGAAGACCAGCATCTCGCCCGCGCCGTTATGGCGGAAGAAGTCGCTGCCCTGGCCCGGCGTGAGCATGTCGGTCCATTTCTCAAAGTCCTCCAGCTCGTGGCCCGGACGCTGGGTAAACAGGTTGTAGGCGATGCGGATGGTCATCTGCTTTTTCTCGTGCAGCTCGGCAATCACCTCGTAATCTTCCGGGTAGTTCTGGAAGCCGCCGCCCGCGTCGATGGCGCTGGTCAGCCCCAGACGGTTCAGCTCGCGCATGAACTGACGGGTGGAGTTAACCTGCTGCTCCAGCGGCAGCTTCGGTCCTTTGGCCAGCGTGGCGTAGAGGATCATGGCGTTCGGGCGCGCAATCAGCATCCCGGTTGGGTTGCCGTTGGCGTCGCGCTGGATCTCGCCGCCCGGCGGGTTCGGCGTGTCTTTGGTATAGCCGACCACCTTCAGCGCGGCGCGGTTGAGCAGGGCGCGGTCATAGAGGTGCAGGATGAAAACCGGGGTGTCCGGGGCGGCGGCGTTGATCTCGTCCAGCGTCGGCATGCGGCGTTCGGCAAACTGGAACTCGGTCCAGCCGCCCACCACGCGTACCCACTGCGGCGATGGCGTGCGCAGGGCCTGCTCTTTCAGCATCCGCAGGGCATCGGCCAGCGACGGCACGCCTTCCCAGCGCAGCTCGAGGTTGTAGTTCAGCCCGCCGCGAATGAGGTGCAGGTGTGAATCGTTCAGCCCGGGGATGGCGGTGTGGCCTTTCAAATCGACCACTTTCGTACCGTCGCAATGATGTTGCATCACCTCAGCGACGGTACCCACTTCCAGAAATTTTCCATCGCGCACGGCAACGGCTTCCGCGATGGGGTTCTCGCGATCGACGGTATGAAACTGGCCATTAACCAGAATGAGATCGGCTTTACCGAGGGTAACCATAACTGCTCCTGACTGAGAGGGGAATGGTCAGGATTATGGGAACCGGTTTCGGCAAAGATCCAGTTATACAATAGGATAGGTATACCAAAGTATAACTATACCTAAGGTTAACTATACGAAGAGATAATTACGCCCAGGGGCGATAAACCGCAGGATGAGGGTGACTTTATCGCCGTGCGCTCACGGCGATTTCTCCCCTTAACCACTGGAAAATGCTATGACCTCTTCAAAGCTCGAAGTGTTAACCCCTGCGAACTGTCAGATAATCTTTATCGATCACCAGCCACAGATGGCGTTTGGCGTGCAGTCTATTGACCGCCAGGTGCTGAAAAATAACACCGTGGCGCTGGCGAAAGCGGCGAAAGTCTTCAATATCCCGACCATCATCACCACCGTAGAGACCGAAAGCTTCTCCGGTAACACCTATCCGGAACTGCTGGACGTGTTCCCGGGCCAGGACATTCTGGAGCGTACCTCCATGAACTCCTGGGACGACCAGAAAGTGCGTGACGCGCTGAAGGCCAACGGCAAGAAGAAGGTGGTGGTAGCAGGTCTGTGGACCGAAGTGTGCAACAACAGCTTTGCCCTGTGCGCGATGCTGGAAGGCGATTATGAAATTTACATGGTGGCGGATGCCTCCGGCGGCACGTCAAAAGAAGCCCACGACTTCGCGATGCAGCGCATGATCCAGGCGGGCGTGATCCCGGTGACCTGGCAGCAGGTCATGCTGGAGTGGCAGCGCGACTGGGCGCGTAAAGAGACCTACACCGCGGTAATGGATATCGTGCGCGAGCACTCCGGCGCGTACGGCATGGGCGTCGATTACGCCTACACCATGGTGCACAAAGCGCCGTCTCGCCAGAAGAGCGAGCACCGCACCTTAGCGCCGGTCCCGGCTCGCTAAGCCCTGTCGGCGGGCTGGTCCCTCATCCGGCTCGCCGCTGCTTTTTTCTCTGGAGTTCACAATGAGTACTGGGCTGATATCCCTTGCGGCAGGCGTGTTGATTGGCCTGATGTATGCCGTGCTGAAGGTGCGCTCCCCCGCGCCGCCCGCGCTGGCGTTGATTGGCCTGCTGGGGATGCTGGCGGGTGAACAGGCGACGCGGCATCTGTTATCCCGCGACAGTGCGCCTGCACAGGTCACCGTTCCGGCAGCACCGCAGACAGGAGCATCATCATGAAAGCATGGATTATTTCGCTGGTGTGCGGCGTGGTAGCTGGGGTAATTTACGCTCTGCTCGACGTCCATTCGCCGGCACCGCCGGTTGTCGCCCTGCTTGGCCTGTTTGGCATGCTGGTGGGGGAGCAGCTCATCCCGGTGGGACGACGCTTAATGAGTCGCGAACCGCTGACCCTCGCCTGGTTTCGTCACGAATGCGTACCGAAAATCAGCGGCACGGCGCCCCCGGCGCCCGCGAAGGACACGCGCGACGTTTAATGATTTGTGAGAGGAAAGACCGCATGACGCTGCCGTGGCGCATTGCCATCATTGATGACGAACGTTCCGTCCGCAGCGGGTTGAGTAATCTCCTGGAGTCGGAAGGGTATTCGACCGATACGTTTGATTCGGCTGAGGGGTTTCTGAGCCATCCTCTCGCGCTGTCCGGCGCGGCGCTGGTGATCACCGATATCAAGCTGCGAGGCATGAGCGGCCTTGAGCTGTTCGACAAGCTGCGGCTGCTGGCCGTACCGCCACCCCCTGTACTCTTTATCTCCGGTCATGCTGATGAAAATATGCAGCGGTACGCCCTCAGTCTGGGCGCCGCTGCATTTTTGCGTAAGCCGATTAACATCGATATTCTGCTGGATCATATTCAGCGGGAGCTGGCCCGCCGACAATAAGGATCGCGGATGAACGAAAACGAGCAGCCTGCATTCTGGCCCGCCCAGGGAAATCTTCATCAGGGGCGGGTTTTTGTCCTTAAAGAGGATGTGATTTTTACCGTGCTGGCGCAGGAGGGCGGCATCGCCTGGATGAACGCACGTCATCCCCATTCCGGCGGCTCCTTCATCATTGCCACCGCGGTGAGCGACGAAGAGGAAGAGCGGGCCACCCGGCTGCTGAAAAACGAGTTTGCGCTGCGCGACGTGCTCCATGACAGCTGGGCCATTCGCGCCGTCGCCTCTACCCAGTACCGGGGGCGTTTCGCGCTGGTTTACGCCCCGTTTTCGTTTGAGCTGCTGGCGCGACGCGCGGGCAGGGCGATCTCCGGGATTGCGCGCTTTATCGAGCTGGCGATCCAGATCTGCGTCCCCCTGCGCCAGATGCATCTGCAAAACCTGATCCACGGCGATATCAAACCCGGCAGTATTTTTGTTTATCACGATGCCACCTGCCGTCTGGGCAGCTTTGGCCTCTCCTGCCGTTTTTCCGATGCCTTCTCGCAGACCCGTCTTACCGTTTCAGGCGGTACCCCCGCCTGGATGTCGCCGGAACATACCACCCGCACCCGTCGCCCCGTCGACAGCCGCAGCGATCTCTACAGCCTCGGCATGGTGCTGTATGAACTTCTGACCGGGCGCCTGCCGTTTGAACTGGGCGCGGACGATCAGACCAACTGGGCACACTACCATATTGCCTCGGAGCCGCTGGCCCCGGACGTGATACGCCCGGACGTGCCGGGAATGCTCTCGACCATCCTCCTCAAGCTGCTGGAAAAGCATCCTGATAACCGCTATCAGACGGTGGACGGGCTGATTGCCGACCTGCGACGCTGCCAGGCGACGTTGACCGGTGAGGGCGAGATCGCCCCCTTTACTCCCGGTCAGCAGGATCGCACCCCGGCGATCCATCTGGCGGATTCCCTGTTCGCGACGCATCCGCAGGCGAATGACGTCATTGCCGCGTTTGAGCGGGTCGGGCAGAGCCGGGTGCCAGAGCTGGTAACGATCGGCGGACCGTCAGGGATCGGGAAATCCTCGATCATCGCGACGGCGCTTAAAACGCTGCAGCAGCGTACGGTGCTGCTGGCGGTAGGCAAGGTGGACCAGTTTTCGCCGTCACTGCCTTACGGCGTGCTAAGTTCCGCGTTTCGCACCCTGACGTTGCACCTGCTGGGGCTGCCCTCAGACGACGTGGCGAAGTGGAAAATCCGCCTCTCGCGCGCGCTGGAGGGCCACGAGGCGCTCGCTGTCAGTCTTGTGCCTGAACTGGGGCTGCTGCTTGAGAGCAAACCGCGCTTCTCGCCGGATACGTTTTCCATTGATGCCCGGGCGCGCTTCAGCCATATGGTGCTGGCGCTGGTCAAAACCTTTGCCTCTCAGGGCTGCCCGCTGGTGCTGGTGCTTGACGATCTTCAGTGGAGCGACGCCGCCAGCCTGCATACGCTCAAATACCTGCTGGTGAACAGCGGGGCAATCCCGCTGCTGGTGGTGGTTGCTTACCGGGATATCTGTTCGTTATCCGATGCCACTTTACAAGCGCTGCTGACGAGTCTTCCGGAAGCGGCGCTAAACGCGAGCGAAATTGTCCCTCAGGCGCTGTCCGTGAAAGCGGTAGCGCGCTGGCTGGCGACGCTGTTTCGAACCCGCAGCACGGCGACGTCTGACCTCGCCACGCTGATCCATGAAAAAACCGGGGGCAACCCGCTCTTTGTGCATGAGTTTTTCCGCCGCATTGTTGATGACGGGCTGGTGGTGCATAACAAATATCAGGATAAGTGGCACTACGATCTGCAGGCGATTCGCGCCCGGCATTACACCGAAAACGTCGTCACCCTGGTGCTGGAGCAGCTCGAAGAGTTGCCCGACGAGACGCGTCGCCTGCTGGGGAGTTTTGCCTGCCTCGGCGGCAAGGGCGAGATGGAGATGATATGCCGCGTTGTCGGCATGTCGATGGCGGAAATGCGCTATGCGCTCCATCCGGCGGTCATGGCGCAGCTCATCGTGCTGACGGAAAAAGAGTACGCCTTCACCCACGACAGGGTGCAGGAAGCCGCCTTCGCGCTGCTGGATCCGCATGAGAAAAGCCACCTTCATCTGACCACCGCCAGCCTGCTGGCCGATGCCGCGCGGCAGGCTGCGGGAAACGAACTGCTTTTCCGCGCCGTTCACCATGTTACGGCCGCACTGGACAGCATTCAGCCCGCTCCGCAGCGGCAGATGTTCCGCGAGCTGAGCCTGCTGGCCGCGCGCCGGGCGAAACGCACGGGCGATTATCTTTCGGCACTGAGCTACATCCAGACGGCGAGAGCGCTGGGCAATGCCGGGGTGGTGTCAGACTTTGTGCTGGATATTGAAGAGGCGGGCTGCGAGTTTGCGCTCGGCCATCTGGAGCGGACCCGCGAGCTGTGCGATGCGATCCTGGGCTGCCCCGGCGGGCTGACCGAAAAAGCGCTGGCGGCCAACCTGCTGGTGGAAGTCTATATTCGCCAGTCGGATAGCCGTCTGGCGCTGGAGGCGGCGCTCTGCTGGCTGGGTATTTTTGGTATTCAGATTGGCCGCCATCCGGAAGATGCCGACTGCGATGCTGCCTGGAAAGACTTCTGTAACCGCACGGGCGACGCGCCGCAAAGCCGCTATGCCCAGCTCTCGCGGATGGAAAATCCGGAAACGGAAGCGGTAATGAACCTGCTCTACAGCGCCAGCATTTGCGCCAGCTTCATCTGTCCGCGTCTGCACTTTTTGCTGCTCTGCCGCATGATGCACCTGACCCTCGACCACGGCATCACCGGCGCCTCCACCACGGCGATGGCCTGGTTTGGCGTGTTGATCGGCCACCGCTATGCCGAGTATCGCCTCGGGTTCCAGTACGGCACGCTGGCCCGCGAGCTGGTCAATCGCCACGGCTACGATGCGTATGAAGCGAAAACCCTGCTGCCGCTCGATCAGCTCAGCGTCTGGACTCAGCCGCTGTCGTTCACCATTGAGTGCGCAAAAGCCTGCTTCACCGCGGCGGTGACCCACGGTGATATGACGATGGCCTGCTTCGCGGCCTGCCACCAGGCCATTAACTTCCTCTCTCGGGGCGATCATCTCGACGGGGTGCTGACCAGCATCGATCGCGGCCTGGCCTTTGTGCGGAAAACCCACTTCCAGGACGTTGAGACCATTTTGATGGTTCAGCGCGGCTACGTTGAGTTTTTACGCACGCCGGTGATCGGCACCTGGACCGCCTCGCAGGTGCTGCCGGAGGCGCTGCTGCCTGCTTCGCCAGAGCAGGCTCCGGAACAGACGTCGACCATGCTGTTCTGGTACTGGCTCTATCGCGGTATGGCGCACTTTACCTGCGGCGAATTTGCCGATGCGCAGGCGGATCTTGAGATGGCGGGCTGGTACGCGTGGTCTGCGCCTGGCCATATCCATCTGCTGGATTACCATCTCTACAGCGCCCTGGCGCTTTCCCGCCAGCTAACGCCGGAGACGTTCTCGGCGAATCATCGACGCAGTATTCACGCTCACTACGACAAAATTGCCCTCTGGGCGCGCATTAATCCGGGGACGTTTGCGGATAAAGAAGCGCTGATTTACGCCGAAATCGTGCGTCTGGACGGCATGAACAGCATTGCGCTTGAGCAGTATGAGAAAGCGGTCCGGCTGTCACGCGAGGGCGGCTTTAATCCGATTAACGCCCTGGCGCACGAGCTGGCGGGTCGCTTTTCGCTGTCCTGCGGTTACCCGACCGCGTCAGATGCGCATTTTCGCGGCGCCATTGCCGCCTGGGGCCGTGCCGGGGCACAGGCTAAGGTGCGCCAGCTGGAGCAGGATTTCCCGCATCTGCTGGCCTCTGGACAGGCCAGCGCCTATGACACGGTAGCGTTTGCCCAGAATGAAGTGATCCGCGATTTGCAGAGCGTGATCAAAGCCTCACGCGCCCTGTCGGAAGAGATCAACCTTGAGCGGCTCATCGAAAACCTGATGACGCTGCTGCTCGAACGTGCCGGGGCGCAGCGCGGCCTGCTGCTTCGCGTGAGCGATAACCTGATTCCGGAGATCGAAGCCAGCGCGTGGACCAGCACCGATGGCGTGCGGGTGCGGATCCTGAAGGACGTACCGGTAGCGACCGACATGCCGCTGTCGGTGCTGGCGGCGGTGATCCGCACCGGACAGGAGATCCGCACCGGTAAACCGGAGGAGTTCCATCCCTTCAGTCAGGATCCCTACCTGGTGACCTCGGGGGCGGCCGTGATGTGCGTTCCTATGTTCAAACAGGCGCGGCTGGTGGGGGTGCTCTATCTGGAAAACCGCCTGATGCCGGAGGTCTTCACCGCCGAGCACTCTCGCGTGGTGAGCCTGCTGGGGGCGCAGGCTGCGGTCTCTCTGGAGACGGCGCGTCTGTACGCCGAACTGCTGGCGGAGAACATCCAGCGCCGACGCGTGGAAAAAGAGCTGCGCGCCAGCCAGAACTCGCTGATGCTGGGTGAGCAGATCAGCCACACCGGTAGCTGGCGCTGGGAGCTGGAGCAGGATCTGATGTTTATGTCCGAAGAGTACGCCCGTATTCTCGGCCTGCCCGAGCAGCAAAAGATGATCTCCATGGCGGAGTTTTTGACCTTCGTCCATGAGGATGATTACGCCCGCATCAGCGCCATTGTCACCCAGAGCGTGCGCGAGGGGCTCTCTATGCGCGCGGAGTTTCGTATTAAGCGTACCGACGGTTCCACGCGCTATATCCTCGGGATTGGCGATCCGGTGGGCGTGGGCAGTGAGGTGAACGAGTATTACGGCATCATTACCGATATCACCAGTCAGCGCGCCGCAGAGGATGCCATGCGGGTGGCGCAGGCGGAACTGGCGCGGGTGTCGCGTGCCACCACGGTCGGTCAGTTAACCTCTTCCATCGCCCACGAGATCAACCAGCCGCTGATGTCGATCGTCTCTAACGCCGGGGCAAGCCTGCGCTGGCTTAACCGTGAACCCGCCCGGCTGGATAAAGTGCGGGAAGGGCTGGAGGAGATCGCCGCGGAAGGTGCCCGGGCGGGGGAGATCATCCGCAGCATTCAGTCCCTGACCCGCAAGCAGGATCCGACCTTCGCGCGTATCGATCTCCACTATCTGATCCACCACATTATTACCCTTTCCCGCAGCGAGCTGGAGCAGAGACACATCAGCGTGGATTATCTGTTAAACGCCGGTGACAGCTTTATCACCGGGGACAGCGTGCAGATCCAGCAGGTGCTGCTGAATCTGGTGATGAACGCCGTTGAGGCCATGGCGGAGGTTAACGATCGCCCCTGCATCATCACGCTCAGCACCGGCAACGCCGACGGGAACGTTATCGTCGAGATCGCCGATACCGGCAGCGGCATTGAGCCCGAGCGGCTGGAGAAGATTTTTGACTCGTTCTATTCCACCAAGGCGCAGGGAATGGGGATGGGGCTGACCATCAGCGCCAGCATCATTGAGCGACACAGAGGAAAACTGAGCGCGCGCCGCCGGGAGCCACACGGCACGGTGTTTGCGTTTGTGTTACCGCTTGCCGGGCAGGCAGGGGAGTAGTTAATCCGAAGGCTGGCTGTGGGTCAGGCGCTCAACGGCCCTGACCAGCTCCGCCACGGAGCGCACCTGCATTTTTTCCATTACGCGACGGCGATGCACTTTCACCGTGATCTCGCTGACGCCAAGCTCGGCGGCAATTTGCTTGTTCAGCATCCCGCTTATCGCCAGTGTTAACACCTCATGTTCCCGTGGCGTAAGGGACATGTGGCGCTGCTTCAGGGCGTAGTGCTCTTTGTTGCGCACGGCGTTGTTTTCCGCCAGCTGGAGCGCAGACTGAATGGCGTCGATCAGCGCGGTGGATTCAACGGGCTTGGTGAGAAATTCGTACGCGCCGCCTTTAATGGCGCGCACCGACATCGGGATAGTGCCGTGGCCGGTGAGAAAAATAATCGGGATGTCGCGCCCGCTGTCCTTGAGGGCGTCCGCTACGTCAAAACCTGAAATGGCGGGCATTTGCATATCGAGGATCACACACGACGGCAGATCCTCAAAACGGTGCTGAAGAAACGCCTCTGCTGATGAAAACCCCATGGCGTCTAAATCCGCCGATTCCAGCAGGCCGAGAACGGACTGCCTGACCGCGTCATCGTCGTCAACCACATACACAATGTGTTCCATTCACTGCCCCGGTGCTGAGTTAACTGTCGAGAAAATATACACGTCCCGTCATGTAAGAGACTGTTTCTGCTGACTTTCATCTTAACACATTAAATATCATTATCATTTAACAATATGATAACCGTATGAAGAGGAAGTATAGCGAACGGTTGTCGACTGGCGTGCCGTTTGCCTGCGCACGTTTCATCATCGTTCTCGCGATCTGTCTCTGAGGACTTTACCCCGTAAAACAGGCTACACTCTGGTTTTGAGCGCGACAAGCTGAGGAAACAACAATGCTCTACACACTGAAAGAAAGCGACAAGGATAAGGCGGAAGGGTCAAACGGCGCGGGCGCTCTGCAGCAAAAACTGCTGGAATCCCGTTCGATTGTGATCTCCGGGGAGATCAACCAGGAGCTGGCGCAGAAGGTGATCACCCAGATGATCCTGCTGCAAAGCGTCAGCAACGATCCGATCAAGCTGTATATCAACAGCCAGGGCGGCCACGTGGAAGCGGGTGACACCATCCACGACTTTATCAAATTCATCCGTCCGGAAGTGCACGTCATCGGTACCGGTTGGGTGGCGAGCGCGGGGATCACCATCTTCCTGGCGGCGAAAAAAGAGCACCGTTATTCCCTGCCTAATACCCGCTTTATGATCCACCAGCCGCTGGGCGGCGTGCGCGGTCAGGCAACGGATATTGAGATCGAAGCGCGCGAGATCATCCGCATGCTGGATCGCGTGAACAAGCTGATTGCTGACGCCACCGGCCAGCCGCTGGAGAAAGTGAAAAAAGACACCGACCGCAACTTCTGGATGTCGCCGGCAGAAGCGCTGGACTACGGCATTGTGGGCAAGCTGATTACCCACTATGACGAACTGAAGCTGGACTAAGTTTTAGCGCCGTATTGCGTCGGGTGACGGCAATGCCTTACCCGACCTACGCGAGCTGGTTTGACCCATGACAAGTTCCCCCTCCACCGTCTCCCCTATAATCGCGCCTGTTTCCCCTCTCACTGGTGCTACCCATGGCGTATCAACTGAACCTGAACTGGCCGGAATTTCTCGAAAAATACTGGCAAAAACAACCCGTAGTGCTGAAAAATGCCTTCCCGAATTTTGTCGATCCGATTACCCCGGACGAGCTGGCAGGTCTGGCGATGGAGCCGGAAGTCGACAGTCGTCTGGTGAGCCACGCTAACGGCAAATGGCAGGCCAGTAATGGTCCGTTTGAACACTTTGACGATCTGGGCGAAACGGGCTGGTCGCTGCTGGCGCAGGCGGTGAACCATTGGCATATGCCCGCGGCGGAACTGGTGCGTCCGTTCCGCGTTCTGCCGGACTGGCGACTTGACGATCTGATGATCTCCTTCTCCGTGCCGGGCGGCGGCGTGGGTCCGCATATCGATCAGTACGATGTGTTTATCATTCAGGGGATGGGCAGCCGCCGCTGGCGCGTGGGGGACAAGCTGCCGATGCGTCAGTTCTGCCCGCATCCGGCACTGCTGCATGTCGATCCGTTTGAGCCGATCATCGACGAAGATCTTGCGCCGGGCGATATCCTCTACATTCCACCAGGATTCCCGCACGACGGCTTTACCCACGAAACGGCGCTCAACTACTCCGTCGGCTTCCGCGGGCCGAACGGTCGCGATCTGATCAGCAGCTTCGCCGATTACGCGCTGGAAAACGATCTGGGCGGCGAGCACTATAGCGATCCGGATCTGACCTGTCGTGAACACCCGGGCCGCGTGGAGCAGTACGAGCTCGATCGCATTCGTCAGATGATGATCGAGATGATCAGCAAGCCGGATGATTTCACGAAATGGTTCGGCAGCTTTGTCTCGACGCCGCGCCACGAGCTGGATATTGCCGCCGCCGAGCCACCGTATGTGCCGGAAGAGGTGCTGGATGCGCTTCAGGGCGGCGAAACGCTGTCTCGCCTGAGCGGCCTGCGCGTGCTGAATATTAACGGCAGCTTCTTCATTAACAGCGAACAGCTTGAGACGGTGGATGCGAAGGCCGCGGATGCGCTGTGCCGCTACACCGAACTCGGCCAGGCCGAGCTGGGCGATGCGCTGAAAAACCCGGCGTTTGTTGAAGAGCTCACCGGGCTGATTAACCAGGGGTACTGGTACTTCGACGAGTAGTGCGGCACGGTTTTCTCCCTCTCCCTGTGGGAGAGGGTCGGGGTGAGGGCATCAGGCCGCACTAGCCCTCCTCCATCGCAATCACAATCGCTTCACCCATCTTCTTCAATGCCTCGCGATTTTTGTCCGTCGGCGGCAGCGCCACGTTGATGCGCAGGCAGTTGCGGTACTTCCCTGAAGCGGAAAACAGCGACCCGGCTGCGGCCTGGATCTTCAGCCGACACAGCTGCTTGCTGACGCACACCATATCCACCTTCTCCGGCAGCTCAACCCACAGCAGGAAGCTGCCCTGCGGGCGGGTCACGCAAATCCCTGCCGGAAAATACTGCCGTACCCAGCAGGTATAGGTTTCCATATTCTGCTGATAAATCTGGCGCATACGGCGGACGTGGCGATGGTAATGGCCGTCGCGAATGAACGCCGCCACCGCCATCTGCGTGCCCGGTACGTTAAACCCGCCCGCGGCGTATTTCATGTGCATCACCCGGTCGTAATAGCGTCCCGGCACAATCCAGCCCACGCGCAGACCCGGTGCCACGGTTTTGGTAAACGAGCTGCAGAGGATCACCCGGCCGTCGATATCCATCGAATGAATGGTTCGCGGACGCGGGTACTCCGCCGCCAGCTCGCCGTAGATATCATCTTCAACAATCACAATGTCGTGCCGCTGGGCGAGGGCTAAAACCTGCTTTTTCCGCGCTTCCGGCATGATAAACCCGAGCGGGTTATTGCAGTTGGGCACCAGAATCACCGCTTTGATCGGCCACTGCTCCAGCGCCAGCTCAAGCGCCTCAATGCTGATCCCGGTTTCCGGGTCGGTGGGAATTTCAATCGCCTTGATGTTAAACCCGCGCAACATCTGCATGGTGCCGTGAAACGACGGCGACTCCACCGCCACGATATCCCCCGGTTGACACACCGAGAGCAGGGCAATCGACAGCGCGCCGTGGCAGCCGTTGGTGATGACAATCTCGTTCGCTGCCACGGTGGAGCCGCCGTCCAGCATCAGGCGGGCGATCTGCTCGCGCAGCTCCGGGCGCCCGTCGAGCACGTCATAACTCAGCATCTCACCCGGATTATGCTGCGCGATGCGGCTCATCTCGCGCCACAGGGGCTTCAGGCTCGGCTGGTTAATGTCCGGCGAACCGCCGCCAAACGAGATCATCTCTTTGTCAGCGCGGGCGTCCAGCAGCATCATCACCTCATCCCACTGGGTGACGTCCACGGGGCGCTGCACCGGGCGCGTCATCGCCGGGACGGGCGGCTGGGCTTTACGCTGCGAAACAAAATAGCCGGAGCGCGGCTGGGGCGTAATCAGCTGGAGGTTTTCAAGGATTTGATAAGCCTGCTGTATGGTGCTGATGCTCACGCCGTGCTCCTGGCTCAGCGTGCGCACCGACGGCAGACGTTCGCCGCTGCGATACAGCCCTTGTTCAATGCGTTCTGCCAGGAGATTGGCCAGATGTTGATAGCGCGTCATGCTGTATCCTTTGTTTTCACCATACAGATTGTAAAACCAGTACAGATTGCCGTAAAAAATGCCATGCAGATACCGTTTTAGCGGATCTGTATGGTAAACAAAAGGTGTTTTTGCATCTGTATTGCACAGGCGGATTTCCAGGATGATAACCCCACTGGCACAGTGAGGAGAGCATCATGGAATTTTTCGAGAACCGTTCTAAAAGACCGTTTATCGCGTTTGTCTGGATCGCGAAAACGCTGCGTAACTGGTATCGCATCAACCGTACCCGCCGCATCCTGAGCCAGATGAGCGATGAGCAGCTCAAAGATGTGGGTTTATCCCGCAATGATATTTAAACCGTAGGCCGGGTCAGGCGCAGCCGCCACCCGGCGATGTTCAACTCAACAGCGCAAGCGTCTGCCGTTTCGGCCTTTCCAGCAACGCCACCGCCTCCTGGTATGTCCGCACGTTGTTGTAGCCCATCACCAGCCCGTAGCGTTTTCCCGACCCGCGGTACCACTCGGAGAGCGCGTTGACCTGCAGCTGCTGTTCCTGCCAGCAGCGCGCCACTTCCCGGTCACAACTTCCTTTGGTCAGAAACGCCACGATATGCATCCCGCCGTCGTTCTGCTCGGTGAAAAACAGATCGCCATACACCTCGCACAGGGCGGCAATCATCCAGTCGCGGCGGGTCTGATACAGCGCGCGCATCTTTTTCAGGTGACGGAAAAAATGGCCTTCGTTGAGAAATGCGGTGAGGATCTTTTGCGTCAGCACCGGCTGGCCGCTGGTGGTAATGTCCGCACAGTCGGTAAACGCCCCGACGGTGCTGGCGGGCATCACCACGTATCCCATGCGCAGCGACGGCATGATGGTTTTGCTGAAGGTGCCCATAAAAATTACCCGGTCGTGCTGGTCGAGGCTTTTCAGCGACGGCAACACCTTGCGGGTGTAGTGAAACTCGCCATCGTAATCGTCTTCGATGATCCACGCCTCGTTCTGGCTGGCCCAGTCGAGCAGCTGCTGTTTACGCGGCAGGGAGAGCGTCACCGCCAGCGGGCTCTGGTGCGACGGGGTGACGAGGGCAAAACGGGCGTCGCGATGGTGGCGGAGGAGGTATTCCGTGTCCATGCCGCAGCGATCGACCGGCACCGTGTGCAGACGCGGCACGATCCGCTTCAGGAGCTGCTGGCCCATAAAATAACCCGGATCTTCGAACACCACCTTGTCGCTGCGGCTGGCGAGCGTGTCGAGGATCAGGCGCAGGCTGCCGCTGTAGCCGCTGGTGATGAGCACCTGCCCGGCGGTGCAGGACAAGCCACGCGAGATATTGAGATAGCTGGCGATGGCCTGGCGCAGCGGGTACCAGCCCAGAACGGGCGGGTTAAGCATCTCCTCCTGACGCATGGCGCGCGTCGCCTGGCCTGCCAGCAGCAGCCATTTTTTGTACGGAAAGCTGTCGAGGGATGGGATGCCAGGGCGCAGAAACCCTGCCCGCTCGCGCTGGCTGATAAGCGATGCCGGAAGCGTACCGGTAGGCTGTTCCGTCGGGGCAGGACGCTCCGGCAACAGTAAGTCCGGGTTGACCCGCGTGCCGCGCGCGCCCTGGCTAACCAGATACCCTTCGCCCGTCAGAATGGCATACGCCGTTTCGACCGTTTTACGCGCCACCTTCAGCTCTTCGGCCAGCACGCGGATGGCGGGCACTTTGTCGCCCGGCTTGAGCACGCCGCGCGTAATGTTGTCGCGATAGCGGGAGTAGATCTCGTGATAGCCCGGCTTCATGTCCTACCTCATTTCACGCTTTTTGTGTCTTTTTACTATGTCATGAACGGCGTAGATTTGCCTCATCGCATCACCGATGCCGCACAAAAAAAGAGGAAAGACCATGAGCACTCGCGTCAACCACCATAAAGTTACACCTGCCCTCGCTAACGCACTGTCTGCCCTGAGCATGGAGGTGGCGAAAACCTCCATCGACCCGGCGCTGAAGCACCTGATCGACATTCGAGTGTCGCAGCTGAACGGCTGTACCTTCTGTCTGGATATGCATTCGAAAGAGGCCAAAATTGCCGGCGAACGCGAGCTGCGCCTGTACCATCTGGCAGCCTGGCGTGAATCCCCGCTGTTCAGCGCCCGCGAAAAAGCCGCGCTGGCCTTTACCGAAGCGCTGACGCAGATTGGCGTGCATGGCGTGAGCGATGCCCTGTACCGCAGCGTGGCGGAGCACTTCTCGGACGTTGAGATTTCAGAGCTGAACTTCGCTATCGTGGCGATTAACGCCTGGAACCGTCTGGGAATTACCTCCCGCATGGCGCCAGGCTCGCTGGATGCGGCTTACGGGTTGAATAAAGCTAACCTGGAATAATGCCACGCTCGCGGATCATCGCTACCAGCGCCCGTAACCCTGGCGGGACGTGGCGATGACCAGGATAGTAAAGGCGCAGCCCGGCAAACGGCTGCGTCCAGTCGTTTAGCACGCTCACCAGTTCCCCGCTCTCAAGCTCTTCCTGGATATAGAGTTCCGGCAAAAATCCCACGCCTAACCCCGCTTTTACGGCGCGGATCGAGGCGAAAAGATCGGACGTCGCAAAGCGCGGCGGCACGGCAAGCGCGTACGTTTCCCCCCGACGGGCCAGCTCCCAGCGGTAGATCCCGCCGTGAGCCATACGCATGCCGATCCCCTGATGTTGCAGCAGATCGTCCGGCGTTTGCGGAATGCCGTGACGTGCGAAGTAATCTGGCGTGGCGGTGACGAGCTGGCGGATCTCCCCTGTCAGCGGTACGGCGATCATGTCCTGCGGGATGGACTCTTCGAGGCGGATCCCCGCGTCGTAACCCTCGGCGACGATGTCGATCATGCGTGCTTCACTGACGATCTCCACGCGCATTTTCGGGTAGCGGATCATAAAGTCGATCAGCAGTTGGTCGAGAAAAAGCGAGCCGATATGGTTCGGCACGTTCAGACGCAGCGTTCCGGCAGGTTCCCCGGTGTCGCTGTGGATCTCCTCACCCGCGAGGCGGATTTCCTGCAAGGCCGGCCCCACGCGCGCCACGTAGCGCTGCCCGGCGTCCGTAAGCGCCACGCTGCGGGTGGTGCGGTTAAAGAGGCGAGTCTCAAGGCGGCTCTCCAGCCCGGCGATGGCATTGCTCACCGCCGTCGCGGACATCCCGAGCTCCTGCGCCGCGCCGCGAAAACTGCCGCGGCGCACCACGGCCATCACCACTTCCAGCTCTGTCAGACCTGAACGATGCATAGATTATCCTGAAAATCGAAACAACCCTTGCAGCATAGCGTGGATTATCGCAACGGAGAAGCCGTGCCAGACTGTGCTCACACAGCCTGAGGAGGTTTATATGCACCAGATCGAACAGATTTTTATTAACGGCGAGTTTGTTACCCCGCACGGCACCGAATGGTTTGATTTGTATAACCCGGCGACGGCGCAGGTTATTGGTCAGGTTCGTCTGGCGGATGAGGTTGACGCCGGGCGCGCCATCGCGGCGGCGAAGGCAGCGTTTCCTGCGTGGTCGCAGACCACGAAACAGACGCGCATCGCCGCGCTGAAACGCATGCACGCGGCCGTGGCGGCTCGCCATGACGCGTTGCTGGACGCTGTCATCGAGGAGTACGGCGCACCCGCTTCGCGATCGGCGTGGATGGCCCGCTATCCGGCGGAGGTGATTGCCCAGGCCATTGAGGCGCTGGAGGCGTTTGAGTTCGAGACAACCGCGGGGGCCGCGACGGTACAGATGACGCCCCTTGGCGTGGCCGGG
Source organism: Enterobacter kobei (assembly GCF_001729765.1). Taxonomy (NCBI): domain Bacteria; kingdom Pseudomonadati; phylum Pseudomonadota; class Gammaproteobacteria; order Enterobacterales; family Enterobacteriaceae; genus Enterobacter; species Enterobacter kobei. The sequence continues at coordinate 533,064 of NZ_CP017181.1, forward strand.
CTGATCACGCCGTGGAACAGCGACGCGGGTTTTATCTGCGGCAAGCTGGTGGTCGCGCTGGCGGCAGGCTGTACGGCAGTGATTAAGCCGAGCGAAATGAGCGCCCTGCAAACCCGGATTGTCACCGAAGCGTTGCGCGATGCTGCTTTGCCGCCGGGCGTGTTTAACATTGTCACCGGGCGCGGTGAAACCGTCGGGGACACCATCAGCCGCCATCCGGACGTGGCGAAAATCTCGTTTACCGGCTCGACGAATACCGGCAAGGCCATTCTGCGTAACGCGGCGGAAAGCTTTAAGCGCGTGACGCTGGAGTTGGGCGGTAAATCGCCGACGATCCTGCTGGATGATGTGGACTTAGCGCAGGCGATCCCGCTGGTGATTCAGGCCGGGTTTATGAACAGCGGGCAGGCGTGCGTGGCGGGAACGCGCATTCTGGTGCCGCAGTCGCGTAAAACGGAAATCGAAACCGCGCTGGCGCAGGCCGTGGCGGCGGTGAAATCCGGTGACCCGCGCGACAGTGCCACGGACGTCGGCCCGATGGTCAGCGAGAAGCAGTGGCTGCGGGTGCAGGGGTATATTCGTCAGGGGCTCGACGGGGGCGCACGGCTGCTGGCAGGAGGCGAAGGGCGGCCAGCGGACACGCAGGACGGCTGGTTTGTACGCCCGACGCTGTTTGCTGATGTGAATAATGACATGGTGATTGCCCGCGACGAGATTTTTGGCCCGGTGCTGTGCATCATTCCCTATCAGGACGAAGCGGAGGCTATCGCGATTGCCAATGACACCGAGTACGGCCTGAGCGCGATGGTGCTGGGTGAGGATGTGGACCGCGCCCGCCGCGTGGCGCAGCAGATTGTCTCCGGGCGCGTGCTGGTGAATACGCTTGCCCATGAGCCGAAAGCGCCGTTTGGCGGGTTTAAGCACTCCGGCGTGGGGCGCGAGATGGGCGAGTGGGGGATTCGGGCGTTTATGGAGCCGAGGTCGATCCTGGGCTAAAACCTGCCCGGTGGCGCTGCGCTTACCGGGCCTACAGGTGCTCGTAGGCCGGATAAGCGCAGCGCCATCCGGCAAAGACACTTCGTCAGTCGCCGAAGTATGAAGTTAATTTTCTCTGCATTCTCTCCTCACTATCACAACGGAGAGACACTTATGATCGCAGTCCTTTTCGAAGCCAAAGCGGAGCCTCATCATCAGGCCCGCTACCTGCAACTCGCCGCCGAACTCAAACCTTTGCTGGCCGACATTGATGGTTTTATTGATATCGAACGCTTTCAGAGTTTGACCACCGACGGCAAAATCCTGTCCCTTTCCTGGTGGCGGGATGAAGAGGCCATCCGCAGCTGGAAGCAAAACGTCTTTCACCAGGCGGCGCAGGCCGAAGGGCGGGGAGCCATTTTTGCGTACTATCGCATTCGCGTGGCACAGGTCGTGCGGGAATACAGTTCCGAAAACGGAGGGCGAGCGAATGCATGACGTTCACGTGATTTTCAGCGACATGCCCGGCGAGCTGGCGCGCTTTGGACAACTGTTAGGCCGTCACGGCGTGGGGCTGGAGGGGGGCGGCGTATTTGGTACCGATGCCCATTTCCTGGTGGAGGACGGGGAAAAAGCCTGCCGCGTGCTGATGGAGGCCGGATTTACCGTTCAGGCGGTGCGCAAGCCGGTTATCAGAAAACTCAGGCAGGAGCGGCCAGGCGAGTTAGGTGACATCGCGGCGGTGCTGGCGGCACGCGGTGTGTCTATTCTTACCCAGTACAGCGACCATGCGAATCACCTTATTCTGCTGACGGATGATGATAAGCTGGCCGCAGAGATCACCGAACCCTGGGCGCCCCATGTTAAAAACGAACCAGCCTCCTGAGAACAGCGCGGCACTGGAACAGGCCATTGCGGCGGTGGCGGCGGCAATGGCCGATCCCTCGCGCGTGAAGATGCTCTGCGCGCTGATGGACGGGCGGGCGTGGACCGCTACCGAACTCAGCACTGCGGCAGACGTTGCGCCGTCGACCGCCAGCGGGCATCTCGCCCGGCTGGTGGAAGGAAAGTTGATTACGTGTTTATCGCAAGGGCGGCACCGCTATTATCGCCTTGCCGGGCACGACGTCGCGGCGCTGGTCGAGCAGATGATGGGGCTCTCCTGGAGCCGCATTACGCCGCCGGAAACGTCTGCGCCAAAAGCCCTGCGTGAAGCCCGCACCTGCTATAACCACCTTGCCGGAACGGTGGCGGTTCAGATCTATGATTTTATGCAGGCGGAAGGCTGGCTGGAGGCTGACGGTTCCGCGCTCACCCTGTATGGCCGTGAGCAGTTTCTGAAACTCGGCATTCCATTAAATGCTCATCCCCGTCGCAAGGCCTGCTGCGCCTGCCTCGACTGGAGCGAGCGACGGTTTCATCTTGGGGGAGAAGCGGGCACGGCGCTGCTCACTTATCTGGAGAGTAAAGGCTGGCTCCAGCGGGTGATGGGGTACAGGGAGGTAGTGGTGACGGCGTCGGGGAAAAGTGCCATTACCCGACATTTTAGCTTTAGCCGTTAAATTCCGCTGCGGGCTGATGCCCTCACCGCGGCCCTCTCCCACAGGGAGAGGGAGAACGTCGTTTTCGCAATTCCTGCGCTTTCGTCCCTCGTTTCTTGATACTTACCCTGATAACTATTATCTTGACTGCGTGTGACGAGAGGGACTCCCTATGAGTGAAGAAGAACTGTTTAGCCGCAGGCCGATGGGTATGCGGATGGCGATGATCGTGCGTCAGTGGCGTGCGGTGATCGACGATGCCATTCTCGATACCGGGTTAACCCAGTCGAGCTGGACGGTGATGATGCAGCTTTTTCAACTTGGGGATAACGTCTCAATGAGTGAGCTGGCGGAGGTTCAGGGCATTGAACTGCCGCCGCTGATGCGCACGCTCACACAGCTGGAAAAACAGGGTTACCTGCTGCGCACCACATCGCCTTATGACAAGCGCATCCGGCTTCTGACGCTGACGCCTGAGGGAAAAGCCATCTTAAAAAGGCTTACTCAGGTGATTGAGACCTATCAGGCGCGGGTATCGCAAAATATCGCGCCGGAACATATCGATATCTTCAGCGCCACCCTGAATCAAATCGCCTGTAATTTGCGGACAATCCGCGAAGAAGACAACAAGACCGAAAAATAATGACCCCTGAACAAAAGTTTGCCCGCTGGGTAAGGGTGAGTATTGCCTCTTTCCTGCTGATGTTTATCTATTTTGTCGTCGCGGATATCTGGATCCCGCTGACGCCGGACTCCACCGTGATGCGCGTGGTGACGCCGGTTTCTCCGCGTGTCTCCGGCTATGTGGCGGCCGTGCATGTGCACAACAACAGCCAGGTGAAGCGGGGCGATCTGCTGTTTGAACTCGACGACACGCCGTTTCGCAATAAAGTGGAAGCGGCGCAAATCGCGCTGGAGCAGGCTCGTCTTTCCAACCAGCAGCTGGACGCGCAGATCGCCGCCGCGCAGGCCAGCCTGAAAACCGCCGTGCTGACCGCGCGTAACGATAAAGTGACCTTCGAACGTTATCAGAAGCTGAGCACGTTACAGAACGTCTCGCAGGCGGATCTGGATAAAGTCCGGACCACCTGGCAGAGCAGCGAGCAGTCCGTCAGCACCATTCAGGCCAATATCCAGAACCTGCGTATTCAGCGCGGCGAGCGGGAGGAACACCGCAACGTCACGCTGCAAAAATACCGCAACGCGCTGGATGAGGCGGAGCTGAATCTCGGCTGGACGAAGGTGTATGCTCAGGCAGACGGCACGGTCAGTAACCTGCAGTTAAGCCCCGGTTTTTATGCCTCCTCAGGCGCAGCGGCGCTGGCGCTGGTGAACAACCAGACCGACATCGTGGCCGATTTCCGCGAGAAAAGCCTGCGCCATACCCATCAGGGCACCGATGCCGCGGTGGTGTTTGACGCCTTTCCGGGACGCGTCTTCCGCGCCCACGTGACCAGCAGCGACGCGGGGATCCTCGCGGGTCAGGAGGCGGTGAACGGCCAGCTCTCCGAGCCGGAAACCTCGAACCGCTGGGTGCGTGACGCCCAGCGCATGCGCATTCACGTCATGCTGGACGAGGCGCTGCCGAAGCCACTGCCGACCGGCGCGCGGGCGACTGTCCAGCTCTATAACAGTGAAGGGCCGTTTGCGCGCTTCTTCTCCGGGATGCAGATCCATCTGGTGAGCCTGCTGCATTATGTCTATTAATACGCTGGCGCGGGTGTTTACCCCGCACGGTAACATCGTTTACACGGCAAACGACTTTCGCCAGACTTTGCGCATCGTCTTTGCCGGGATGATTGCGCTGAGCATTTCCAGTTTCTACAACACCAGCTACGGCGTGTTTTTTGTGGTCTACCCGATCATGCTGCTCTCGCTGGTGCCGGTCTTCAACCGCCATGTGGCGAAGCAGTTTATCTTCAGTGCATCGCTGAACTGCGTTGAAATGGTGATTATCATCGGCTATCTGTCGCAATGGCCGGTCATCATGACGCTGGTGGTGTTTGCCCTGTACGTCATGCGTTTTCGCTTTATGAGCAAAGGGCCGCTGTTCCTGTTCGGGTCGATGGGCGTGGTGTGCCAGAGCGTGATGCTCAATTTTATGAGCTACCCCACCACCAACTGGCACACGCTGCTGTTTTCCAACATCGAAGCGAGCGTGATGGCGGTGTGCCTGAGCGCGCTGATGAACTATCTCCTGCCGGACGTGGAACCCCGCAAGCCGCCGCCATTGATTGAGAAAGACGATGCCCGCGTGCGCCATGAGTCGCTGCTCTCCGGCACCGTCGCGACGCTGATTTTCGTCGTTTTTCAAATCAGTGACTTAAGCGATTCCCTCTCGGCGCTGATGGCCGGGATTTTGATCCTGTTCCCGATGCACTATCGTGGCGCGGTGATGAGCTCCATCTGGCGCGTGGTCGGCGTGGTATTGGGCTGTCTTTATATCCTGGTTGTCCAGCTCATCCTCTACGACCACAGTAGCCATATGCTGCTCATGATGCCGCTGATTGGCCTTGGGCTGGCGTTTGGCGCACGTCTGCATGTGATGGAGAAAGTAGGCGCAGGCGTAGGATTTTCCAGTATTACCACCATCGGCATTATGTTCGGGCAGAACATGCATCCTGACAGCGACCTGGTGTTCAGCGATCTCTATCGCATCACCTCCGTCACGTTTTCGCTGGTGGCGACGCTGACGATGGTCTTTCTGGTGCATTTAATCCTGAATCGCTTCGAGGCGACGCGCTATATCATCGCGCCGCCCAAAGCGGATTAATGTCCCAGCACGGCAGGCAGCTGCGAGAGTAAAAACAGGATCAGGCCAATCGTCCCGCCCACCAGCGTACCGTTGACGCGGATAAACTGCAGATCTTTGCCGATATTCAGCTCGATCTGGCGGGACATGTCTTTAGCATCCCAGCTTTTCACCGTGTCGCTGATGTGGCGGGTCAGGAACGCGGCGAAACCCAGCGCGACGCGATGCGCGGCCTGCTCCAGATGCTCGTTCAGCGACGCCCGCAGGCTGGCATCGTTTGTCAGCGTTTCGCCAAACCACAGCCCGGCGTTGGCGATGCGCTGCTTCACGCGCGAGTCTTCACTTTGCATATCCGCCTTCAGCCACTGGCGCAGATCGGCCCACATTTCCCCCAGATAGCGGTTAAACGCCTCGTCATTTTTCAGGTAGTGCTTGATGTTGTCGGCTTTCGCCGCCATTTCCGGATCGTTTTTCAGGTTGTCGATAAGCTTCAGCGTGGCCCGGTCGAACGCCTGACGGATCTGGTGCGTGCGGTCGTGGCTGATATCGTCCAGCAACGTGTTCACCGCATTCGATACCATCTCTGCACTCTGATCGCCCAGCCACTCGGTGGGCAATACCATCGCTTTGCGGGGATGTTCGGTCTTCAGCCAGTGGACGATCTGGTCAGAGATAAATTCCCGCGTGCTGTCGCGCTGAATCAAGGTAATCAGGCGGTTGATGATGGCATCGAGCAGCACCTGGTGGCGGTTGTTTTTGGTCATGCTCTCCAGCATCACGGCGCTGGTTTCGGTGAAATCGACCTTATCGATGGCCTTATGCACCGCGCGTTTGAGCATCCGCTGAATGCGCCCGTCGTCGGTCAACTCAAGGAACCCGCTCATCACCTGCATCAGATGCAGCCCGACGCGCTGGGCGTTGTCAGGCTTGCTGAACCAGGCACCGATCATGTGCGCGGGTTCATAGCGGCGGATTAACGCGACCAGGGACTGGGTATCCAGAAACTTCTCCTGCACAAACTGGCCAAGATTGTCGCCGATACGGTCTTTATTGCGCGGGATAATCGCCGTATGGCGCGCGATAAACGGAATGGGGACCCGGCGAAAAAGCGCAACGACGGCGAACCAGTCCGCCAGTGCGCCGACCATCGCCGCCTCGGCAATCGCCTTTACCCCGCGCACCCAGAAAGTCTGCGGCAGGAACAGAGTGAAGATAAACGCCGCGGCGGCAACCAGCAGCAGCGACAGCGCGAGAAGCTTAGCGCGTTTGAGTTCAGCTATTTTTTCCATGGGTTAAGGATAGAGGGAGACGGGAAGAAAATGCAAAAATCGCCACAGCACCCACCCACCAAACCCCATCAGCACCACGCCCGCCGTGCGTTCAATCCACCCGAGCGCACGGCTGAGCTTCTGTTGCACCGCTCGCAACCCCATTAGCGACACCAGCGCCAGATCCCACACCAGCACCACCATCACCATCCAGACGCCGCAGGTTGCCTGCTGAAGCAGCGTGACGTCTGGCCCCAGTAACGCCGTCATCAGCGCCAGATAGAACAGCGCGTTCTTCGGATTAAGCAGTGCCGAGCCGAGCCCCAGCAGGATTTGCTTACGCAATGCGGGAAGCCGCTGATGAGTTTCATTCAGCGCCAGCGTCTGCGGGCGGCTGCGCACCAGGTGCGAGCCAATCCACTGCAGGTACAGCGCCCCGGACAGTTCGATTAGCGTAAACAGCCACGTAAACTGGCGCAGGGCGCTCCAGCCGACAATCACCAGAACAATATAGAGCGCATTACCCGCGGCGATGCCGAGGCACAGCCCGGCGCTGCCGCGCAGTCGGTAGCGCGCCGCGTAGCCCACAAGCAAGAAGAAATCCGGACCCGGGCTTAACAGCGCAACAAAATGCGCCAGCGCCAGGGCGAGAAAAGCGGAAGGGAAGAACAGTTCCATAGTGACCTCATAGCCGTAACTGAGATCACCTTACGGTGTTACGTATCCTGATTATTGTCTGATATTGATCGTCCTGTGGCGTACTGGCGCGGCGTAGCGGCGCTATAGCGAACGAAGGTCTTATGGAAATGGCTCTGATCGGCAAACCCACTCTGGTAGCTCACGTCGGCAATATCATCCCCGGCGCGCAGCCGTGCTTTGGCGTATTCCACGCGGGAGATATTAAGGAAGCTGCCCGGCGTCAGCCCGGTGTCCTGCCGGAAGGTACGAATCAGCGTCTCCTTGCGTAGCGAGAAGCGTTGAGCCAGTTCATCAAGCGAAGGCGGTGCAGCCAGATCGGCAAGAAGTGCCTGCTGAATATGCTGGCTGGTTGAACGCAGCGCATCAGGGTTATCCGCACGGTGGGGAAGGACAGAAAGCAGCCTGTCCACGGATGCAGGCGACATTGTCTCAACAATATCAAGGAAGTGGTTGAAGAACGTAGCGTTACGGATCACCTGGAGCGCCAGAGGACGATCGGTGTCGATATAGAGCATATGGTAGCTGCGCGCTTGCCCGGCGATGGGGTTGCAGCTGTGCGGCGCATAAGCCGGGATCACAATCAGATCCCCGGGATGAAGGATGTACTCCCTGTCATGGCACACGCAGCAGGTCTGGCCTTCCACAATCGCGCCAAGAGAGAGTTGAGGATGACAATGACGTTTGTAGGCCTGCGTGCTCTGCCGTGTGCTGCGGAGCTCAAGGCCTGAGGCGCGGTGAAAAGTCTGGAGGATGTGTCGGGTATCGGTCATGGGAACTCCTTCTGGACGTTTTTTATACCACGTCAGGGAACCGTCTGGCAGCGCTTCATTAGGAACCGTCCGGATATACCCAACTTTACGTCCAGAGCCAGTCATGTTGACTACCCTTAATACCCTAAGCGGTAAAACATGGAGATTCGATATGGCTTATCAGACAGTAAATCCTGCCACTAACCAGCTCATCAAAGAATACCCCTCACATACCGACGCGGATATTGAAGCGGCCCTGAAGGCGGCTGATGCGCTTTACCATTCTGACTGGGCGAAAGGCGACATCAACCAGCGTCTCCCGGTGTTGCATAAGCTTGCCGACCTGATCGACGAGCGCGTGGACGATCTGGCGAAAATTGCCAGTCAGGAGATGGGTAAGCTCATTGAGCAGAGCCGCGGCGAGGTGAAGCTGTGTGCACAAATCGCCCGCTACTACGCCGACAACGCGAAGCAGTTCCTGGCGCCGGTGAAGTATCCCTCTGAACTTGGGGAAGCGTGGGTGGAGCATCACCCCATCGGCGTACTGATGGCCGTTGAGCCGTGGAACTTCCCGTACTACCAGCTGATGCGCGTTCTGGCGCCGAACCTGGCGGCGGGGAACCCGGTCATCGCCAAACACGCCAGCATTGTACCGCACTGCGCTGAGACCTTTGCCCATCTGGTACGCGAGGCGGGTGCGCCGGAAGGGGCGTGGACCAACCTGTTTATCTCGTCCGATCAGGTGGCGAACATCATCGCTGACGATCGCGTCCAGGGTGCCGCGCTGACCGGTTCCGAAAAAGCCGGTAGCGTCGTGGCCGCACAGGCGGCGAAGCACATCAAGAAATCCACGCTGGAATTGGGCGGTAACGACGTCTTCGTGGTGCTGGATGACGCCGACCTCGAAAAAGCGGTGAAGACGGGGGTCAGTGCGCGCCTCAACAACGCCGGGCAGGTCTGTACCGCGGCGAAGCGCTTTATCCTGCATGAAAAGATTGCGAATGCCTTCCTGACTAAATTCACCGAGGCGTTTAAGCAGGTGAAAATCGGCGATCCGCTGGACGAAAGCACCACGCTGGGACCGCTGTCGTCTAAAGATGCGCTGGAAACGCTGACCAAACAGGTTAACGAGGCGGTGAAAAACGGTGCGACGCTGCACTATGGCGGTAAACCTGTTCAGCGTGACGGCAGCTTCTTCGAGCCGACGATTCTGACGAATATCTCTCGCGACAACCCGGCGTATTTCGAGGAGTTCTTCGGTCCGGTGGCCCAGATGTATGTGGTGAAAAACGACGACGAGGCCGTCGCCCTGGCGAACGATTCACACTATGGCCTGGGTGGGGCGGTATTCAGTCAGGATATCGAGCGCGCGAAGAAAATGGCGTCGTGGATTGAGACCGGGATGGTGTACATCAACTGGCTCACCGATACCGCGCCAGAGCTGCCGTTCGGCGGCGTGAAGCGCTCCGGTTATGGACGCGAGCTGTCGGATCTGGGGATCAAAGAGTTTGTGAACCAGAAGCTGGTGGTGGTGCGTAAGTAACGTCATCGCCTTTCTTGCCGGGTGGCGCTGCGCTTACCCGGCCTACAAAACCCGTAGGCCCGTGCAAGCGTAGCGCCGCCGGGCGAAACGCGCAATACAGCCTTAGAAGGACACACCACCGCCCACGTATGCGCCGTCAATCAGCGTGTGGCCAGGGCGACCGTCTTTGCCATCAACGCTCACGTGGCGGTAACCCACTTTCAGGGTCAGCGGCGTGACAGGCGTCCAGCTTACGCCCCCGTTGGCTTCCACATAGTTTTTCACGCTGTTGTTCAGGCCTTCAGGCGCAACGTAACCTTCGCCATAGACATGGATGCTGTCAGTCAGCGCAACGTTTACGCCGCCACCAATCGGGAACGCCACGCCGTTATCGCCTTTTTTCGGGCCGATGTAGATCGCCTTCGCGCCTGCGTTCAGCATGACCGGGCCCACTTCCAGGTTGTAGCCTGCGCCCACGCCACCGGTCTGGGTACCGTCATCGGTGTTTTTGAGCCAGTTGCTTTCGGCGTACAGGCCGGATGAGGATTTGCCCATTTCCAGATTGAGGTTAGTAAAGTTTTTACCCTGCTCAACGCTACCGCCCATGGCCAGTGCGGAACCAGAGAGGGCTGTCAGTGCAGAAAGAAGAAGGATATTCAGTTTTTTCATGTTTCATGCCTCATCATCAAATTAATCTGGAGGCACCATAACAAGCGATGTTTATGACTGCAAATGTGATGCAAGTCGCTGTTTTATGCTGGTTTTGTTAAATTTTATTTATTTAATGTTGCGTTTTTGTTTGATTGAACGGGAGTCAACGCGTGATTTTCAGGCGTTTAGAAACCGTTTAGTTTTTTGACTAAACATAAACTGAACGAGGGCGGGATAGTGACTGGAGGTGTAATAATGGAGGCTCCAGAAATTTCCAAAAATATTTCAAAAATCACATAAAACAACAAAGATTTACACTTATGGTGGTGAAAACACGTCCTCTCGCGCAGGCGCCTTTCCCTGCGATGTCATTTTTCTGACACGTTTGTTCATTACGTTGTTGGCTTCTCTTACTGGATGCTAACAATATGAAAAGAAAAATCATTCCTGTGCTGGTTGGTTGTGCGCTCTCTTTCTCTGGCCTGGCGGCACAGCCCACGGCTGAACGCTATGTCGTCAGCTTTCCTGAAGGCTCACACGTCAACTACAGCGGCGCGTTCGCCAGCGCATTTCCGAACGGACTCCCGGTGGGCATTGGCTCTGGCCTGCTGTTTACGGGTAAGCAGGGCGATGCTCTGACCTTTGCAACCGTGACCGATCGCGGTCCAAACGCCGATGCGCCAAAAATGGGTAAAAATGAAGCCAAAATTTTTGTCACGCCGGATTTCGCGCCGCTGCTGATGACCATCCGCGTGCAGAACGGTAAAGCAGAAGCGACGGATGCCCGCCCGCTGCATGACGATAAAGGCGAGATTAACGGTCTGCCGCTGCAAAGCGGCGTGATTGGATCCACCAATGAGGTGGCGTTTAGCGACACCCTCAAGACGCTGAAGGGTGACAACCGCGGGCTGGATACGGAAGGCATCACGCCGGACGGCAAAGGCGGCTACTGGCTGTGCGACGAGTATGGCCCGTTTCTGATTAACGTCGACAGTAAAGGGAAAATCCTGGCGATCCACGGCCCGCAGGCGGCGGAAGGGGAAAAGTCGATCGCGGGCGGTCTGCCAAACGTTATCAAATGGCGTCAACCGAACCGGGGCTTTGAAGGCCTGACCCGTATGCCGGACGGGCGCATTATCGCCGCGGTACAAAGTACGCTGGATATCGACGGTAAAAGCAAAAAGCAGGCGCTGTTTACGCGTCTCGTGAGCTTCGACCCGGCGACCGGCAAAACAGCGATGTACGGCTACCCTATCGACAGCGCGGCCTACAGCAAAAACAGTGATGCCAAAATCGGCGACATCGTGGCGCTTGATGACCAGCATATCCTGCTGATTGAGCAGGGAAGCGATAAAAATGACGGGATGCGTAACCTTATCTACAAGGTGGACCTCAGCAAAGCGAGCGACCTGAGCGCCTTTGACAAGCCGGGCGAGTACCCGGAGTTTGATGATGAGAAAACCCTGAAGCAGCGCGGCATTACCCTTGCGGCAAAAACGCAGGTCGTTGATTTGCGCGCGCTGGGCTGGCAGCAGGAGAAAGCTGAAGGGCTGGCGCTGATCGACAGCAAACGGCTTGCCGTGGCGAACGATAATGACTTTGGCGTGAAGGTGGCGATGCAAAATCCGGTCGAGGGCAAGAAGCTCAAGGATTATCGGGTGAACGCGGAAGGCAAGCTGACGCTGGATGATAAACCGGTTGAAACCACGCTTAGCGTGAAGCCGCTGAAGAAGCCTGAGTCGGATAGTGAGCTGTGGATTGTGACGCTGCCGGAGGCGTTGAAATAAGTTTAGGCACCCCTCAACCTTCCCCTCTCCCCACGGGGGAGAGGGGAAGCAGGGCGGTTATTTTTTCAGATCTGCAAACGCCGCGCGAATCTCTTCCTCCGGCAGCTGTATGCCAATAAATACCATTACGCTACGCGGCGCTTCATCGCCCCACGGGCGATCCCAGTCGGCGCTGTATAAGCGCTGCACGCCCTGGAACAGCAGGCGGTTCGGTTCGCCGTCGATCCACAGCATCCCTTTGTAGCGCAGCAGTTTGTCGGCAAATGACAGCAGGAGGTTCTCCATCACGCGGGAGACCTCGCTGATATCCACCGGGTAATCCAGCTCCACCACAATCGACGTCACGTCGTTTTGCTTGTCTCCCATAAAGTGGAAACGCGGTTTCGTGGTGACGTTCTCTTCCAGCATAAAGCCGTTGGTGTTGAACAGCTGTGAGAGGTCGATATCGCCGTGCGTCACGGTGTAAATCGGCGCGCGGGAGTTAATGCGGGTCAGACGTTCACGCAGTTTCTCGCTGTCACCCGCCACGTCGGTTTTGGTCAGCAGGATGCGGTCGGCGTAGCCCACCTGAGACTGGGCGATGGTGAACTGGTTCATCTGATCGTTGGCGTGAACCGCATCGACCAGGGCGATGACGCCGTCCAGCAGGTAGCGCTGGCAAAGAATGTCATGGGAGAAAAAGGTCTGAATAATCGGGCCGGGGTCGGCCATGCCGGTGCATTCAATCACCAGGCGGTCGAAGTCGATTTCACCGCGATCGCGGCTGTCGAGCAGATCCAGCAGGGCGTCTTCCAGCTCGTTTGAGCGGGTACAGCAGATGCAGCCGTTGGTCAGGGTTTTGATCTGCGTGGCGCGATCGCCAATCAATTGATCGTCCACGGAGACTTCGCCGAATTCGTTTTCGATGACGGCGATCCTGAAGCCGTGCTGCTCGTTCAGGATGTGGCGCAGCAGGGTGGTTTTACCGGCGCCGAGGAAACCGGTCAGCAGGGTGACGGCAATCGGGGTCATGTTCTCTCCTTTAGCAGCAGCGGACGCCGCCTTCTCCACTTCCACCGTAGCGTGCTTCCTGACGCTCGCGGAAGAATTCAGTGTAGGTCATGTACGGTTTATCCGGATGGTTGGTCTTCATATGCTCAACGTAGTTGTCATAGTCCGGAATACCAATCAGCATTTTTGCCGCCTGACCGAGGTATTTTTTCGCTTCGCCTAAGTTACCAAACATAATGCATCCTGATAAGACAAAGCCCGGTGGCGCTACGCTTACCGGGCCTAAAGTACCGTTGTAGGGCGGGTCAGCGTAGCGCCACCCGCCATTTTTTTAATGGTGTGAAGAGGTCTTCACGCCACCTTCCGGCACCGGCACGTACGGCGTTTCTTTATCCGTACGGCCTTCGGCGTTACGCACTTTCAGCCAGGTTTTGATACCGTAGAAAATGATGCTGTACACCACCACCAGGAACAGAATGCTCAGACCTGCGTTGGTGTAGTTGTTCACCACGATATGGTTCATGTTGGCAATCTGCTGCGTGGTCAGATCTGCGCCGCCTGCGGCAATCTTCTCTTTGTACTGGTTCGCCATGAAGAAGAAGCCTTCCAGCTGCGGGTTGGTGCTGAACAGCTTCAGGCCCAGCGCCCAGGTAGTGCAGAGCAGCAGCCACAGTGCAGGAATGACGGTCACCCAGATGTATTTGGTGCGTTTCATTTTCACCAGTACGACGGTGCCAAGTACCAGAGCCACAGCGGCCAGCATCTGGTTAGAGATACCGAACAGCGGCCACAGGCTCTTCACGCCGCCGAGTGGATCAACCACGCCCTGATACAGCAGGTAACCCCACAGGCCTACGCAACCCGCAGTGCCGAGCACACCCGCCACCAGAGAGTCGGTTTTCTTCAGGAACGGCACGAAGTTACCCAGCAGGTCCTGCAGCATGAAGCGGCCCGCACGGGTACCGGCATCCAGCGCGGTGAGGATAAACAGCGCTTCAAACAGAATACCGAAGTGGTACCAGAAGCCCATGTCTGCCCACGGCAGCACTTTATGGAACACATGTGCAATACCGACAGCCAGCGTCGGTGCGCCACCTGCGCGGTTCAGCACGGACGGTTCGCCGATGTCTTTCGCGGTCTGCATGATCTGCTCAGGGGAGATCACGAAGCCCCAGGAGCTGACGGTTGCTGCCGCGTGGGCGCTGGCATCCTTCAGCTGGGCCATGATCAGCGCGGTATTTTCGCCGCCCATCTCATGCAGGTTTGGCATGGTGATGCCCAGACCCGCAGGCGGGGTGTTCATTGCGAAGTACAGGCCCGGTTCGATGATAGACGCCGCAACCAGCGCCATGATCGCCACGAAGGATTCCATCAGCATCGCGCCGTAACCGATAAAGCGCGCGTCGGTTTCGTTGGCCATCAGCTTCGGCGTGGTGCCGGAGGAGATCAGCGCGTGGAAGCCAGACACGGCACCACAGGCGATGGTGATAAACAGGAACGGGAACAGCGCGCCTTTCCACAGTGGGCCGGTGCCGTCAATGTACTGAGTCACCGCCGGCATTTTCAGCTCAGGGTTGATGATCACAATCCCGATAGCCAGCCCGACGATAACCCCGATTTTCAGGAAGGTCGCGAGGTAATCACGTGGTGCCAGAATCAGCCATACCGGGAGCAGGGCGGATACAAACGCGTAACCAATCAGCGCGAAGGTGATGGTGGTGTCCTTAAAGGTCAGCGCCGGGCCCCAGTACGGGTCATGCGCAATGACGCCGCCAAAGTAGATAGAGGCAACCAGCAGCACGATACCAATCACGGAGACTTCGCCCACGCGTCCCGGGCGCAGGAAGCGCATGTAAATGCCCATGAACAGCGCAATCGGTACGGTAGAGCAGACGGTAAACACGCCCCACGGACTTTCGGCCAGCGCTTTCACGACGATCAGCGCCAGCACCGCGAGGATAATGATCATAATCAGGAAACAACCGAACAGGGCAATGGTACCCGGCACGCGACCCATCTCTTCTTTGATCATCTCACCCAGCGACGAACCGTTACGGCGTGAGGAGATAAACAGCACCATAAAGTCCTGCACCGCGCCCGCCAGCACCACGCCCGCCAGCAGCCAGAGGGTACCCGGCAGGTAGCCCATCTGCGCGGCCAGTACCGGGCCGACCAGCGGGCCAGCGCCTGCAATGGCGGCAAAGTGGTGACCAAACAGCACGTAGCGGTTGGTTGGCACGTAGTTCAGGCCGTCATTGTTAATGACCGCCGGCGTGGCGCGCGTTGGGTCGAGCTTCATGACCTTCTGCGCGATGTATAAGCTGTAGTAGCGATAAGCCACAAGATAGACGGAAACGGACGCGACGACGATCCACAGGGCGCTGACGTGTTCGCCCCGGCGTAATGCGACAACCGCCAGACAGAAAGCACCGAGGATCCCGAGTAAGGCCCAGGGCACGTGCTTAAGTAGTTTTTTAGTATCCATAGTAAGACCTGGTTTTTTATGTAAAGAAAAAAGGGTCAAGGTTCGTTGTGAGGAGGTATTGAGTAATGCTGGAGCGATCGTGCCAGATCCTCGCGCGTGTAAAGGTGGGTAAATGAATGAGTGGTTGAAAGTGACGGGTGAGCGGTCAAAGGAAGCGGCGAGTGGTTAAGGCTCGCCGCCGCTGGAGGAAATTATGTGATTGAGATCACGTGGTTATCCGGGCTGCGCGCCATCGCCAGATAGTTTTCCAGCGTTTTAACCAGTTTCTCCTTCAGCCAGTTCGGCTCCAGGATTTGAATATTCGGCAGCCAGTAGAACAGCAGCGGCAGGATCTGGTTCTCGTGTGCTGCCCGGCAGCGCAGCGTGATACCGCCACGTTGTTCTTCCAGCAGCTCTTGTTCCGGCAGAAGATCCCGGCGCAGGAAGTAATGTGAAATATTATCTTTAATGAATATTTTCACGGTGAAAGTATCTTCAGACACCCACGGATCGAGGCTTTTTTCCAGGAGCGCGCGGACATTCTCTTCAGGGGTAAAAAGGGTTTTCTGAATATCAAACCAGCGAATCTGACTCAATGAAAAGGATTTAAGCCGACTATTTTCGGTAGCTTGTAAATACCATATATTTTTTTTGTTAA
Organism: Enterobacter kobei; assembly: GCF_001729765.1. NCBI lineage: Bacteria > Pseudomonadati > Pseudomonadota > Gammaproteobacteria > Enterobacterales > Enterobacteriaceae > Enterobacter > Enterobacter kobei. The sequence goes on from NZ_CP017181.1 coordinate 549,120, forward strand.
TGAGTTTATAGGGATTAATCAGGCGGGTTTTACCCTTATAAACGATCTGGCAAACATTATGGTTATTAATAGATTTCTCAATTTTCGCTAAATGACGGCTGATATCACGTTGTACCGTGTGCTCTGCGTCGTTACCAAGGATAAGAATATGATTTTCGTCAACGCGTGTTTCCAGCTTTTGCCAGAATTCCGTATTTCTTTCAGGGAAAAAGTTATCTGCATTCAGGAGGTTAGCCAGTGTGTGATGTAATCCTTGTCCGCCGGGAGATTGTGCGGAATGGATCAGCCGATATAGCCCGTTACCGGTATGTTCAACGATAGGAGAGAGCGCATTTAAATCCCGGTAGACGGTACGCTCGGTAATTTTAAATTTGGTCATTAGCGCACTGCGGTTTACCACACCGTTTAAATGTAGCTCAACCAGAATATCGACCAGACGTTCAGCCGAGCGGCTCCGCGTCGTTTTAGCCATAAGGTCATCCTGTATATTAGGTATGCGCTGAATGAAGCGGGAAGCACTGACCAGAGATGTCAGTATTCAGGCACAGAAAATTTATCTTATGGTTGTATAACGGCGTGATTTAGCGGAAACCTTAGGAGTTTTTGCAGAAAGTGGCGCTGGCCGAAAAAAAGGCCAGCGCGCGGGAGAATTACGCGGTGGCTTCCACCTCCATCATGACCGGGTGGAAACGGCGTTTGAAGTAGATCAGGCCGTGTCCTGCATCACTCAAAATGATATTTTTAATTTCAACAAGATACACCAGATGCGTGCCGATGGTTTGCACCTGGCTTATCTCGCCTTCAAGGCTGGCCAGCGCACCTTTCAGCATCGGCTGCGCCAGCGGGCCTTTCTGCCAGCAGGAGAGGGCAAAGCGCTCCTCCATTGTCATACCGGTCATCCCGGCGAAGTGGCGAGCCATGATCTCCTGCTCGTGGTTCAGCACGTTTATGCACAGTCTGCCGTTGCCCTGGAATACCGGGTTCATGGCGCTGTTGGCGTTGATACACACCATGACCGACGGCGGGGTGTCCGTAACCGAACAGACTGCGGTGGCGGTAATGCCGCAGCGGCCCGCTTCCCCCTCGGTGGTGACGACATTGACTGCGGCCGACAGGCTGGCCATCGCGTCGCGAAAACGCAGGCGTTCTTCTGATTGCATTGAAACCTCCCGCTGCGCTATTTCAGCAGCTTATCCAGCATGTTGATATCGCTGTTGTTGTGCAGGTGCGGCACCGTCCAGCCGTGTTGGTCGTATTCGGACATACAGCGGTCGACCATCGCCATCATTTTGTCCATGTTGCCGGAGCTCTGCGCCTGGCGCAGGCACTGCAGGCGAATTTCATCCTGGCTACCGGAGTAGTTGATCTCATACAGCTCGTGACGGCCGCCAAACTCGCTGCCAATGGCATCCCACATCAGCTTCAAAATCTTGATGCGTTCGACGTGATCCATGCCGTTGGAGCCGCGCACGTATTTCGCCAGATACTGGTCAATCTGTGGGTTATTCAGGTCCCGCGCGCTGGACGGCAGATAGATCAGCCCGCTGGTGACGTTACGTTCGATAATATTCTTAATCTTCGCGTAGGCCATCGGAGCCATCACGCGGTAGGTCTGCAGCGCCGCGTGGTCCGGCAGATACGCGCCATTGACCCACGGCGTGGCTTCAGAGCACATGGAGTCGCTCAGCGCCCAGAACATATTGCGCCAGGCCACCACCTCGCCGAGATCCGCCTGTATGCCGCGGAATTCAAGGGTGCCGGTACACTCCAGCGATTTTTTCAACAGGGCGGTGATGAAGTCGAGCTTCACTGCCAGGCGCACGCATGCCTGTAGCGGATACATCCGCGCAAAGCCACCTTCCATCGTCCAGCGACGACAGCGGTCGAAATCGCGGTAGATCAGCACGTTTTCCCACGGGATCAGCACATGATCCATGACCAGGATCGCGTCGTTCTCATCAAAGCGGCTGGAGAGCGGATAGTCATACGGGGAGCCGGTTGCGCCAGCCACCATCTCGTAAGAGGCACGGGAGATGAGCTTGACGCCTTCGGCATCCATCGGTGCGACGAACATCAGCGCAAAGTCCGGGTTTTCGCCCATCACCTGCGCGGAGCCGAAGCCGATCATGTTGTAGTGGGTCAGCGCCGAGTTGGTTGCCACCACTTTCGCCCCGCTGACAACGATCCCGGCGTCGGTCTCTTTCTCCAGTTTGATGTAGACGTCTTTCACCTCATCCGCCGGTTTGTGGCGGTCGATAGGTGGGTTAACGATGGCGTGGTTGAAATACAGGCCGGTTTCCTGAATGCGGGTGTACCAGCTGCGGGCGTTCTGCTCGAACTGACCGTAGAAGGCCGGGTTGGCACCGAGTGCGCAGCCGAACGCGGCCTTATAGTCCGGCGTACGCCCCATCCAGCCGTAGCTGAGGCGTGACCATTCGGCGATAGCGTCGCGCTGCTGGCGCAGGTCGTCGGCGCTTTTCGCCACGCGGAAGAACTTGTGGGTGTAACCGCCGCTGCCGGTGTCGGTGCCCCAGCACAGCGTGTCCTGCATGTCCGGCTTGTGCAGGGCGTCGTACATCTGCGCGATGGAGGCTGCCGCATTGCGAAACGCCGGATGGGTGGTGACGTCTTTGACGCGCTCGCCGTAGATATAAATCTCACGCCCGTCCTGCAGGCTTTTTAAATACTCTTCACCGGTTAACGGACGTTTGGCATCGGCGCGGAAATCTTCAGGCTTCATAGGGACCTCGTATCAGAATGGTGATGTTAAATTTATGTTTTGTTTTTGTTGTTTAATTGAAACCTGAGAGGGGCGGAACGTGAAGGGACGATTGGGACAACGGCGGGTACTTTTCGGGTGGGATGTGGATTTGTGATCTGTGCGGCTTTTCGGCGGGTGGCGCTGCGCTTACCCGCCCTACGAACCGTGATGCGTTCAGGAAACCGGTACTTTCTGCGCCCGATATGCGCTTGGCGAGCACCCCACTAAGCGGTTAAAAAAGCGGGCGAAATAGGCCGGATCTTTAAACCCCAGCTGCCAGGCAATCTCGCTGACCGCGCTGTCGGAAAATAGCAGCAGCCGTCTGGCTTCCCGCAGCTGTCGGTCGAAGATCAACCGCTTCGGCGGGCGGTTGGCGAAGCGGCGACAGATATCGGTTAGCCGGGATTCGGTCAGGTGCAGTTCGCTGGCGTATTCCGGCACCGTCCAGTGCTGGTGGTAGTGCGTGTCGATCAGTTGGGTAAAGCGCTGGAACAGCTTCAGCTCGCCGCGCATACCGCCTGAAGCGTGATCGTCGAGCTTCGCGTTGCGCAGCAGCAGAGTGAATACGGCCTGCGCCAGCAGAACCAGCGTATGCTCGCGGCCCGGCAGCTGTTCCATGGACTCCCGGGCTATCAGCTGCCAGTAGTGTTTCAGCGCCGCCAGTTCATCAGGCTTGTCGGCCAGCGACAGGCAGATCCCCGGCAGACCAAACGCTTCCCGCGTGCCGGGGTAGAGCACCTCCAGCAGCGGCCAGATTAGATCCTCGCGCACCGTCAGCACGTGCCCGTCGCTGTCGGATTCGGTAATAAACGCGTGCGGCACCGACGGCGGAGTGAGAACGAAAAGCGGGGCCTGCACCGAGTAACGGTGATCGTCGAGCTGGAGTTCAATCTGCCCGGTATCCAGAAAGTGCATCTGAAAATACTGGTCGTGACGATGCGCCTGCATGTCGCGGCCAAAAAAGGCCGCCATGCGGGCGAACGACTGATAGTGCACATCGTCGGTGCCCAGACTTTCGTCGTACTCCTTGCTGATATCAATGTTGGCGATAGGGCTCTGGCACATGATCGTTCCTCTGTTGATCCCGCTGCGTCATCGGAATGCGCGTCAGCACCAGCGCGCCGACCACCAGCAGCCCGGCCACAAACCACAGCCCGGAGCTGAAGCTGCCGGTCGCGTCGCGCAGAATGCCGATCAGCAGCGGGCTAACGGCAGAACCCACGTTGCCGATGGCGTTGATCACCGCCAGCGCCACCGCGCGGGACTGCAGGCTAATCACCCGATCTGGCGTGGTCCAGAATATCGCCATGGCGGTAAATGATCCGGTTGAGGCCATGATGATGCCAAGCAGCTGGATCAGGCTGTGATCGGTGGCGGAGGCCAGCATCCATCCCGCCGCCGCGAACAGGTACGGCAGGATGGTGTGCTTTTTTCGCTCTTTTAGCCTGTCGGATCGGCGGCTCCACCAGATCATCCCGAGGATGGTGCAAAACTGCGGGATCGCCGCCAGCAGGCCAATGACGATATTGCTGCTGCCGGTGTTAAAGCTCTGCAGGATCTGCGGCGTCCAGATGTTGATCGCGCTCAGCGTGTTGGTCAGGCAGAAGTAGGCCAGCGTATAGAGCAGCACGGCGGGCGTCAGCACTTCTCGCAGCGTCGAGCGCGGCGTGACGGCGCGGGCAATGGCGACCTCCTGCTCGCGGGCGATCATGGTTTTCAGCGCCTGCTTTTCGTCCTCATCCAGCCAGGTGGCCTGATCCGGCGTGTCGTTAAGGTAGAACCAGGTTACTACCCCGAGCACCACTGACGGCAGCCCTTCCAGCAGGAACAGCCACTGCCAGCCCTTCAGGTTCCACAGCCCGTCCATCGCCAGAATGTACCCGGAGAGGATTGAACCGAGCATCATGGTGACCGGCATGGCGATCATAAACAGCGCGTTGGCGCGGGCGCGGTGATAGGCCGGGAACCACCATGTGAGATAGACCAGGATCCCCGGCAGGAAACCGGCTTCGGCAATGCCCACCAGCATGCGCAGGACGTAAAGGGTTTCAGGGCTGGTGGCGAACATGGTGCAGGTGGAGGCGATGCCCCACACCACCATGATCCCGGCGATCCAGCGCCGCGCGCCGATCTTCGCCAGCATGATGTTGCTTGGGATCCCGCACAGCACATAGGTGACGTAAAACAGGGTTGCGGCCAGGCCAAACATGGTGGAGGTGAGGCCGAGATCTTTACCCATCGTCAGTCCGGCAAAGCCGATGTTGATGCGGTCGAGAAACGAGAAAACAAACAGGATAAAGAGAAACACGATTAAACGTCGGAACAGCTTGTTAATGGCGCGTTGTTCAACAGCTTTATTATCATGGGGTTGCAGGGTAGAGGTCGTCATGGTGCGCTCCAGATCTTACGTTTAGTAGACGGATTTATTGTTATTAACTGACGTAACCGGTTGTTCGATAAAGCGTGCAGCCAGCGCTTCCGCACCGCGGGCGAGCAGGGTGGTGTCGACGCCGACGGCGACAAACAGCGCGCCGAGGTCGAGATAGCGTTTTGCCAGCGCCTCGTTTGCCATCAGGATGCCGGGGGCTTTGCCCGCGCTCAGGATCTGCGCGATCGCCTGCTCGATAGCGGCCTGGACCTCCGGGTGCTGCGGATTACCGGCAAAGCCCATGTCGGCGCTGAGATCGGCCGGGCCGATAAACACGCCGTCGACGCCTTCCACGTCGAGGATCTGCGGCAGGTTTTTCAGCGCCTCACGGGTTTCGATTTGCACCAGTACGCACATGGCGTCGTTAGCCTGCTGCAGATAGTCCGGAATGCGGTTCCAGCGCGACGCTCTTGCCAGCGCGCTGCCGACGCCGCGAATGCCCGCCGGTGGGTAACGGGTGGCACGTACCGCCAGCCGCGCTTCCTCGGCGTTTTGCACCATCGGCACCAGCAGGGTTTGTGCGCCGACGTCCAGCAGCTGTTTGATCTGCACCGGATCGTTCCACGACGGGCGTACCACCGGCTGGCTCGGATAAGGGGCGATGGCCTGCAATTGGGTTAAGACGGTTTGCACGCTGTTCGGGGCGTGCTCGCCGTCGATCAGCAGCCAGTCGAAGCCTGCCCCGGCCAGCAGTTCGGCGCTGTAGCTGCTGGTGAGCCCCAGCCATAAGCCGATTTGTGGACGGCCCGCTTTCAGCGCCGCTTTGAATGCATTCTGCATGATCGTCTCCTTACACAAAGCGGCAGCTGATGGAGCCCATGTTGCCGTAGTCAACGTGGAAAGTGTCGCCTCTGCTGGCGGGCACCGGGCGGGTAAACGAGCCGCCGAGGATGATCTGCCCCGGCTCAAGCTGCACGTCGTACGGCGCCAGCTTGTTCGCCAGCCACGCCACGCCGTTCGCCGGGTGGTTAAGCACGCCAGCGGCCACGCCGGTCTCTTCGATCACGCCGTTGCGGTAGAGCAGGGCGGAGATCCAGCGCAGATCCAGCGCGTCGGGCTTAATCGGGCGACCGCCGAGGAGCACCCCCGCGTTGGCAGCGTTATCGGAGATGGTGTCGAACACCTTGCGCGGGCGCTGGGTTTCCGGGTCAACGTTGTGGCAGCGGGCGTCGATCAGCTCCAGCGCGGGAATGACGTAATCCGTGGCGTTGTAGACGTCGAAGATCGTGCAGTTCGGGCCGCGTAGCGGTTTTGCCAGCACGAACGCCAGCTCTACTTCGATGCGCGGGACGATAAAGCGATCGACGGGGATGTCGCTGCCGTCGTGGAAAAACATGTCGTCCAGCAGCGCGCCGTAGTCCGGCTCGCTGATCTGCGAGCTGGCCTGCATCGCTTTGGAGGTGAGGCCGATCTTGAGACCCTTCAGCACGCGGCCTTCGGCGATTTTCAGGCTTACCCATTCGCGCTGAACGGCGTAGGCGTCGTCAATGGTGATCTCCGGGTAGTCCAGCGAGATCGCGCGGATCTGCTCCCGGGTTTGTTCCGCCTGATGCAGGCGGTGGGCGATCAGGGTATGGGTGTGTTTATCGAGCATGGCGATATCCTGTTGTATTGTTTTCTCCCTCTCCCAAAGGGAGAGGGGACAGATCGAGCGGTATTACTTAAACAACGCGTGCACGTTGTTTTGTTTGTAATTGAGCGTCGGGTGCAGTTCGTCCAGCTCGAACGACAGCGCCAGATAGCGGGCAGCCATCAACGCAGCAAAGTGCGCTTTGATAAGCCCAAACAGCATTTCCCCCACGGCTTCCCGACTTTCCAGGCTGCGCCCGGAACCGATCTTCAGCGTCATATGCACAAAGGCGTAATCCTGCTTGCCGTCGGCCATCTGCCAGGTATCCAGCCAGTGGGCGCGGCTGCGGATACCGCCGATCGGGAAGATGCCCGTGGCGGCCAGCGCCTCGTTCACTTTGGCGAACAACCCCGGCAGGTCTGCCTGCTCGCGGATGTTGTCGGTACATTCAGCAATAAAGTGCGGCATGGTGGCTCCTCACGCGGGCAGGGGGAAAACGGCGTTAACCTGGCCGGTGCCGGAGCTGGCGAACAACTCAGTGAGAAACTCCACCTTGCCGTCGTATTTGTCCCAGCCGAGCATGCCCAGCAGCATCACCGTGTCATGCATATTGCCCTCGCCGTAGCAGTAGTCGGCGTACTCCGGCAGCATGCTGCAGAATTCTTTGAACTGCCCCTCTCGCCACAGCTTCACCACGCGCTCGTCCATCTGGCGGTCAAACTCGCGGGTATAGCTGTTCATCCCTTCTTCCGCGCGCTGGTCGTCGATAAAGCGGTGCGACAGTGAGCCGCTGGCGAGCACCGCCACGGTGCCGTCGTATTTTTTGATGGCGCTGACGATGGCCTCACCGAGTTTGCGGCTGTCGGCGAAGTCGTGAACGGTGCAGAACGCCGAGATAGAGACCACTTTGAAGTGTTTATCCGGGTTCATGTAACGCATCGGCACCAGCGTGCCGTACTCCAGCTTCAGGCTCGGGATGTTGTGCACCTTGGCGCGCACGCCGAGCTTCACCGCCTCGTCGGCAATCAGCTGGCCGAGCGCCGGGTTGCCGTCGTAGTCGTAAGTCATGTCGCGGATAAAGTGCGGCAGTTCGTTGCTGGTGTAGACGCCTGAAAAATGGTCCGCACAGTTGATGTGGTATGCGCTGTTCACCAGCCAGTGGGTATCGAAGACGATGATGGTGTCCACGCCCAGCTCGCGGCAGCGCTTGCCGATCTCTTTATGCCCGTCGATGGCGCCCTGACGGCAGCCGTGGTTTTTCCCCGGCAGCTCGGAGAGATACATTGACGGGACGTGGGTGATTTTTGCCGCTAACGCTAATGTACCCATGATCAGATCCCCCATTTTGGAATCGGATGGTCGCCCATGGAGATGCAGACGTTCTTCATCTCCGCAAACACCTCAAAGCTGTACTCGCCGCCTTCGCGCCCGGTGCCGGAGGCCTTCACGCCGCCAAACGGCTGGCGCAGGTCGCGCACGTTCTGGGTATTGACGAACACCATGCCCGCTTCGATATTGCGCGCCAGGCGCAGCACTTTGCTGACGTCCTGGGTCCAGATGTACGACGCCAGGCCGTATTCCACGTCGTTCGCGAGGCGCAGACCTTCCGCTTCATCCTTAAACGGCAGCAGGCAGGCCACCGGCCCGAAGATCTCCTCCTGCGCCACGCGCATGCGGTTGTCGACGTCCGCCAGCACGGTCGGGCGCAGGAAGTTGCCGCCTTTCAGATGCGCAGGCAGGTCGGTCGGTTTGTCCGGGCCGCCCGCCAGCAGGGTCGCGCCCTCTTCAATGCCGAGGCGAATATAGCCAGAGACTTTCTCCCAGTGCTGATGGCTAATGAGTGCCCCAATCTGGGTGGTCGGATCGGTCGGGTCGCCCACGCGCAGACGGTTGGCACGCTCCGCAAAGCGTTTGACGAACTCCGGGTAGATGCTCTGCTGGATGAAGATGCGCGAGCCCGCGGTGCAGCGCTCGCCGTTGATGGAGAAGATGGTGAACAGGGCGGCATCCAGCGCGCGCTCGATGTCCGCGTCTTCAAAAATCAGCACCGGGGATTTGCCGCCCAGCTCCATGGAATACTTCTTCAGCCCGGCGTTTTTCATAATATTGCGCCCGGTGGCCGTGCCGCCGGTAAAGGAGACGGCGCGCACGTCGTGATGACGCACCAGCGCATCGCCTGCCGTCGCGCCGTAGCCCTGCACCACGTTGAGTACACCCGCCGGAATGCCCGCCTCCAGCGCCAGCTCGCCCAGACGGTCGGCGGTCAGCGGGGAGAGTTCAGACATTTTCAGTACCGCGGTATTACCCAGCGCCAGGCACGGGGCGACCTTCCAGGTGGCGGTCATGAACGGCACGTTCCACGGTGACACCAGCGCGCAGACGCCCACCGGCTGCACCAGGGTGTAGTTGAGCATTTTGTCGTCAACCGGGTAGGTTTTGCCGTTCATCTGCTGACACACCTCGGCGAAAAACTCGAAGTTGTGCGAGGCGCGCGGGATCAGCACGTTTTTAGTCTGGTGGATCGGCAGGCCGGTGTCGGCGGTCTCCATAGCGGCGATCTCGGGCACGTTCTGATCGATTAGATCGCCCAGACGACGCATCAGCCGCGCGCGTTCCTTCATCGGCAGGTTGGCCCATTTTGGAAACGCCTCTTTCGCGGCGGCTACGGCCTGATGGATTTCGGCTTCACCGCCGGAAGCCACTTCGGCCAGCACCTCGCCGGAGGCCGGATTGGTGGTGTGGAAATAGTCGCTTCCCGCCACGTTTTTGCCGTTGATCCAATGGTTAATTTTTTTCATTTTGCCGTCTCCTCACTCACAATTCGGTTTACCAGGCGTCCTACGCCTTCCACTTCCACCACCACTTCATCCCCCGGCACCACGTCGGACAGCCCCTTCGGCGTGCCGGTGGCAATCATGTCGCCCGGTTGCAGGGTCATAAAATCGCTCAGGTAGGCAATCAGGAACGGGATGCTGAAAATCAGATCCGCCGTCGTGCCAAGCTGTCGCAGTTCGCCGTTAACGAAGGTGCGCAGGGCGAGGTTGTGTGGGTCGGGAATGGCTTCTTTTGGCACGATGTTTGGGGAAATGGGGGTCAGCCCGTCGCGGCTTTTCACCCGCAGGTTTGGGCGGTAGTAGTTCTCGAGATAGTCGCGGATGGCGTAGTCGTTGCAGACCGTGTAGCCCGCAACAACGTCCATCGCCTCGGCTTCACTCACCTTGCGGGCGGTTTTGCCGATGACCACCACCAGCTCCGCTTCGTAGTGCATGTAGTCGATGTTGTTCGGGCGCACCGAGGTCTGGTCGTCACCGTTGAAAGTGTTCGGCGCTTTGATAAACACCAGCGGCTCGGTGGGGGGCTTGAAGTCCAGCTCGCTGGCGTGGTCGGCGTAGTTCAGGCCAAGGGCGAACAGCGTGGCGTGCGGGGGCGTGCGGTGAGCGATAGCGACGTCGCGTTCGTCCACCACCGGGTTTTCCAGCGGTGGAAAACCTTTTGCCAGAATGCGTACCCGGTCTCCAGGGCGGATTTCGACGCGGCTGTGCGGGGTGCCGAGCAATATCGCATCGCCGGGATTAAGGGTCGCGAACTCACTCAGGGCGCTCAGCAGCTGCGCGGCGTTGCGATGCAAATCGGCCGTATTCCAGTGGTCCGCCTCGCGGCCGTTAATCTCGGTGATGAGGGTCAAGTTATCCACGTTATCAACGTTGACCAGCTCGCCCAGCGGGCAGAATCCGTCCCGGCATTTCGCCTTGATCGCCGGGCGGTAGAAGCTCTCTTCCGGCAGACTCACCTCGTTGGCCAGCGCATATCCGGCAATGTACGCCGCCGCGTCTTCCTCGCGCACCTTGCTGGCCGTTTTGCCCACCACCAGCGCGACCGTTGCACCGCTTAGCACCGTTTCACCCTGCGGGAAGGGAATGGGATCGCCTGCGCGGATCACGGTGTTATGCGGTTTGATAAACCACACTGCCGTTTTCGGCGGCGTGTTGTAGGGGGCTTTTTCAAACGCCTCAGCCCAGGCATCGCGCTGGCTTTGATGATTCAACGCGACGGCAAAAACGGTACCTTTCATTCACCTGCTCCTCACCCCGGCAGTCCGGGTTATGATTTCATTAATATGTTAATGATCTGGTTTTATGCTTTTGCTGTTTATTTCGCAATCAGAAGTGAAAAATTTGTGATATTAATAACAATAAATTTACATATCGGTTTTTATTTTGATTAAAATCAGTGTGTTAACAAAATTGTCGGGTTTCTGTTAGACTTTTTGGCAGAAAACGTGTTGTTTATAAAAACATCTTTTATGAATTGTTTACTTGTTAATGAAGGGCGGGGAGAGGCTATGCATGATTCATTAACCATCGCGCTGCTGCAGGCGCGGGAAGCGGCGATGTCGTACTTCCGACCCATTGTGAAGCGACATAACCTGACCGAGCAGCAGTGGCGGATTGTGCGCGTGCTGGCGGAACATCCGTCGATGGATTTTCACGATCTGGCGTTTCGCACCTGCATTTTGCGTCCCAGCCTGACCGGCATTCTGACGCGCATGGAGCGCGACGGCCTGGTGCTGCGCTTAAAGCCAGTGAACGACCAGCGCAAGCTGTACGTGTCGCTGACCAATGCGGGCAATGCGCTGTATGAGCACGCCCAGGCGCAGGTGGAAGAGGCGTACCAGCAGATTGAGGCGGAATACACGCCGGAGAAGATGAAACAGCTGACGACGCTGCTGGAAGAGTTTATTGAACTCGGAAACCGGCATAACGCAGCGCGGGAAGAAGAGTAAAAACCACAAATTCCAGGATGATTTTCGTAAAGTTTTCCCTTTCCAGGCCGAAAATTCTGTATCTGTCTGAGGAAAGAGAAAACATGTTAAACCGTATCAAGATTGTCACCAGTTTAATGCTGGTTTTAGCTATATTTGGCCTGTTACAACTCACATCCGGTGGTCTTTTCTTCAATGCCCTTAAGCATGACAAAGAGAATTTCACCGTCCTGCAAACCATTCGCCAGCAACAATCCACGCTGAATGCCAGCTGGGTGGCGTTGCTGCAAACCCGTAATACCCTGAACCGCGCGGGTATTCGCTACATGATGGATCAGAGCAATATCGGCAGCGGCGCGACCGTTAACGATCTGATGCAAATCGCGTCCACGTCGCTGAAGCAGGCGGAAAAAAACTGGGCCGCCTACGAGGCCCTGCCGCGCGATCCGCGTCAAAGCGATGCGGATGCCATGGAGATCAAGCGTAACTACGATATCTACCACGGTGCGCTGGCGGAACTGATTCAGCTGCTGGGTGCGGGCAAAATCAACGCCTTCTTCGATCAGCCGACCCAGAGCTACCAGGATGGTTTTGAGAAGCAGTATGTCAGCTACCTGCAGCAGAACGACAAGCTGTATCAAATGGCGGTTGAAGACAGCAAGAGCTCCTTCAGCCAGGCCATCTGGGTGCTGATTAGCGTGCTGCTTGCCGTGCTGGTGGTGATCGTGGCCGTCTGGTTGGGTATCAAGCAGGCGCTGATTTCGCCGCTGACGCGCCTCATCGACAACATTCGCCATATCGCCAGCGGCGATCTGGTGAAGCGCATTGAAGTGGAGGGCTCCAACGAGATGGGCGAACTGGCCGATTCTCTGCGTCATATGCAGAGTGAGCTGGTACGGACCGTTGGCGACGTGCGTAATGGCGCGAATGCTATCTACAGCGGCGCGAGCGAAATCGCGATGGGCAATAACGACCTCTCTTCCCGTACAGAACAGCAGGCTGCGTCCCTGGAAGAGACTGCTGCCAGCATGGAGCAGCTGACGGCGACCGTGAAGCAGAACGCCGAAAACGCCCGTCAGGCGAGCCATCTGGCGCTGAGCGCGTCCGAGACCGCGCAGAAAGGCGGTAAAGTGGTGGACAACGTAGTGCAGACCATGCGCGATATCGCCGGTAGTTCGCAGAAGATTGCCGACATTATTAGCGTGATCGACGGGATTGCTTTCCAGACCAACATCCTGGCACTGAACGCGGCGGTAGAAGCGGCGCGCGCAGGCGAGCAGGGCCGTGGTTTTGCGGTGGTAGCAGGTGAAGTGCGTAACCTGGCCCAGCGCAGCGCCCAGGCAGCACGTGAAATCAAGAGCCTGATTGAAGACTCTGTGGGTCGCGTGGAAGTGGGTTCAACGCTGGTAGAAAGCGCCGGTGAAACCATGGGCGAGATCGTGAATGCGGTAACCCGCGTTACGGATATCATGGGCGAAATCGCCTCGGCTTCTGACGAGCAGAGCCGCGGTATCGACCAGGTAGGTCTGGCGGTCGCCGAGATGGATCGCGTGACCCAGCAGAACGCCTCGCTGGTGGAAGAGTCTGCCGCAGCGGCGGCGGCGCTGGAAGAGCAGGCAAGCCGCCTGACCCAGGCTGTCGCGGTGTTCCGCATTCAGCAGGAGCAGATGAAAGCGCGCGAGTTCGCTTCGGCGAAAAGCGTTGCTACCCCGGTGATGTCGCGTAAAGCGGCAACCGCTGATGCGGGTGATAACTGGGAAACGTTCTGATCGTGCGTGTTGTGCCGGGTGGCGGCTTCGCCTTACCCGGCCTACGGTTCAGGGTTTTGTAGGCCCGGTCAGCGCAGCGCCACCGGGCGATATCAAAGCGGCAGACGCATGGCGCAGCGGGAGTCAAACGCTAAGCCGTGCGCTGTCTCATCTTCCCTTTTCTGACGCAGTTCAGGCGTGAGTTCAGTGACGTAGTCAAACCCCAGCCGCGCATAGAACGGCGCATTCCACGGTACGTCGCAGAATGTCGTCAACGTCAGCGACGACAGCCCCCCTTCGCGGGCATGGTCAGCCACAGTGTTAATGAGCTGCCGACCAATCCCCTTTCCCTGCCAGTCCAGATGCACCGAAAGTTCGACAATAAACAGCGATGTCGCGTGCGCCTCTGCGAGGATAAACCCAACGGGATGGTCGTTCGCCAGCGCCAGCCAGCTTAGCCCCCGTTCGGCATAGTTGAGATGCTCTTCAGTTGAAATCACCTCACCCCCGGCAAGCCAGGCGAGAGGGGGGATTTCACGAAAACGCTCGCCCGCCGCGCGTTCAATGGCGGGCAGGGTGGCAGCATCGCTGAAGGTGGTAGGGCGAATGCGAATGTTCATGGCGGGAAGTATAGCCTGACCCGCCGGTATTATTCTGTGCAGACCAGCACCGGCGAGTAAAAATTGCTGATAACCAGTGCATCATGCGGCGTGCGCTCTATCGCCAGGAGCCTTTTTTTCCCCTGGGTCAGGCCCGCGACGTATTTCTCAAATACGCCCGGCGGCATGGCGTCATGGCCAAAACGCTCCACTTTTTGAATAACGATCTCATACAGTTCCCCTTCCACGTGGCGCCATTTAAACATCTCCTGACGGGACACTTCCCAGTGGTTTGGGGCATTCTCCACGTTACCGTTTAGCGTGATGTACCCGGTTTTGTTGGGGTGAAACTGCATGATGACCTCCCCGTCAAACGTGAATTCGTGGCTGTCACGTTTGTCGGAGAAGGTCAGATATCCATTGCAGGCCACCGACAGCGGTGGCGTGTAGAAATACCACGCCAGTGCAGCGCCGGTAATCATCAGGTTAAGGGCCAGAATGAGCCAGATTTTTGTGTATTTCATATCACCACTCGTAATAGTAAAGCGTACGACAGGCGCTCGCTTTCCCCTGCGTGAGCGAGCATTGGGAGAGCACCAGTCGTCCCTCGTGGCCGTAGAAAAGCGTTCGCTGAATGTGCATGTAGAAAATTGAATTTTCCAGGCACGGAAGGTGACCGTCCTGCTGAAGGCTTTGCGCCAGCGCAGCCGCCCGCTCGTGAAACACATCCGCCAGCGGCGTAAAGGTATAGACCGGACAGTTCCCGATATGGGTCAGCAGATGAATGTCCTTCTGCCGGGTTTCGGGTTTGATAGCCGTTATCCAAAGGCACAGCGCAACGACCGCCAGCGTAAGCGCGCCCCAGAGCAGCCGCTCCGGTCGGGCGGGTACTGCAGTTTTCGCCGTTTCGGCGGCCGGTGTTTCTTCCTCCAGGGCTGTTACCGTGACGTCTGCGCTGAGCATAAAGCCCGTTTTGGGGACAGTGACGATAAACAGCACGTCGGGAAGCAGGCTGGCCAGCATTTTGCGCAAGATGCTGATGTACTGGTTTAACGAATTGTTAGACCCCTGGAGCCCACGCCGATCCCAGACGTCATGCAGGAAGGTCTCCCGCTCGACCACGTTCCCATGATGCTGCACCAGCAGCTTCATAATGCTATTGGCTGTGCAGGTGAGGATCTGCGCATCCTCAGGCGGCACATTGATAAGAGAAATAGAACCGTCCTCGTCGTTGTAGACGATGACGTCAGCAAGCAGGTATTTCATAAGTTGTTGTAAAACAGACAGAGATAACGAATAAAAAAGAGAAGGTTTACGCCTTGTATGCAGAGCTGGTGGCTATTTTAACGCCATTGTTACCGATAACATTGATCCAGACAGGATTTTGGTCTGTTTAATAAGTCAGCGTGATTATCACGTCATCAATAAATTCCCCTGTACCGCTCAGGGGCTGAGCGGGGACTTCCCCGTAAACGGTGAAGTTCTGGGTGCCGCCAGCGGGATGGGTGACATGCAGCGCATCGCCGCTGTGCAGATCGCCCCAGCTTTGCGTGGCACCCGCATCCTGCCAGAGCCTGTAGCGCAGGCACTGACCCTCATCGTTACACAGCTGCCGCTGATTCCCGATGGCATGGTTGCCGTTGCCCATGCCAAGCGTAAACGCTGTACCGGCCGGACAGCGCGTGGTAAGGGTTGCGGTGGAACGCGTCGGGCGCAGCGTGGCGGTACTGTTCAGGGTGCCGAAGTTAAGCGGGGTGACGCGTTCTATGTAGCAGCCCTGGCTGATTTCGGCCTGCGCATTGGTACCGCCCTGCACCTGCTCCCCCTCCGCAGAGCCATCCGAGCAGTTTTGCAGTGCATCCTGACGGCTAGCGCTGTGCCAGGCGATGCGCAGATTCATGTTGTAGTTGTAATAGTGGTACGCCGGAAGTTGGTTTTGCCCTGCCGGGACGGTGGCGATAAGCGGAAAGCTCCCGCTGATGTTGGCATTGCTGTCGGCGGTCAGAGTCTGCTGAATGAGTTCCCCGCTGCTGGCGGGACCGAGTTCCTGAGCGCGCGCGTCGCCGTTAAGCAGGCGGAAAAGCAGGGTGTACTGTTTACCCTCCGAATCTCCCGGTGAGACCATCTGAAAGGGCGGTGCGTCGATACTGCTCAGACAGACGTTGATATATTCCGTCGTGCCGTTGTTGTCAGCCTGACAGCTAAATTTAACTTCGGTGTTGGTCGACGCGGCATTGCCCGCCACGACATTGCCAAAGTTGATGACGGCAGGTGATGTTATCCAGCATGCGGCGGCCATCGCCTTCAAGGACACCGCAAGCAGCAGCAAGAACGGTGCTTTTAATGACACTGTTGTTCTCCAATATTCTGTATGGGTGACGCAGTACGGGGGGCCGGAAGCCTGACCCGGCACTCACCCTCACCGGTTTTTACCACCAGCTCACCTGGCAGAGGCGGGTCTTCAAGCCAGATAAAACCGTCACGCCCCACAATGGTGGCACCGCGTGGCGTTGAGACAATGCTGCCGAGCGGGAGCGGATTATGGTGGAGGTCCACCAGTCGGGCCTGAACTGTGACGGCGTGATGGACGTTAAAATCGACTTTTACCGCGCCGCCGTTGCCCGGTCTGGCCTGCATGTCGGTGACGGGGGCAATCACGTCGGCAGGCAGATCCAGCGGATTGATGCTGACTTTGCTGGCGTGGTAACGCGGCAGGTCGGTCAGCAGCAGATACCCTTTCTCGTCGGTTTCGCCTGCCGGGCGGTTTTCCAGCATCACCGGCACATGTCCGACACCGTGCGTGGAGACCAGCGCCAGGCTTTGTTGGCTGTAGCGCAGCGTGTGCAGGCTGCCATCCAGCAGCGTCAGGCTACCCTCGGCTGAGGCATAGTTAGCGCCCTGCGCCATCCCAACGTGCCACTCACCTGCGTGGCCCAGATAGCCCACGTCCGCATAGGTTTCCCGGTGCTCGCCAAAGCCTCGCCCCAGCTGCCATGACCAGCCGCCGACCTGATCGTCCGGCTGATGGCGATAATCCATGCGCGGCATATCGCGGCTGGCCTGAACGGAGAGGGTATCCTCACGCCCTAACGGGATCGAAAGCATCAGCTGAACGTGGCTCGACGCATCCGTAAACGAGCGGGTGTAGCTCAGCGTGGTGGAAATATGCGCCGGCAGCGAGGCGGACCAGGAGGCGTTGAGATAGCGTTGTTTGGTGCCCTGAATGTTTTGCTGTACCCAGCCCGCACCGAAGGTACCTGAATGGGGTATCGACTGGCTGACCCAAACGCTATCGCTGCGTCTGACGGGGAGGGTACCGCTCATGCGGGCGTTATCGGCAAATGTGGCATCGGTACGAACGGTACTGGCAGAGATCCCCGTCCCGCGACCGTTCCATTGCCAGCCAAGGCCCCACTGTTTTCCCTGACCGTAGGGGCTGTCGCTGATGGCGACATGCTGGCTGATAATCCCTGTCCCGGGCGAGATCAGCCAGTCGACCCCTGTCCCGACATTGCGCAGTTTACTCTGCTGCTCCGTGTGCAGCGCCAGCGTCAGCTGGTTATTCACCCCGTAGCGCCACCCTGCGTCGAGCATGGGCGAGGCGGCATAGTCATTGGATCGCAGGGCGTAGTTTTGTCGCATCCAGCCGATATCCAGCGAGCCGCTGCTGAGTCCTTCCGCCAGCATCCCCGGCGCACCGTAGAGATCGAGCTGTACGGTACGACGCTGACCGTTGATGTCGGTAATGACCACCTGGGCCTGCCCGCTTCCGGTAAATGAGGGCAGGGTATCCAGCAGAAAATCGCCCGGCGTGACGCGCTGGCTGCTCTGCTTAAGCCCGTCGATGTACAGATCGACCGTAGAAGGCAGAACCGCCGTGTCGCTGTAACGGCTACGCGGTTCGGTGTTGAGCTGCGGATTGAGCTCAAAATTACGCGCCCAGTGCAGCCCGCCAAAGCGTACCTGTCGGCTCCAGCGGGCGCCCGTGGTGATGTTGTCGCCCAGCGCCAGGCTCGTGAGCGAGTCCGTGTTGTCCCACTGCCAGCGGGTTTCAAGGCGTGTGTGGCGGGGCCGACCTGCGCTGTTTTCCTCACCGGCATGGCTCGAAAAGCTGCTGCTGAACGTCCCGGGAAGCGCCCCGGATGCGGTGAGCGACGTTTGCGCGTTAAGCTGGCGTTTCCCCTCTGCGCCGCTGCCATAAAGCGCATACCCCAGCGTCAACACGCTGATGGGCTGCGCCTCAGGATAGCGATACTGCGGCGTCGGCCTCCCGACAGACAGATGCTGTTGGCCCTCAAGCGCCTTTGCGTCGGCGGTAATGGAGACCTGCTGAGCATGCAAATCGAGACTGACTTTCAGACCCGGCAGGGACGTCAGCGCGACCCACTCGTTGGCGTTATCCGGGGCGCGAAGCCCCAGTTTTTTGAGGTCGCGGTGGTCCATCCACAGCGCATCTCCCACTACCCGGCAGGCCCACAGATCCCCGCGCGGGTCGTGGTTCACGGTGATTGCCAGCCATTGCAGGGTATCGGCGGCGGGTTCAGTCCGGGCTGACAGCATCAGCGGTAGCCAAAACAGGAGCGCGAGAAGCAAGCGGGCGCAGGGGTATCTGGCTGGCATGGTGGTCGTCATTGAGATAGGCGCGCAACGCGCTGAACGTGTGGCGCGAAGTGTGCTTTAGCGTTATAAGCGCGGTCTGTCCCGGCAGAACATAGCCCGCCAGCCCTTTCAACGACCCGACGACCTGACCGGTGGCCGTCAGAACCTGCAGGTGGCTCAGGCGGATATGGCTGTTTCCGGCGTTATAGCAGCGGATCGTTCCCGGGGTGTCCGCCTGTTCGCAGCTCAGGGCATCGCGGCTGACGGGCATATTCTGGTTTCCGGCAATGAAGACAGGAATAGAGTAGCGAAGCAGAAAGTGTATCGCGTTGGGATTGGCCGCACGGGACGTTGCATCCGGTAGCTCATCAATGACCAGCCGGTAACTTTGCTCCTGTTCACGGATCCCTGGCTGCATCACGATTATGCGCACCAGCTGCTGCTGGCCCGGCGCCAGTGAGGTCATCGCCGGGCTGCTGACCACCTCGTCGGTGGCCGTTAATACATCTTTACCGTTTTGCTGGGTCCATTCGTAAACCCGTATCTGCGCATGGATGGCCGCTTTACCGCTGTTAGTGAGGTAGACCGCCGAGGCGCTTTGCCCGCTCTGGAGGTCGAGCGTCACTGGGGCCACCTGAAGCGTGGCGGCCATCGCGTAGCGAGACAGCAGCGCCAGCATCATGAACCACAGAATGAAGCAGGGGAGAAAACGACGCATGATCAATACACCAGATTCAACGTGACATCATCGCTATAGGCGCCAGCCTGCGCGGTCATCAGGGCACCTGCGTCAATCACGCCATACAGCGTCTCTTGCTGTTCCATGCCGTTGCCGGTGTCGGTGAGTCCATCGGTGCTGGTAATTTGCGTCTGTTTGCCCTCATCGGCAAAAAGTTTCCAGGCAATCTTCTGTGCGCCCGTTTCACCGTTTTCTGGCTTCAGCCAGAAGGTGCCGTTGTCACTGCTATCGTTGCTGGTAGCAGAGAGCGTGAACGGCGTCCCGTTGGTACAGACGATATCGACCTGCGTTTTGGCTTGAATTTCGCTTGATTCGTCCGAGCCGTGGCGCGAGAAATTGAGGTCGTTGGCTTTGAGCGTGCAGGACTTCACCACCTCAAGTGAAACGTGCATCGTCGCGCTTGTGGTGCTGTCTGCGGCGATTGCAGCAGCAGGAAGCAGGAGAACGGAACAACATACAACAACAGGGATAATTCTCATGATCGTATTTCCTGACGTGAATAACAGTGCAATTACAAAGAAGAGGGGAGCGCGTCCAGCAGGCAGAGTTTTTGATGGAATTCCGCCAGGTTCTGGCAGCAAAATTTGTTCATCGCGTTACGTTTGTGGGTGTAGATCGTTTTAGGTGACTTATTAAGGATTTGCGCAATACGTATCGGGCTGAATCCTTTATGGAACAGCATGCAAACCCGCATCTCCTGACAGGTGAGCGTGGCGGTATTCTCGAAAGAGAAGCTTGTGTCGCTAAAACAGAGGCTTAGCTGCGCGAGAGACACATTGTCCGCAACCACTCTGACCCGCGCGTTGTGTAGCCAGGCGTTAATGTCGTTGACCCGGGCCGCGTCCGTCAATAACAGCCAGTTTCCCCCGACGTGCGTATTGAGCAGCAGTGTCTGCAGACGCATAAGCCCTTGTGGATTAACGTTGTTAATCCAGTACACCTCAGGACGGGGTGATACGGCTGTCGACAGGATCGAATTCAGGCCAAGCCATAAAAAAGCGTTGCTGCTCAGAACGATAACCTGATAGCCGGCATTTGCGATGAAAGGCGTCATTTTAGACCCCACAGATAACCCTGGCCGTAATCGGCCGCGCTCGCCCGGGCCAGTGCGAAATCGCCCGCCGTTTCGATGCCTTCAATAAGGACTTTACTGGCGACACGCTTGCATTGACGGGTGAGATGCAGAAACTTCGCCTGCTCTGTGCGCCCGCTCCAGAAAGTATGTTTGTCAATTTTGACGCCACAGAAGCGGATCTGGCTGGCAAGCAGTTCGGGAAGAATGGCTTCACAGACATCATCAG
This sequence comes from Enterobacter kobei, assembly GCF_001729765.1. NCBI lineage: Bacteria > Pseudomonadati > Pseudomonadota > Gammaproteobacteria > Enterobacterales > Enterobacteriaceae > Enterobacter > Enterobacter kobei. Next base: position 569,627 of record NZ_CP017181.1, read on the forward strand.
CCCACACTTCAATTCCCCAAAGATGAAGTGTCGCAATGCAGTTTCGCAGGACCCGGCTTTGCGTATCATCGAGTTGTACCATCGTATGGAGATCGGTCACTTCGATAGCAAGCCTCTCCGGACAGGGTGTTGCTTCTTTTAGCCTGTCGAGGAAGTCCGTTTCCAGCAGCAAATCTGATGTCGCGTTGAGATAATATTTGTCGCCCTCTTCGCAAAACATGGCATGGCGAAGCTGCGCAAAGAAAAGTTGTTTACGCTGCGTCGAAGGCATGGCGTCAAAATAGTCTTCGAGATTGACGTGGGGCTTTGCCGTGGACAATACCTCCCAGGCAATCACATGTTCACTGCGCAGTGCCCGGATGGATTCGAACTTATAGCCGGTTAGCATGATAAAAGTGTGTCACTCTCCGTCGTTACTTTAGGAGTTACACATTTTATAGAATGGTGTTTTTGCGGGATATTTATAAATAAAAATGACTTATATATGGTGTTTTTATCTGATTTATAATCAATTTATAGATTTATTTATTTTTATAAGCACCCGGCAGGGACGCCGGGTGCTCAGGCATTAACCTTGTCTGCTGACAATTTTGATTTCGACCATGCCAATCCCGAGCTCGCGCGGTGAGTGGCCAAGAATATTTCCTTCATTGGTGGACTGCGGGTCTGGCGGCACAATCACCAGGGTATTGCTGCGCGATGGGTTGGCAAAATGCAGAGTGTGCGTGCTGACATCATTCCCAAGCGTCAGCGTCTGCTCCTCATCGCCCACGCGCACCGGCACTGGCTTATTCGCGTTAGGTCCATACGCTCTGGCTGTGATCACCAGGTCAAATTGCTCCGGCAGGGGATGGGTGTACTCAATTTTCACTTCGTTACCCAACTGCGCGTTTGACCAGCGTCCCCACGACTCCGGACGAGAGATGCCGCTAAACTGCTTCACTTCTTCAGGCGCGCCGGCCACGTTGAAGATGAAGCTGTCTGCTTTATAGCGAATGTCGTTGTCGACGATTTTCAGCATGTCGATGTTGTGCTGATAGCGTGTGGTATCAATCACCGTATCTTTAAAGGCGGTTTTGCCTTTCCACTGGGCTTTGTCCACATGCTGCACGGTTTGCTCCCCGCCAAGCTGCCCCTGAGAGACGCACCAGTCGGTCGACAGCGCCAGCGGCTGTGACCAGAGCTGACCCATTTTGTAACACCTGTCGATCCAGACAAAGTTATCGCGTGGGGCGAAATCGGCCAGCTGGAAACGCAGCGGTGCGGAATATTCACTTTCCGGTAGCGGTTCAACGCGACTGTCCGACACCCGTACCAGCAGCGGCAGACGGAAGTTACTGCCAGAGAAGGCAATCGTGTTTTTCTCCCGATCGATGGTGAAGTCTTTCATCTCTTTCGGGAAGTTCCACAGCCGGATGATGTCGGGCTTCCAGGCGAGGATTTTCTCCTTCATGTTGAGGAACACTTCCGACAGGGATTGCCCGGACAGCGTGCTGCGACCCAGGCCAATAAAGTTGTCGCCACCCAGAATGTCCAGCACGGTTGCGCCGTTATCCATGGAGTTGCGTTTGGTGGCGATCACCTCTTGTTGCGGCTGGTCGCCGCGCAGAACGAAGAACAGGTTGCTGCGATCCTGCTTGTTGAGCTGATCCCAGGCGCTGTTTTTCATCGCCAGATGGTCAGACGAGACGACGATGACGGTGTTTTTAAAATACGGCGAGGCTTTGATTTTCTCGACCAGCGCGGCGATATGCTCCTGGCTACAGGTCACGGCGCTGAAGGAGGCGTTGCTTTTGCCGTCCACGTCATAGCGTTTGCGTTTACAGGTGCGCGAGACGAAACCATCCGGATGGTGCGTATCTACCGTCAGCGCGAAGAGGGAAAAACGCTTCCCGGCGCGGGAAAGCGCCTCGAATTTCTTCCAGGTTTCGTCCAGTACGGTATCGTCATAGAAACCCCAGTCGTTGCGGTAGGTCGGGTCGGCAACCGTCGTCTTTAACTCTTCTGAGCCGTACAGGTGATCAAAACCGTGGGATTTCAGGAACACATCTTTTCCGGCAAAGCGCAGGTTTGCACCCTGCACGAAGTAGTTTTCGTAACCGGAGTTTTTCAGTATATCGCCCAGGCAAATATTCTGCGGGAAGAACGTCGACATCGAGGCTGAAGCGTTACCTTCAAAAGGTGCGAACAGCGGGATACCGCACTGGGAAGCCACCATCCCGGCGATAGTGTAATCCGTGCCGGGCAACTGCATGGTGTGGCTGAAATCGAGACCTTCATCTTTCAGCGCCCCCAGATCCGGGGTCAGGTTCGGGAACGCAGTGTTGTCGAAGTAGGTGCGCTCAAGGCTTTCACCGTAGATATAGACCAGGTTGAGTTTCGGGTTGGCGATCGTTTTCGATGGCTCTTTGTAGTACGCCACAAAGTCTGGATCGCCGTCACGCGACTGAGATTTCACCAGTTCGGTGATCTGATGAAACGCCGGGCTGGCGTCGACGGAGGCTAACGCCAGGAAAAGAGCCAGCAGGCTGTAACCATGATGGTGAGGAAGATGACGACGGCGACGCAGCACCCAGGCGAGTGCGCCAAAAATGGTTACCAGCGCCACAACCAGGCCCAGCCCCGGAAGAATGTACTTGCCCACTCCCGCGCCCGTCAGGCTGTTCGTCAGGGTATAAAGTACCGCATCGTTGATCCCGTCACCGGTGAAGTAATCGCTGGCGTATAAGGTAATGTTTAAAATAATAAAAAAGCCGAGTACGACCAGTGTGGCGATAAACCACCAGGTGTTACGGCCGGCTTTCCAGGCATAAACGCCCACAGAAGCCAGAAAAAGGACAAGAGACATGAATTCTGACAACAGCATATCCTCATGACGCCAGGTGCTTCGCTGGCTAACTGTTTATTTTTTGGGTTATACAATGTAATGGCGATGTCGTTTAGCTGCAATTTTAGTGTCACGAAAGTGTGCTGTTGTTAGGATTTGGTTTAGAAAATCGTTTTTATGAAGAAGGTCGCATCCTGACAAACGGACGCTGAGACGGTGGCAGGTTGGAAAAACGCTCGTTTCACGCCGCGATGCAAGACTATCGCATTAAACGCGGCGTGTTGTGGCAGAAAATGGGGGAAATCAGGAGATGAAATTAACGCCTTGTTTCAACACCAGATCGCAGGCTTTGGTTTTCACCTGTTTCGCCAGAGAAGAGTTGCCGAGGGTGCTCAGGTTAAGTTGCTGACCGTTTTGTGCGTTAAGCAGACCCTGAATGCCATCCATATAGCTGGTATCCGCTTTTTGCTCCTGAGTATCGAGACCCAGTTTACCCAGCACCTGGTTTTTCACGTTTTGCGCGTCGGTCACCGAGGCCAGTTTTTGCTTCGCGCAATATTCCAGAATCCCCGCCGCGTTGTTCATCGTGCCCGCGCTCAGGCTTTGGGTGCTGTTGCTTAGCAGGCTGGTGAGGGAAGAGGCGGAGAGCCCACCCTGAGTGCTGCTGCTCTCTTTGGTCAGCTCGTTTGCTGCGCTTGAGAGGGACTCCTGCCAGGACGCCGCTTGCGCTGCGCCGGTAACCAGCAGCGCGCCTAAAAAGGTGCTGATAAGGATCTGTTTTTTCATAATGGCTTTCTCAAAAAGGTCCGTTTTGGGCCGGAAGGGGTTCCAGTATATACCTGTGTCCCGCTGGCGATTCCTGGAACTGTCTTAATACTCTTTGCCGGTAACGCGGCTGCGGTAACTGTCCCAGTCGAAGATGACATACAGACTGTTACCCAGCTTCATACGGTCCATGACGCGTTCGCCCAGTAAGCGGGTCATCTCGTCGATGTTGTGGTTTGTGAGCATGCCGGTGGGGCGTTTGGAGGAAGAACGACGATCGACAATCTGATTGATGATGACCTTTTCATAACGGGATTCCGTCTGAACGCCAATCTCGTCGATGACCAGTAAATCGACATTACTCAGATCGTTAAGCAGCTGTTCTTCGCTGGTTTCGCGGTTGCTAAAGGTGTCTTTCATGGCGGACATGATATCGGCCACGGTGATAATGAGCACCGATTTACCGCGCAGAAGCAGTTCGTTACAGATGGCCGCGGCAAGATGGTTCTTCCCGGTGCCCGGTTTACCGCTAAAAATGAAGCTGGCGATATTACCGTCAAATTCATCCACGTACTGACGTGCGGCGGCGAGCGCGTTCATCTGCCCGCTGGTTTCAACTTTATAGTTATCAAACGAGCAGTTCTGATGCAGAGGGCGAATACCGGAGCGGTTAAACGTGCGCTGCATTTTCATCGCCCGGTTTTCGCGGGCGAGCGCGGCGGCACGGATTTTTCCTTGCTCTTTTTGCCACGCCAGCAGTTCTTCCCCCGTCGTGAAAGCGGGCTTCACGTTGGCTGGCATCATTTTTTGCAGACGTTTCATCAGGTCACCGACGTTCTTCATTTCGCACCTCTGAATCCACTGGGGATCTGTTTATCCGGTTCTGAAAACGCGTTGATATCGCGTTTTGGCTGGCCGTTATTGCTGGCGCGGGTAATCTGCAGATGACGCGCGAGCTTTTGCTGCCACTGAATATGGGTGAAAACTTTACCCTCTGCCTGCCACCAGGCCGTAAAGGCGGCGAGCTCTTCCGCGGTGGCCGGTTGGGTTAACGCAATGCCCCACAGCGCGGCCTGCCGTTGAAAATCGGCGTCGGGCTGCCAGCCCGCATAAAGGGCAAATTTGCCCATCGGAACGGTCACCAGGGCGTTAACCGGTTCATCAAACAACTGGTTATCCAGCGTGACATCGCTCGCCGGGCGGGATAATTGCGCTTCAGTCTCCAGAAGCTGTGCCAGACGTTCCGGCGTGATTGCGTAAAACGCCGGCGCGTTGTCGGCAAAAACCGCAACCGTGCCGCCTTCGGCGTGAGTCAACACACCGCGTGGGTCGCGCATAAAGGCATCAATGCCAGCAATGCTGGTGGTCAGAATTCTGGAGGACATAACGCTTACTCTACTGATAACGACGGGCGTGATAAGGGCTTATGGTAGCACAGAGAGGGGGAAGGGAAGGAGGGGATTTCCCCGGTGGCGCTGCGCGTACCGGGGCTACAGTCATAGACCTGATAAGCACAGCGCCATCAGGCATTTATCACGCGATGATATTCAGGGTCACATCGATGTTGCCGCGGGTCGCGTTAGAGTAAGGGCAAACAATGTGCGCCGCATCGACCAGTTTTTTGGCTTCCGCCTGATCCATCCCTTCAACGTGGATGTTCAGTTTTGCTTCGATACCAAAACCGGTTGGCAACGGACCAATACCCACTTCACCTTCAATAAAGGCTTCTTTAGGCAGGGCAAATTTGTCGCGAGCCGCGACAAACTTCATTGCGCCCAGGAAGCAGGCGGAGTAGCCAGCAGCAAACAGCTGCTCAGGGTTAGTCACTTCACCCCCCATGCCGCCCATCTCTTTTGGCACGCCCAGTTTGACATCCAGAACGCCATCGGAAGAGGTCGCGCGGCCGTCACGGCCCCCGGTGGCTTTTGCTTTGGCGGTATAAACAACTTTTTCTAAAGACATGGCAGGTTCCTCATCTTACTTTTATGTGTGCTATTAAATAGCGTGCGATATACATGGGTAAATAAATACGCGTAAAGTATAGCGTCACGCGCGTTGAATCTGTTGTCGCAAAACTTCCAGCTGCTGCTTGAGTGACAGCATGGTCTCGGTATCACACTGTGCCGCGCATCCCACCGCATGAGGGATCCCTGCGGCCTGCTGCTGTAGGTGACGTCCTGCATCAGTCAGGGTGACAGCGACCTGACGTTCGTCTTTACGCGAGCGGTGACGGTTGATGAGACCGGCGCTTTCCAGACGCTTCAGCAGCGGCGTCAGCGTTGCGGAATCAAGGAACAGCCGTTCACCGATGTCTGATACCGTCACGTCATCCTGCTCCCACAGCACCAGCATCACCAGATATTGCGGGTAAGTCAGGTTTAGCGGTGCCAGCAACTGCCGGTACAGCTTGTTAAGCGCCAGATTTGCCGAATAGAGGGCAAAGCAGAGCTGGTTATCCAGCAGGAGCGCAGAGGTTGTGTCGTTCGTTTTCGCGTTCATGAGATGAATATAGATAGTGTGCGATTTAATTGCAAGCAATTTTATGGGCAGGTATACCGCAGCGCCACCTGAACGGCCATTTTACGGTAGTGCTGGCGCTGAGCCCGCTCGTCGGCACCCTCTTCAAACAGCAGAGTGAAGGTGTAGCTGTTGGCGACGTAGTGAAAGCTGAAGCTGCTTATCAGGCGGTGGAGATCGCGGGCGTCAACCGTCTGGCTGAACAGCAGTTTCTCTTTGCCGCGACGCAGGATCTCTTCCAGCAGGTCGAGCGCGCTGCGGTTAACCTGGCGCAGATAATTCGACTGCTGCATAAAGCGGCCACGCTGCATGTTTTCCATGCAGATGATACGGATGTAATCCGGATGGTCAGCATGATAGTCAAAGGTGGTTTCAACCAGGTGGACCAGCGCTTCGACGGGGGGCATATCCGCCAGGCTAAGCGCTTTTTCGCTGGCGCGAATTTCGGTGTAAACGTGTTCCAGCACCAGCAGATAAAGATTTTCTTTATTCTTAAAATGGTAAACCACCATGCGTTTGGTGGTGCCCGCTTTCTCCGCGATCTGCTCCATGCGGGCGCCGTTCAGTCCGTATTCGGCAAACAGCGCAATAGCGCTCTGAAAAATTTTCTCTTTCAGGCTGGACTCTTCGTTGTGCTCGGGGTGTTCGCTGCCAGGGTTAGCCACATCCTTTCCTTATTTTCACCAAACGGACCAGAAAGATTATCTCCACGGCAGCGAAATAACACAAATATCAAACGCGCGGGCGTTTGCGGTACAGCCACAATCCGGGGATCGACAGCCCGATAGAGAGCGCACCGACAATGGACGACGCTTTAAGAAAGTTGCTCAGAAGAAGGATCATCTGCGGCTCGGTGTAGCCAAAATGGCTGATTTTCACCGCTGAAATCATTGCCGTATACGCCGATATGCCAGGAAACATCGGGATCACGGCGGCGACGGTGAAGACTTTAGGATGCGCCAGATACCAGCGCGACCATTGAATGCCGATGCTACCGACCAGCATAGAGGCCATAAATGTCGACCATTCGATATTAAAACCCGCCGCCATCATGGCCATCCGCGAGCCGTGACCAATCGCCCCCAACAGCGCACACCACGGCAGAGCACGTTGCGGAACGTTAAAGACCATCGCAAAGCCGACGGCAGGAATGGCGGCCAGGATCATATCCTGTGCCAGTGCCAGCAGAAAATCTATCACGCCCATCCGCGTAACCCCCAGAGAGTCATAGCCATGACCACGCCGATACAGGTTGCCAGCGTCAGCAGGCTGGCGATGGCCCAGCGTGCCAGACCGGTATTAATGTGCCCTTTAAACATATCGGCAACGGCGTTGATTAACGGAAAGCCCGGCACCAGCAAAAGCACGCTGGCCGCCATGGCAATCGTCGGGGTGTTGGCGAACTGCGGCAGGCGCAGCAGCAGGCCTGAAACGGTAGTGGCGACAAACGCGGTAATGCAAAAGTTAATTTGCGGGTGCAACTGCCGATGGGTCAGCAACTGGCGTACATACATGGCGATACTACTGGCGAAAAAGGTGACCAGTGCGCCATCCCAGCCGCCTTTATTGAGCTTACAGAAACAGGCGCATGAGAGCCCGACCATCAGCACGACAAGCCAGCGCGGATAACGTAACGGTTTGATTTGGTTGAACCGTTTTTCAATCTCTTTGAGATCGAGAAGCTTATGCTCCGCAAGGATGACGATATGCTGCACTTCGGTCACAACGTGCATGTTAATGCCACGGTCCTGGTTTTTACGGGTGGAGGTCAGGCACTGACCGTCCTTGATCGTGGTTAGCACAATGGCGTTGGAAGAGATGGCGCTTTCCACGCTGTCCATCCCCAGCGCCAGCCCCAGCCGGGTTGAAAGTTCCTCAACCAGCGCGCTTTCCGCGCCGTGCTGGAGCAGAAAAAGACCGCACTGAATACAGAGCCGCGTGATAGCACGCTGCGTTGACCGTTCTGCCTGCATGTCGTGTCCTGAAGAGAAGGTGAAGAGTAGCCGCGTGGCCCGTTGTGCCTACTTTTAGCACAAAATGCAGTGGCAGTTGCTGTGGGTCAGATCAAGGTTTATGCAAACAGTTGCAGCCTGGCTGACGAAAGACGTTGGGATCAATTTATCAATTCGGTGAATTATTGGTTTGGAAATATAGAATATTTGTATTTAGTTATTCTAATTTTATATTGTCGATATTTTAATGATTGTCGAATTAAATTTATTGTCGCTTTGTGAGATATTAGTGCAGTTTTAGGCATTTCTTAAACTTAAAACATTTCTCATCTTCTGCTTGTATTAATCAGTTTTACACTCAGGGACGAAAATACGTATAACTTGATGCGTTTTAACGTTACTTATCAAATGAAAATGGACACGGAGGGTCTATGTTGTCATTGCACGGTAAGCATGGCGTTGTCATTAGCCGGATACCCGTAATGCAAAATGGGTTAGGGGATGTGGTGACACGTCATTTTCCCGATTTTGAATTGACCTATTGCCGCTCACTGCAGGAGTTGACCCTGCTTCAGTTACGCCGCGCAGATGTGATTATTGCCGATGTTTCAGGCGAATACAGGAACCCGCGGGGTGCGCTCGAAGAGTATTACCGCTTATTGAATCAGTACAGGGATATCCACTGGATCTTTTTGGTTTCCCGGCCATTTTATCCTATTGCTGTTGAGCTGCTTATGCGCCCGGAAACCACGTTGCTTTCTGATATGGAACCTATCGAAGGTGTCGTGAACGCTATCCGGGCAGGAAGTGAACGCGCAGAGCGGATTAGCCAGACGTTATTAACTCCCGAATCTCAGGAAGGCGAAGAGGAAGACGAACACGTCATTGCGCTTACAAATTCTGAGCGCAAGGTACTTCGTCTGTTAGGTAAAGGGTGGGGGATTAACCAAATCGCTACGTTGCTTAAGAAGAGCAATAAAACGATCAGTGCGCAGAAAAACAGTGCGATGCGAAGGCTGTCATTACGGAGTAATGCCGATATGTACGCCTGGATCAACAGTACACAGGGAATGAGAGAGCTGAATCTCATGTCAGCCTATGGAGAGTTCGAGGAATGGAAAAAACCGATTCAACACGACATATCGCCATCATCGAAAATTGCACGATGAGTGCCATTGGGCTGCAGCATCTTTTTGCGCAGTCCGAACTCAGTCAATATCAACTGCACCTGTTCAATGATTTCGATGGCTTTAAGAAGGCGCTTTATCACGTTAATTTTTTCTCGCTGATCTATTCCCTTTCCGATGCGCGAGAAGCGCGTCGTAACTGCCTGGCACACCTGAGGGATCTCGCGTTTACGCATAGCCATATTCAGCGCATTATACTGGTATCTGATGAGATGGAGGCGCGGCTGATTAGCCATCTTTCCCCTTCTCGTCTTCATGGTGTGGTCAGTAAATCAGTGACGCTTGAACACCTGCGGAAAGAATTCATGGTGCTGTTGAGCGAAACGCTGCGCATAAACGACAATATGCTTAATCACTGGTACTGCAGCCAGAACCGGATGTTAAGCCCGACGGAGAGGGCAATATTGCGTTATATGTCGTGCGGCTATTCCATCCCTGAAATCGCGGCGCAGCTTAAGCGCAATATCAAGACTATCCGCGCACATAAGTTTAATGCGATGGTGAAGCTGGGGGTGAATTCTGACGTCGGGTTGCTCGATGCCGCGGATATTCTTACGCATTTGCCGGTAAGAGAAACGCGTAGTGTGGGGTTAAACAAACCGACATTTTTGTAACCTGCCTTTTGCGCCAGAGATCTTCTGGCGCATCAATCAGATGCACACATCGACCCACTTTGCGGATGTCAGCTCTGCCATTCTGTCCGGAGAAATACGCACAGCACTATGGATTGCGCCAGCGGCAGGAAGCACTTCCGCGTACTGTTTTAGAGAGATATCACAGTAAACCGCGAGCGGGTTTTCCAGCCCGAACGGGCAGACGCCGCCAACGGGATGGCCCGTCACGGTGACCACTTCATCACTGCTGAGCATGCGCGCTTTTGCGCCAAAGGTGTCTTTCAGTTTTTTGTTATCCAGACGCGCATCACCCTTCGCAACGACCAGTATCACCTCATTTTTAATCTTCAAAGATAAGGTTTTGGCGATTTGTCCCGGTTCCACACGATGGGCGGCAGCAGCCAGCGCAACGGTAGCCGTACTCTGGCTAAGTTCTATAACTTCTATCTCCGGCGCGTTGTCGGCAAAAAACTGCTGTACGGACTGCAAACTCATTATTTCCTCCTGACAAATAACCTGCGTAATCTGTCATAAGAATTTATGCTCTGTAAATATCTCTTAAGTAACAAATATCCCGGATGGCTGATTTCTGGATCCCCTTCACAATCACAGAAACCGGTTACAGTAACCGGTTGCAGAGCGTGATGCGTAGATTAATACTGAGTATGTAACGTCCCTGTATCCAATAATAAGAGCCAATTATGAAACCATTTCGTCTGAGCAGTACCGCGGGTACACAAGCCAGCAAGGTTGTGAAGCTGAGTTATGGAACAACGTGCGGCGCGAGCGCGTCCGTTATAAACGTCTGACAGGAGAGCTGCCATGTCTGCCAACCATGCTGCGTTTAATCTGATATTCCGTTTCGTTGAAAATTACGTTAGCCCGATTGCCGGGCGCATCTCTTCTCAACGTCATGTGATGGCTATCCGTGATGGCTTCATCTCCGCGATGCCGTTTATGATTGTGGGTTCATTTTTATTAGTGTTCGCTTACCCGCCGTTTTCGCCTGATACCACCTGGGGTTTCGCACGCGCCTGGCTGGATATGGCGAAACAATTTGAAGGCCAGATCCTCACGCCGTTTGATATGACGATGGGGATTATGTCCATTTATATCTGTGCGGCCATTGCCTATAACCTGGGCAAACACTATGTCAAAACGCACCAGCTCGATCCGTTTATGTGTGCCATGCTCTCGCTCATGGCATTTTTGCTGGTCGCGGCACCGAAAACCAAAGGTACACTTCCTGTCGATAGCCTCGGTGGAACCGGTATTTTCACCGCCATTCTGGTCGCGATTTACTGCGTTGAGATGATGCGTTTCCTCAAGGCGCATAACATCGGTATTCGCCTGCCAGACCAGGTACCGCCGATGATCAAAAACTCCTTTGACCTGCTGATCCCGGTGCTGGTGGTGGTGTTAACGCTCTATCCGCTGAGCCTGGTGATTCAGTCTCAGTTTGACATGCTGATCCCGCAGGCGATTATGTCGATCTTTAAACCCCTGGTTTCCGCGGCAGACTCACTGCCTGCGATTCTGCTGGCGGTACTGATTGGGCATTTGCTGTGGTTCGCCGGGATCCACGGCGCGGCCATTGTCTCCGGGATGCTGCAGATGTTCTGGCTGACAAACCTTGGGGCTAACCAGACAGCGCTGGCCGCCGGTCAGCCTTTGCCACATATTTTTATGGAAGCCTTCTGGACGTTCTTCATCGTGATCGGTGGGTCGGGCGCGACGATGGGGCTGGTGATTTGCTATCTGCGTAGCCGCTCGGCGCATTTACGTTCTATCGGGCGTTTGAGCGTGGTGCCCAGCTTCTTTAACATCAACGAACCCGTTATCTTCGGCACGCCGATTGTGATGAATCCGGTGTTCTTTATACCGTTCCTGCTGGCCCCCATGGTTAACGCCGTCCTGGCCTGGGCCGCGATGACCTTTGATTTGATAGGCCGGGTCATTTCCGTCGTACCCTGGACAGCACCGGCGCCGATAGGCGCAGCATGGGCCCTGGGCTGGGATTTCCGTGCAGCTATTCTGGTTGTCGTTCTGGCCTGCGTATCGGCCATCATCTACTACCCGTTCTTTAAAGTTTACGAGAAACAACTGCTGGAGCAGGAAGCTGAAGAAGCGCAGCGTAATGCGGAAGAGGATAATCAGCAGGTGGCCTAGGTAAAAGCAAAACGGCAACTTTCAGGTTGCCGTTTTTAGTGTTTGTTCCCTCTCCCCGTGGGAGAGGGGCAGGGTGAGGGCATCAGGCCGCACCCAATTACTTCAGCGTACAATCCCCGCACTGCTTAACGTCCGGCAGGCGATAGCGCTGGCAGCAGGTGCGGCGCACCAGGAGTCCGTCACGGAGTACAACGGTACGAAAGAGCGGGTTATCGCGGCCGTCTGAAAGCTGTTTTGCAAAGAAACAGGACTGACGCAGTGCATCAACGTTCTCATCACCAAGCAGCGGTTTCATTTCCGTTAAATACCAGTGGATTAAATATCCGGTATTACTCCAGATAAGCTTTCCGTTGATCTCCCCCGCCGCTTCAAGCGCATCCACCACCGGGATCAAGGCCTGAATGACAAGTTGCTCCAGTCGTTCCTGGGCAGAGAGGTGTGCCGCGTTCAGGTCCTCGTGCAGATCGATCCAGAAACAGGCCGCTCGACCGGTTTCGTGGAACTCGACATGGAAATGTTCCGGGGAGAGCGCCAGCATGCTTTTCTGGGTTAACACCGCCAGCATGAGCGGAGGTACCATCAGCCCGATATACCATTGCGCCCACAGGGAAAGCAAAGGCTTATTTTCTCGCGTCAGGGCTGGCTGATTGCGATAGATATGGTCGGAATAGGTGGCAAGCAGCGACTGCAGCGTAGAGGGTTGTCGCCACTCCGCGAGGGTCATGGCGTGGTGCGGGGGCGCTTCATCAAGCCGGATAAAGTCCAGCAGGTGAGCGCGTGTTTCCGCAATCTTATCCCGTATGGCATCCGCAAGCGACGCATTCCCGTTGGTGAGGGGCGCTCGCCAGAGAAGGGGTTCAACAATGTGTGCGGTATGCGTAGCCATAGTTGAGATAGGAATCTAAATGATAATGATTGCCAATCCTAACTATTGCTTATACCAATGGCAAGACTTTTGTCCTGATTCAACGCCGACCCGTCTACGCGGTTTGCAGCTCTTCGCTCAGAAGAATGTTGTTACGTCCCAGATGCTTTGCTTCATAGAGCGCTCTGTCTGCTCTCTCTAGCGCGCCTTCGACATCTTCATTTTCAAAAATGGCAATACCGATGCTGATGGTGACATTGGTGGCGACGCTTTCGTTGAAGAGATGCGGGATTTTCAAATCGTAGACTTTCTGCCGGATCCGTTCTGCCGTATGACGGGCGTGTTCAAGTGAAATATTCGTCAGCAGCACCATAAACTCTTCCCCGCCGAAACGCGCCACAATGTCACGCGAACGCACGGCGTCGCGGATTGCTGCAGAAACACGTTTTAGGGCCTGGTCACCCATCATATGGCCGTAGTGGTCGTTATAGGCTTTGAAGTGGTCGATATCCATCAGCAGAACAAAGTGTTCACCGTTTTCCACCGCTGGCAGGTTCTCCAGGCGGCTCTGAAGGCCGCGCCGATTATAGAGGCCGGTAAGCGGATCCATCATACTGAGATCGGTAAGGGTCTCCCGTTCTTCCAGCAGCCGGGAAAGCAGTTCCTGCGCAAAGCGATCGTTGCGTCTTTGCAAAATGTTATGAATAGCGATGGCCACCACAGGAAGTGCGAAAGAATAGGTCATTCTCAGCCACATCTCTGGATCGCTTAACCACAGACAGACAATAAACGCGGGGAGTGAATGCAGAGTAAATGCTTTGATATTACTGGCGAATGCCAGCGTTCCGATAAAAAGCACCGTTAATAGGGCGATTAACAAATACGTCGCCTGGTTATGGGTAATTAGCGAAAATTTCGAATCAATTTGCCATGCCCACAAAATACCGAAGATCCCTGAAACAACAGGAATATTTATCTTTCGCGCACACTTTTTCCAGTGCCAGACGAACAGGCCGGTGCTGATGGAAAAAATAGCAATCAGCGGGGCGGAAAACACGCGCACGGAATAGAGCGGATTTGTTACCGAGAACACCGCTGAGGTTGCATTCAGAAATAAAAATAAACGTAACGATAATTGATATTTTCGTTGAACCAAAGACCGCCAGGATTGTGATGTCATAGTCGTGCGTTTTTATTAAAATTTAATTAAAACAGATAAATAGGCGTTGTTTCGCAATAAAATATGCAAAAAACTCAAAGAGTAATTATAAGAAAAACTTTATGTGTAGTTAACAGGTGAGCAATTTATCACCTTAGGCTATTCCTGTCATTCTACATAGCGGTAAAGGTCGAACTTTTTTGATTGTCTGCGCTGACAAATGATAATCTTTATCATATGATATTGTTTATCATTATCGTTATGAAAGGGCGATGCATGTTGAACAGGGTGCTGGGAAGTGCATGGGGGGTACTGCTGCCGGGCGCCGTGCTTGGCGGTTTGATGTTCGCCGATCTCTCCATTGATGTCTGGAAGACCATTCTTGTGTCGGGATTGCTGGTGACTTCATGCATGATCTGGCATAAGCAACTACGTCACTTTGTTTTACTGCCATCCGGTATGGCACTGATCGGTGGAATTCTGGTAATACTCATGAGTTTGAAATAACAGGGAAAAATAAGAGGTACAACAGAAGGGATGCAAGATAATTGGTGCGAGGGGGGGGACTCGAACCCCCACATCCGTAAGGACACTAACACCTGAAGCTAGCGCGTCTACCAATTCCGCCACCTTCGCACAGTTATCTTACTGATTTGATATCGCCTCGTTGGTGCGAGGGGGGGGACTCGAACCCCCACATCCTAAGGACACTAACACCTGAAGCTAGCGCGTCTACCAATTCCGCCACCTTCGCCCAGTGCGAGCAATATCAACGTGATTTATGGTGCGAGGGGGGGGACTCGAACCCCCACATCCGTAAGGACACTAACACCTGAAGCTAGCGCGTCTACCAATTCCGCCACCTTCGCATACCATCGATACTGTAAAAGTATCGTAACCACGGAGGCGCATTCTAGATGTTTTCAGCTTTACGTCAACAGAAAAGTGCGCACGATTTATTGATCGCTGCAAAAATGGTCGGGAGCGAGGTGCCTGTTTGCCGGATAGCGCATGCGCTTATCTGGCAAACAGAACGGGAGATTACTTTTTGGCCTGACGCGTCATCACGGTGCGATACACCTTAAAGCGGCCGGTCTGGGCGATCACTTCGTGGAAGCCAAAGGTTTCATCCAGCACTTTCGGATACGCCAGGAAGGCGTTCGCGACAATACGCAGTTCACCGCCACTGTTGAGGTGACGGGTCGCACCACGAATCAGCGCTTGCGCCGCTTCGAGGCTGGTCTCCATACCGTCGTGGAACGGCGGGTTAGAGATGATCATGTCAAAGCGGCCGGTCACGTCAGAGAAGACGTTGCTGGCAATAACATCGCCTTCAATGCCGTTTGCCGCAAGCGTTGCACGGCTGGCTTCTACCGCCGGGGCGCTCACATCACACAGGGTTAAACGGACTTTAGGCGAATGGCTGGCAAGCACCGTTGAAAGTACGCCCGCGCCGCAGCCCACGTCCAGCACTTTGCCTTTGGTGTGTGGTGTCAGGGTAGAAAGCAGCAGCTTACTGCCGGTATCCAGCGCATCACGGCTGAACACGCCCGGCAGGGTTTTGATGGTCAGGCCGTCAAGCTGATACTCGTCCCAGTAGGTGTTAGCATCGAATTCTGTCTGTTTTTCCAGACGACCATGGTACAGACCGCAGCGACGCGCACTGTCGACTTTATTCAGTGGCGCATAGCCTTCCAGCATCTGTTCAGCACTGCGCACGCCGCTGCGGTTCTCACCGACAACGAAAATGTCGCAACCCACCGGCAGCAGGGAGAGCAGGTTCATCAGCTGAAACTGGGCTTCCGGCTTGTTCTTCGGCCAGTAGTAGATCAGCGTATCGCAGTCAGCAATATCGCGCTGCTCCGCCACCAGGCTAAAGCGCGCGCGCTCGCCCATCTGACGGCTCAGCACCTGCCAGTGGTGGTAGTATTGGGTATGGGCACGGCTTTCAGCACAGTCGAAACGCGCAGGCAGATCATCCTGCATATCTCCGGCAAACAGAATACGGCTTTCTTCGAAATCATCACTGTGACGCAGCAAGACTTCACTTGCCGGGGTAAATGCAGACATGAATTGTTCCTCAATAAACTCAGGCGGGGATTATAGTAGGTAGATGGCGCACTTTCGACACATTTGCTATATTTGCGCGCCTGAGAGACAGGAGTTTTCGCTATGACATCCCGACGAGACTGGCAGTTGCAGCAGCTGGGCATCACCCAGTGGGCCTTGCGTCGCCCGACGGCGTTGCAGGGCGAAATCGCTATCTCCATCCCGGCGCACGTCAGGCTGGTGATGGTGGCGGAAGAACTGCCTGCCCTGAATGAACCCCTGATTGGTGATGTCCTTCGCAGCCTGAAGCTGACTTCCGACCAGGTTTTACAGCTGACGCCGGAACGGGTGGCAATGCTTCCTCCTGAGAGTCGGTGTAACAGCTGGCGCATCGGAGAGACGACCGACATCTCTCTTCAGGGGAGCCAGATCTGCTCGCCAGCGCTGGACGAACTGAAAGCCAACCCAAAAGCGCGCAGCGCGCTATGGCAACAAATCTGCGAATATGAACACGATTTCTTCCCTCACGACGCCTGACCTGACCACCGCGTTCGCGATTGAAACACGCGCCCACGCGTTTCCGTGGAGCGAAAAAACGTTCGCCAGCAACCAGGGCGATCGGTACCTCAACTACCGGCTGGACGTTGACGGCACTATGGCGGCGTTTGCCATAACGCAGGTCGTCCTTGATGAGGCGACGCTGTTTAACATCGCGGTTGACCCTGCGTTTCAGCGCCGGGGACTGGGAAGAGAACTGCTTGAGCATCTCATTCGTGAGCTCGAAACCCGTGACGTTTTTACCCTCTGGCTGGAGGTGCGCGCGTCGAATGTCGCCGCCATCGCGCTCTATGAAAGCTTAGGCTTTAACGAGGCGACAATCCGCCGTAACTACTACCCCACCGCAGAGGGACGTGAAGACGCCATTATTATGGCTCTGCCAATTGGATAACAAAGATAAGGTTGTAACGATGAAATGGGACTGGATTTTCTTTGATGCCGACGAAACGCTGTTTACCTTTGACGCGTTCGGCGGCCTACAGCGGATGTTTCTCGACTATAGCGTGACCTTCACCGCTGAAGATTTTCAGGACTATCAGGCGGTGAACAAGCCGCTGTGGGTGGATTATCAGAACGGCGCCATCACCGCGTTACAACTCCAGCACCAGCGTTTTGACGCGTGGGCGGAACGCTTAAACGTCAGTCCGGGCTCGCTGAACGAAGCTTTTCTCAATGCGATGGCAGAGATTTGCTCCCCACTGCCGGGCGCGGTTTCCCTGCTGGATTCTCTCAAAGGTAAAGCGAAGCTTGGGATCATCACCAACGGCTTTACCGCGCTGCAGCAGATCCGCCTTGAACGCACCGGCCTGCGCGATCATTTTGACGCGCTGGTGATCTCCGAAGAGGTGGGTGTGCCGAAGCCGGATCCGCGAATTTTTGATTATGCCCTGGCGCAAGCCGGAAATCCTGACCGCGACCGCGTGCTGATGGTAGGGGATACCGCAGAGTCTGATATTCTGGGGGGTATGAACTCCGGTCTGTCGACTGTCTGGCTGAATGCGCATGGCCGCGTGAAGCCTGAAGGCATTGAGCCGACCTGGACCGTCACGTCGTTGAACGAACTGGAGCAACTCCTGTGTAAACAATGATTGCCTGCCCCCCATTGATGGGTAAAATAGCCGCAATTTTGTATTCCATGACGCGTGGCGTGCTGCCGCGCTTATAAAAGAAGATTTAATTATGACGTTGTCTCCTTATCTGCAAGAGGTGGCCAAGCGCCGTACTTTTGCCATTATCTCGCACCCGGATGCCGGTAAAACGACCATCACCGAGAAGGTGTTGCTGTTCGGACAGGCGATCCAGACTGCGGGTACCGTTAAAGGCCGTGGCTCCAGCCAGCATGCGAAATCAGACTGGATGGAGATGGAAAAGCAGCGTGGTATTTCGATTACCACCTCCGTGATGCAGTTCCCGTATCACGACTGCCTGGTGAACCTGCTGGACACCCCGGGCCACGAAGACTTCTCCGAAGATACCTACCGTACACTGACGGCAGTGGACTGCTGCCTGATGGTGATCGACGCCGCGAAAGGGGTAGAAGATCGTACCCGTAAGCTGATGGAAGTTACCCGTCTGCGCGATACGCCGATCCTCACCTTTATGAACAAACTCGACCGTGACATCCGTGACCCGATGGAGTTAATGGATGAAGTGGAAAACGAGCTGAAGATCGCCTGTGCGCCAATCACCTGGCCTATTGGCTGCGGTAAGCTGTTTAAAGGGGTGTATCACCTCTATAAAGACGAAACTTACCTGTATCAAACCGGTAAAGGGCACACCATTCAGGAAGTGCGCATTGTGAAAGGTCTGGACAACCCGGATCTGGACGCTGCGGTCGGTGAAGAGCTTGCCGCGCAGCTGCGCGATGAGCTGGAGCTGGTGAAAGGTGCCTCGCATGAGTTCGACAAAGAACTGTTCCTGAGCGGTGAAATTACCCCGGTGTTCTTTGGTACCGCGCTCGGTAACTTTGGCGTAGACCATATGCTCGACGGTCTGGTGGAGTGGGCGCCACAGCCGATGCCACGCAAAACCGACACCCGTGAAGTGGAAGCGAAAGAAGAGAAATTCACCGGCTTCGTCTTCAAGATTCAGGCTAACATGGACCCGAAACACCGTGACCGCGTCGCCTTTATGCGCGTCGTGTCCGGTAAGTATGAAAAGGGCATGAAGCTGCGCCAGGTGCGTATTGGTAAAGATGTGGTGATCTCCGACGCGCTGACCTTTATGGCGGGTGACCGCTCGCACGTTGAAGAAGCGTATCCGGGTGACATCATCGGTCTGCACAACCACGGTACGATCCAGATCGGCGATACGTTCACTCAGGGTGAAATGATGAAGTTCACGGGTATCCCGAACTTCGCCCCTGAGCTGTTCCGTCGTATTCGCCTGCGCGATCCACTGAAGCAGAAACAGCTGCTGAAAGGTCTGGTTCAGCTCTCTGAAGAGGGGGCGGTGCAGGTCTTCCGTCCTATCGCCAACAACGATCTGATCGTCGGTGCGGTCGGCGTACTGCAGTTCGACGTTGTCGTTGCGCGTCTGAAAAGCGAATACAACGTGGAAGCGATTTACGAATCGGTGAACGTGGCGACGGCGCGCTGGGTTGAGTGTTCTGACGTGAAGAAATTCGAAGAATTTAAGCGTAAGAACGAAGTACAACTGGCGCTGGATGGCGGCGATAACCTGACCTATATTGCCCCAACCATGGTGAACCTGAACCTGACGCAGGAGCGTTATCCTGACGTTCAGTTCCGCAAAACGCGCGAACACTAATTCCCTCTCAGAGCACGGCACTCGCCGTGCTCTTCTTTATTTCCTGTCTTATTAGTCCCTTGCGGAATGTTCTTAATTCACTGCGTTTTCACGCCTTTTGCCTATTTTTTGCCCAAATCTGAAAGCGGCATTGTGAGAGTGATCTATATTTAACTCAGTGTTTAGCACCGGGCGTGGATAAATTAACTGTTCAATGCATGGCTTTAGGTTATCCATTTTGCCCGTGTGTTTATTCGCAATATATAAAACTACTAAGGAAGTATGTAGCCCGAATAACGGGTCAACACAGGAATACATCGATGAATATGACAAGACTGAAGATTTCTAAAACTCTGCTGGCTGTAACACTGGGTAGCGTTCTGGTTAGCGGTTCCGCTCTGGCGGAAAGCAGCACCATGGATAAAGCACAGTCCACGGCCGATAGCGCAGGGCAAAAAATCGATAGCTCTATGAATAAAGTCGGTAATTTCATGGACGACAGCTCTATCACAGCAAAAGTGAAAGCCGCACTGGTGGATGACGAAGCGATCAAGAGCACCGATATTTCCGTTAAAACCGACAAGAAAGTCGTGACGCTGAGTGGCTTTGTGGAAAGCCAGGCCCAGGCCGAACAGGCTGTCAAAGTGGCGAAGGGTGTTGAGGGTGTCACCTCCGTGAGCGATAAACTGCACGTTCGCGACAGCAAAGACGCTTCAGTGAAAGGTTATGCCGGGGATGCGGCAACCACCAGCGAAATCAAAGCTAAACTGTTAGCAGATGACATCGTACCGTCCCGTAAGGTGAAAGTGGAAACCACCGATGGCGTGGTTCAGCTTTCCGGTACGGTTGATTCCCAGGCGCAAAGTGAACGCGCCGAGTCAATTGCGAAAGCGATTGATGGTGTGAAAAGCGTTAAAAACGATCTGAAAACGAAGTAAATCTGGACCAGTCGCCCGCCAGGCTCAACCCTGCGGGCGAAATAAGAACGACTCTGGAAAAACGCCGGTGAGTGACCTGAGCGCTCACGTTTAGCGGCCGACATTAACTATGGTAAAGGAGAAGCTTATGTTTCGTTGGGGCATTATATTTCTGGTTATCGCGTTAATTGCCGCCGCATTGGGCTTTGGTGGACTGGCAGGTACAGCGGCATGGGCAGCTAAAATTGTCTTTGTTGTGGGTATTATTCTGTTCCTGGTCAGCCTGTTTACAGGGCGTCGACGTCCATAGCAAACGCAATATTCCATCAACAAAATAAAGCCAGTCACCGCGACTGGCTTTTTCTTATTTGCGTTACAGGTCGGGTGCGTTACTGTGGTGTTATAAAATAATCAAAACAGGAAAGCAGAGGTGGGGCAACGAATTCCCGTTACGCTCGGCAATATTGCGCCGCTGACGTTAAAACCGTTTCGCGCGGGTCAACTCGCACTGGTCTGTGAGGGCGGTGGGCAGCGCGGCATTTTCACCGCTGGCGTGCTGGATGAGTTTATGCGCGCGCAGTTCAACCCGTTTGATCTCTACTTTGGCACGTCTGCCGGGGCGCAGAATCTCTCAGCCTATGTCTGCAACCAGCCTGGCTACGCGCGAAAAGTGATTATGCGCTACACCACGGCGAAAGAATTTTTTAACCCGGTGCGCTTTGTGCGCGGCGGCAACCTGATCGATCTCGACTGGCTGCTGGAGTCGACCTCCAGCCAGATGCCGCTGGCAATGGACACGGCGGCCCGTCTGTTTGATAGCGGAAAAGAGTTTTGGATGTGCGCCAGTCGGGGGGATGACTATTCCCCGGGCTATTTCTCTCCGCAGAAGGAGAACTGGCTGGACATCATCCGCGCCTCCAGCGCCATTCCCGGTTTTTATCGTACCGGTGCCCTGCTGGACGGGATCAGCTATCTGGACGGCGGGATCAGTGACGCGGTACCGGTGCAGGAAGCCGCCCGTCGCGGTGCGAAAACGATCGTGGTGATCCGTACCGTGCCGTCGCAAATGTACTATACACCGCAGTGGTTTAAGCGGATGGAGCGCTGGTTGGGTGACAGCAGCCTGCAACCGCTGGTGAACATCGCGAAGCAGCATGAAACCACCTACGGCGCGATGCAGCGTTTCATTGAAAAACCGCCGGGTAAGCTGCGAATTTTCGAAATCTATCCTCCTAAGCCATTGATCAGCATGGCGCTGGGCAGCCGCGTCCCTGCGCTGCGCATGGACTACAAAACGGGGCGGCTGTGCGGACGCTACTTCCTGGCGACGGTCGGTAAGATGCTGGCGGAGCAACCGCCTCTGCATCGGCATAAACCCATCATTACGCCCCCTGCAATTGTCGCCAACGACGCCCTGACGATGCCGCTGGTGGACATTCCACAGGCGAATGACGCTTTATTAGATAACGAGGATCTGGCGTGACGCACCGCTTTGTTGATACCCACTGCCACTTTGATTTTCCGCCGTTTACGGGAAATGAGGCGCAAAGTATTGCGAAAGCCGCTGAGGCAGGCGTTCAGGCGATCGTTGTACCGTCGGTAGAAGCGGCTGATTTTTCGCGTGTGCTGACGCTCTCCACGCGTTACCCCGCTCTCTATGCTGCGCTCGGCCTGCATCCGATAGTGATTGAGCGCCACCTTGATGAGCATATTGAGGCACTTGATGAAGCCCTGCAGACCGCAGGAGACAAACTTGTCGCTATCGGCGAGATCGGGCTCGATCTCTATCGTGAGGATCCTCGGTTTGAACGCCAGCAGACGATCCTCGACGCGCAGCTTCGGCTGGCTAAGCGTCACGACCTGCCGGTGATCCTCCATTCAAGACGCACGCACGATAAGCTGGCGATGCACCTGAAACGCATCGCTCTACCGCGTAGCGGCGTGGTGCATGGTTTTTCCGGCAGCCTGCAGCAGGCGCAGCGTTTTATCGAGCTGGGCTATAAAATTGGCGTGGGGGGCACCATTACCTATCCGCGTGCCAGTAAAACCCGCGATGTGATGGCACAGTTGCCACTCTCTGCGCTGCTACTGGAAACGGATGCCCCGGATATGCCGCTGAGTGGTTTTCAGGGCCAGCCGAATCGTCCGGAGCAGGCTGCGCGCGTGTTTACCACCCTGTGTGAGCTGCGAACGGAGCCTGAAGAGGTGATTGCCGATGCGTTACTGGAAAATACGCGTGCGGTATTTGGCATCACGCTATAGGTAAAGTGCCGGACGAATCACCGTTATCTTCTGTTTTTCCAGTGCCTGCGCCAGCGGTTCAATGTCCTCCGGCGTGGCGCTGCGCCATGACGCCGCCTCACCGTAAACCCCATGCGCATGAAACGCGTTAATACGCACTGGAACATTCCCAAGCCCGCGGATAAACGTGGTCAGCGGCTTAAGATGTTCCAGATAATCGCACTGCTCCGGGATAACCAGCAAGCGCAGTTCCGTCAAACGGTGGCGATCGGCAAGCCAGCGAATGCTCTGTTTAATCAGCGGGTTTTCGCGCCCGGTCAGGAAACGGTGATGCGCGTTTCCCCATGCCTTGAGATCCAGCATCGCCCCATCCAGTACCGGCAGCAGTTTCTCCCAGCCGGTTTCGCTTAGCAGCCCGTTGCTGTCCACCAGGCAGGTTAAATGCTGCAGTTCAGGATCGGTTTTGATTGCGCTAAAAAGGGCGATTAAAAACGGCAGCTGTGTTGTAGCCTCGCCGCCGCTGACGGTAACGCCCTCAATAAAGGGGGCAGCTTTTCGGATCTGCGTGAGGATCTCCTCCACGCTCAGGCGGTGCGCCATGGGCGTGGACTGCTGCGGGCAAAGATGAAGGCAGGTATCACACTGCTGGCAATGACTCTCCTGCCACCATACGCGTCCGGCCTGAATGTTGAGTGCATCATGAGGGCAGTGGGGCACGCAGTCGCCGCAGTCGTTGCAGCGCCCGATGGTCCATGGGTTGTGGCAGGTTTTACAGCGCAGGTTGCAGCCCTGCAGGAACAGGGCCAGGCGACTGCCCGGCCCGTCCACGCAGGAAAAAGGAATGACCTGACTAACTAAAGCGCATCTGTTGTTCATGGCTTATCACGCGCGGCTGACGTTCCAGGATGCGGGTATTGCGTGCGGCTTCTTCGCCAAGCCAGGTCGTATTGGTGCGCGAACCGGCTTCGCGGAATTTTTCCAGGTCCGACAGGCGCACCATGTAGCCCGTCACGCGGACCAGATCGTTACCCGCAACGTTGGCGGTGAACTCCCGCATACCGGCCCTGAACGCGCCCAGACAAAGCTGCACTATCGCCTGTGGGTTGCGTTTTACCGTCTCATCGAGCGTTAAAATATCGCTGATACCGGAGTGATAGTGTCTGTGATGTGGCGCAACGGCCAGCAGATGGCTGATGGGATCCGGTTCGTCACCATAAGGCAGACGCGCGCCTGGCGTGGTGCCTGAATCAGAGCTGATGCCCGACTGCGCATGGAGCATGGCGCGCTGTTTCCAGCCGTGCTTCACAGGTGTGTTTTCTACAAACGCCGCAAGCTGTTCGCTGATGCGATAGCCCAGCGCGTTAGCCTGCTCGTCTTTGCCATAGCGACCGTTGATTCCGTCCTTCTCACAGAGCGTGTTTACCGCTTCCGCCAGGCCGTACATGCCAAACATTGGCACAAAACGCCCGGCATCAATCAGCCCCTCTTTTACCAGGAAGCTATTCTCAAAGAAGCCTGATTGTTGATAGAGAAAATCACAGCGGGCATCAATGATGGCGATTTGCTGCTGACAGTAGTGCGGAAGCGTACGGTTGAAGAAGTCGTCAACGGAGGTGCTGTGCTCCGCAATGGCTTTGAGGTTAAGGCGCACCAGGGTGCTGCCACCGCCAGCCAGCGGCAGGGAGTTGTAACAGCTCACCACGCCAAAACGGCCTTTTGTGAAAATTTTATCATTCACGGGGCCGTTTGAAATATGCGGTTTACTGCATTCGCAAATGTTTCTTGCCACCTCAAGCAGCAAATCGTCCGGGGTGATTTCAGGATCGTAAATAAAGGTCAGATTCGGCGCGACCTGCTTAAGCTCTGCATCTGCACGTAGAATGGCGCGGATGATGGGGCCGTCAGCGGGCCCGATGTTTGCGTGCATAAACGCATCAGGGAGCGTTCTGTCGAGATAGCGCCAGAAACGTTTTATTCGGCTATCGATTTCTTCTTGTGTTAGAATTCTAACATATGGATTCAGTATCGCATCAAGCTGCCCCAGATAGACCGGCATAGATGTCACTGAAGGAACATGATGGTAGAGAATGGTTAATAGCGAGAGGGCATCATCCAGATCCTTTGCCCCTTCCAGCTCCAGCCATTCAGAACCGTTAGCCAGGAATTTTTCATAATCCGGCAGGACGTAGCGCGGTTTGTAAGGCGCATGGCCTTCGAACATGTCGCAGATAAATCCCTCGTCCAGCGCGGCGCGGGCGGCTTCAGGAAGTGCCGGATAAGGCAGGTTGTTTTCCGCTTCCAGCGCCAGAAAATGACGTTTTTGTTCCGGGGTTAACACCGGACTTGTCACAATGTGCTGGCAACGTTGTTGCAGGGTATCTGGCATGTTCGCTTCCTTGAGTGTTCTGCTGATGATGAACGAATTGTAGAAAGCCAGCCTGTTGGGGCTTTTGATCCCACAGGGGGTATCTCGGCTTTAGTCAGCAATAAGTGCGATAAAGTTTGAAGAAGATCTCATTACAGTAATGCAAATTTGTACGCAGTTTTCATTAACTGTGATGAATGTCGAAGTGTGGATGCGGGTGGATGTTAAAATACTCACAGACCCGCAAGGTAAAATTGATACGGCACTGCCGTTGGAGAATGTTATGACCGATTTAACTGCAAGCAGCCTGCGCGCGTTGAAACTGATGGACCTGACTACCCTGAACGATGACGACACCAATGAGAAAGTCATCGCCCTGTGCCATCAGGCGAAAACGCCAGTGGGTAACACCGCAGCCATCTGTATCTACCCGCGCTTTATTCCGATTGCCCGCAAAACGCTGAAAGAGCAGGGCACGCCGGATGTGCGCATTGCAACCGTAACTAACTTCCCGCACGGCAACGACGATATCGAGATTGCGCTGGCAGAAACCCGCGCGGCCATTGCTTATGGTGCAGACGAAGTTGACGTGGTATTCCCGTACCGCGCGCTGATCGCCGGTAACGAGCAGGTTGGCTTCGACCTGGTGAAAGCCTGTAAAGACGCGTGCGCGGCGGCAAACGTGCTGCTGAAAGTGATTATCGAAACCGGTGAGCTGAAAGAAGAAGCGCTTATTCGTAAAGCGTCTGAAATCTCCATCAAAGCCGGTGCGGATTTCATTAAAACCTCTACCGGTAAAGTACCGGTGAATGCGACCCCGGAAAGCGCGCGCATCATGATGGAAGTCATTCGCGATATGGGCGTGTCCAAAACCGTTGGTTTCAAACCTGCGGGCGGCGTGCGTACTGCCGAAGACGCGCAGCAGTTCCTGGCGATTGCCGACGAGCTGTTCGGCGCCGACTGGGCCGATTCCCGTCACTACCGCTTCGGTGCGTCCAGCCTGCTGGCAAGCCTGCTGAAAGCGCTGGGTCATGGCGACGGTAAGAGCGCAAGCAGCTACTGATTGCCAGGCAATGCCGGATGACGCTTTGCTTATCCGGCCTACAGGGTCGTAGGGCGGGTAAGCGTAGCGCCACCCGCCACAATTCCCCCGATTCCGCATGGAGGTTACCGTGTTTCTCGCACAAGAAATTATTCGTAAAAAACGTGATGGTCATGCATTAAGCGACGAAGAGATCCGCTTCTTTATCAATGGCATTCGTGATAACACCGTCTCTGAAGGGCAGATTGCGGCTCTGGCGATGACCATTTTCTTCCACGATATGTCGATGCCCGAGCGCGTGTCGCTGACCATGGCGATGCGAGATTCAGGAACCGTTCTGGACTGGAAAAGCCTTAACCTTAACGGCCCGATTGTGGACAAACACTCCACCGGCGGTGTGGGTGACGTGACCTCCCTGATGCTGGGCCCTATGGTGGCCGCCTGTGGCGGTTACATCCCGATGATTTCCGGGCGCGGTCTGGGCCACACCGGCGGTACGCTCGACAAACTGGAAGCCATTCCGGGCTTCGATATCTTCCCGGATGACAACCGCTTCCGCGACATTATTAAAGACGTGGGTGTGGCAATTATCGGCCAGACCAGCTCTCTTGCCCCGGCAGACAAGCGTTTCTACGCGACCCGCGACATCACCGCCACCGTTGACTCCATTCCGTTGATCACCGCCTCTATTCTGGCGAAAAAGCTGGCAGAAGGGCTGGACGCGCTGGTGATGGACGTGAAGGTGGGCAGCGGTGCCTTTATGCCGACCTATGAACTTTCTGCCCAGCTCGCCGAAGCGATCGTTGGCGTCTCCAACGGCGCAGGCGTGCGCACCACCGCGCTGCTCACTGACATGAACCAGGTACTGGCCTCCAGCGCCGGTAACGCGGTCGAAGTGCGTGAAGCCGTCCAGTTCCTGACGGGGGAATACCGCAACCCGCGCCTGTTCGACGTGACCATGGCGCTGTGTGTAGAGATGCTGATCTCCGGCAAGCTGGCGAAAGACGAGGCGGAAGCCCGCGCGAAACTGCAGGCCGTGCTGGACAACGGCAAAGCGGCAGAGATCTTTGGCCGTATGGTCGCCGCACAAAAAGGCCCGACCGACTTCGTTGAGAATTACGCCAAATACCTGCCAACCGCGACGCTCAGCAAAGCCGTATATGCCGACAGCGAGGGCTTTGTCTCAGCAATGGACACCCGTGCGCTGGGTATGGCGGTGGTCTCGATGGGCGGCGGTCGTCGTCAGGCGTCAGACACCATTGATTACAGCGTCGGCTTTACCGATATGGCCCGTCTGGGCGACAGCGTTGATGGCCAACGTCCGCTGGCGGTGATCCACGCCAAAGACGAAGCCAGCTGGCAGGACGCGGCGAAGGCGGTGAAAGCGGCCATTACGCTTGCTGATAAAGCGCCAGAAAGCTCACCTTCGGTCTATCGCCGTATCACCGAATAGCGGTATACTGATCTGATCGAATTTTTATGAAGCACTACGTACGGAGAACAATTATGAAACGTGCATTTATTATGGTGCTGGACTCATTCGGCATCGGCGCAACCGAAGATGCAGAACGTTTTGGTGACGTGGGTTCCGATACCATGGGTCACATCGCGGAAGCCTGTGCGAAAGGCGAAGCGGACAACGGTCGTAAAGGCCCTCTGACCCTGCCAAACCTGACCCGCCTCGGTCTGGTGAAAGCGCATGAAGGTTCTACCGGTAAAATCGCAGCCGGTATGGACGGCAACGCGGAAGTGGTGGGCGCCTACGCCTGGGCTCACGAGCTCTCTTCCGGTAAAGATACCCCGTCTGGCCACTGGGAAATCGCCGGTGTGCCGGTCCTGTTCGACTGGGGTTATTTCTCCGATCACGAGAACAGCTTCCCGCAGGAGCTGCTCGATAAGCTGGTGAAGCGTGCCAACCTGCCGGGCTACCTCGGTAACTGCCACTCTTCCGGCACCGTGATTCTGGACCAGCTTGGCGAAGAGCACATGAAAACCGGCAAGCCGATTTTCTACACCTCCGCTGACTCCGTTTTCCAGATTGCCTGCCACGAAGAGACGTTTGGCCTGGATAAACTCTACGAGCTGTGTGAAATCGCCCGCGAAGAGCTGACCGAAGGCGGCTACAACATTGGTCGCGTTATCGCCCGTCCGTTTATCGGCGATAAAGCAGGTAACTTCCAGCGTACCGGTAACCGTCACGACCTGGCCGTTGAGCCACCGGCCCCTACCGTGCTGCAGAAACTGGTCGACGAGAAAGACGGTCACGTGGTGTCCGTGGGTAAAATCGCAGACATCTACGCTAACTGCGGCATCACCAAAAAAGTGAAAGCCACCGGTCTGGATGCGCTGTTCGATGCCACCATCAAAGAGATGAAAGAAGCGGGCGATAAGACCATTGTCTTCACCAACTTCGTGGACTTCGACTCTTCCTGGGGGCACCGTCGTGACGTCGCGGGCTATGCTGCCGGTCTGGAACTGTTCGACCGCCGTCTGCCAGAGCTGATGGAGCTGGTGGGTGAAGATGACATTCTGATCCTGACTGCCGACCACGGCTGTGACCCAACCTGGACCGGTACCGACCACACCCGTGAGCACATTCCGGTGCTGGTGTACGGACCGAAAGTCAAACCAGGTTCACTGGGACACCGTGAAACCTTCGCAGACATCGGCCAGACCCTCGCGAAGTACTTTGGTACGTCCGACATGGAATATGGCAAGGCTATGTTCTGAGGTCATTGCCCGGTGGCGCTTCGCTTACCGGGCCTACGGTTTTGTAGGCCGGGTAAGGCGTAGCCGCCACCCGGCAAAAACAACAATGTAAAAGGAACTGAAGATGGCAACTCCTCACATTAACGCAGAAATGGGTGATTTCGCTGACGTCGTATTGATGCCGGGCGACCCGCTGCGCGCGAAGCACATTGCAGAAACTTTCCTCGAAGACGTGCGTGAAGTGAACAACGTGCGCGGCATGCTGGGTTTCACCGGTACCTATAAAGGCCGCAAAATCTCTGTGATGGGCCACGGTATGGGTATCCCATCCTGCTCTATCTACACCAAAGAGCTGATCACCGATTTCGGCGTGAAGAAAATCATCCGCGTGGGATCCTGCGGCGCGGTGCGCATGGATGTTAAGCTGCGTGATGTGGTTATCGGCATGGGCGCATGCACAGATTCTAAAGTGAACCGTATTCGCTTTAAGGATCATGACTTCGCGGCGATTGCTGACTTCGACATGGTGCGTAACGCGGTGGACGCGGCCAAAGCGCTGGGCGTTGATGCGCGCGTAGGCAACCTCTTCTCTGCCGATCTGTTCTACTCCCCGGACGGTGAAATGTTCGACGTGATGGAGAAGTACGGCATCCTCGGCGTGGAGATGGAAGCGGCGGGTATCTACGGCGTAGCGGCAGAATTCGGTGCGAAAGCGCTGACCATCTGCACCGTCTCTGACCATATCCGTACCCACGAGCAGACGACCGCTGCTGAACGTCAGACCACCTTCAACGACATGATCAAAATCGCGCTGGAATCCGTTCTGCTGGGCGATAAAGAGTAATGTTGTGCTGCCGGGCGGCGAAAGCCGCCCGGTTTCTGTGACTTACAGGTACACCACGCTGATGGTGGCCTGACCATCAAACTCGGTATCTTCTGTCAGAGACAGTTTCTTCAGGTTTTCCACTGCCAGCGAGATGTTCAGCGGGAAAGAGACGCTGGTCACCGCCATCGGAGCCGTTTTGCCCGCAGAGGCGACGCTCATTAAGCCCAGATCCTTATTGGCGATAGTGCCACCATTGGCTTTTTGCCAGCGACTCATGCCCACACCAGCAGTGACTGCCGTACGAATCGGTTCAACCGTCGCCCCGTTTGCCGTCACTTCACCCGTGCTGGTATAGATGGAATAGGCACCGATATTCTTGCCATCGTGCGTTTTGCCAAGGCCAAAGGTCGTCATGCTGCCGCGCAGTTCGCCGCCGTTTGACGTGGCGTTCTGCACCTTCAGGTTTGAGTCGGTTCCGGTGCTGGCGTTCGAATCCGTCCGGTTGTCGGCAATACTCCAGCCCACTTTGGTAGGGGTAGGGCAGGTGATAGTCAGTGTCAGACCCTTTTCACCTAACTGCGTGGTCTGGGTTTGCGAGAGATCGCCAACCTGAACGGTACCGAAGTCAATCACGCCATCGTTGCTGAGTTCCGGCGTACAGGAGTTGCTGGTCAGTGAGGCTTTCACTTTCAGCACTGCCGTATCTCCCGCATGAGCACAGGTCGCTGTCAGCGCCAGCGCAGCGGCAAGGAGACTCTTTTTCATGGTTATTCCTTAACATAGATATATCGTTAAAATAAATGGACGAATCCACGTGCTTTGCCTTTATTTTTCTTCTTTTCTCTTCACCCGAATAATCTATTCGGCGGTGAATGCGTTACTCTGTCGTTAATAGCTCCCAGGCGAGTGCGCTTTCCAGCTCGGTATTATCTGGAATGCCGCGCAGCTGATCGTCATTAATGACAGGTATAATTTTTATCGTCACACTCATTTGTTTGCCACGCACCGGCAGGCCATTTTGATATGCAAGGATGCCGTCATTATTCCTCAGAAAGACTTTTTCCTTGGGGGTTTCCGCAGAGGTGAACGAGACCCGGTCAGAGGTTCTGACCAGATTATAGTGATGACCATCGACCAGAATATTGCTGGCAACCAGCACCAGTCGGCTCTTCTGACCAAACAGAACGCCCCCGTTGCTGCCGGACGTGGATTGCAGAAAAAGCGCCATCACCCTTGGCTGCGGGCAAAAAACCGTGGCGGTGACCTCTTTGCCCGGCATGCGGTTCCAGTTTTTACGCGAGGTGATAATGTCATCCTGTTTGAATCTGCCAAAGGAGACGTTCGGTTGCGACAGCGTAATTTGACACGCTTCGGCCACGACATAAGACGAAAAAAGTGATGCTGCACCGATGAGCACTGCGTTAACTATTTTCACTGGCAAACTCCTTCTGCTTTTTCGTAATAGGCGTCTTTATCTTTTTCGTCTTTCAGGGTGTAAGCGATCTGGCAGAGTTTGGTTAAATTGTCGTCCACCACATAAAGCGCAGGCGTATCCGACGCATCGGGAATAAATACGCTGCCGTTATCCATTACGCTGACAATATAGTTACCGTCCTGATCCACCACGCTCAGCCCTTTTTCCAGCCATGACCCGTTGACTCGCTTGACGTCCAGCATGACGCGACGCGTATTCAGTACGTTAAAATCGATCAGCGCAAAAGAGCCATACGCGGCGGAGACGGTCTGAATACCGTTTGATAAATCCATTCCCTGAGGTAACGAGCTGGCATTAATCACAATTTGCGATTTTTGCCATTCCCGAAGTCCGGGAACCACGGCCTGTCCCCAGCGATCTGTCCAGACGGTTCCATCGGGGGTGGTGATTTCAATACCGCTTTCCGGTTCGCTTAACCGGGCGATGCCGAATGTCTCTTTTACCGGATAGGGCGAAAACGTTATGCCATGACGATGCAGCGCTACGCCACCGTTTAAGGATGCGCTGTAGTTATGCTGATTGCCGTCATTCAGGCCAGCGGATAAACCGAGCTGCGTATAGTGAAGGTTGGTGGTGATATTGCCGTTAAAGGCGTTACTCTTATCCTGGTTATCGCGGTCTGCGGAGACGTTGTAGTTAAGGTTTTGACCGATAGAGCCGCTTTCCTGAACGCCATAATTTTGTTTTTCCCCCTGAGCGCGCATGTAGGTACTGACGCGATCCTCGCCAAAAGGAACGATCAGGCTGACATAAAAGAGATCGTCATCGCGGCTGGTGCTGCTCTGGTTCTGGGTATCACTATTGCTCATGGCATGCTGCCAGTTTACGGACAGCGAGGTACGCCCGAGACTTTTACTCCAGGAGGCCATCAGATAGCGTGAATCACCGCTGTTTTCATCACCGGAATTCACGCTGTATTGCATTGAGATCGCGCCAATGTACTCATTGTTCCAGGTGAGGCTGGCGTTCCAGTTATTTTCGTAGGTCTGCGCCTCTTCATCCATGGCTTCCGTGAGTTCGCGGAAGCCGCCGCTGAACTGGGACGCGCTTACCCCCATCGTCAGCTGGGCGGGCAGTAAGATATTGCTACTAAGTTCAGCCTTGCTGCCCTTCAGTCGATCGTAAAAGCGGGACTGGCTCAGTAAAAAGCTCGGTGAGATCGCCCAGTTTTCGTTAATGGAAACGTCGAGTTTGGCACCGGTAGCCTGATATTTTTCTGCCAGTACGCCGGCGGTTACGGCGGACATTCGTGTGTTCAGCATGGTTCCGTCAGAGAGCGTAAATACCCAGGGCGTACTTGACTCATCCCCGCTGTCGCGAACCCGTCCGAGAGAGAGGTTTAACCCTTCGGCACGGTTACTTCCCTGTATATTGAGGGCGGAAGAGGGGACGGTGAATTGGGTTGTCGAACCGTCCGTTTCCACCACGCTGACGTCAAGATCGACATTTCCGCGCACCACGGGCACGTCCGTCAGGGAGAAAGGGCCTGCGTTGACCAGGGAAGAGTAGATCAGCTGTCCCGACTGGCGAACCTCTACGCGGGCCTGATTCGTCCGGGCAATTCCCGACACCTCAGTGGCCTGGATATTAGGCTGAAGGCCGGTTTCAGGCATCAGCTGCACGCCGGTGATTTGCGCGCCGCTAAACAGGGCCGAATTGACGTTGATCTGCCCAACCTGCGCCCGCATTTTCCGCTCTTCAAAAACGTGTTCAG
Source organism: Enterobacter kobei (assembly GCF_001729765.1). Taxonomy (NCBI): domain Bacteria; kingdom Pseudomonadati; phylum Pseudomonadota; class Gammaproteobacteria; order Enterobacterales; family Enterobacteriaceae; genus Enterobacter; species Enterobacter kobei. Next base: position 602,346 of record NZ_CP017181.1, read on the forward strand.
CGTAGGTGTACAGGTTCTCTGTGCTGCGAGTCCCGTTGTCATCCGTCAAAATGAAATTGCTGCGCAGCGTCCAGTTCGCAAGGTTAATGCCTGCCCCCAAATTTCCCTGGGCATAACGGCTGCTCCCGCCCGAGCCGTACTCGTTAATGTTACTGAAGGCGCTATAGTTAATTAAGCCCGCAACACCGCCGTGCGAGTAATATTTCGCGGCATAAAATCCAGTGTCCATTGCCTCTGCGGGAACGAAAATCTCCAGTGATTCGGTATTCGGTAGAAGCGTTACCGTCGCGGAAGGGTAATCTTTCAGCAGGTTATGACATTTCTCTTTTTCGCTGATATTCAATGGCAGTAGGCCAGCTGCACGGGTGAAGTCATCATCAATGCAAAGCTGCCCCTCTTCTCCTACCCGAATGGCCAGGCTCCCCTTCTCAACGCCGTTAATTTTGACCTGCACGGCATGCTGGCCGGGCAGGTAGCGTTGTGCATCAGAGAAGTAATGGGCGAGATTAGTACTGATTCCCCGCGAGGCCAGTATATCGGTATTGAAATCCAGATCGGATGCATGCAGCGCCGACGACGGCAGAAAAGCGACCGCCACTGCTGTTCGACGCATCGTGTTTTGCAAAGCGCGCGGTATCACTAAAAATTCCCTGTGATATCAGCGTGTAAGCGCGGAAGTGTACTTATCCACTTCAATCCCGTAGCGACTGGCAGGGTTGAACTCGACGGCATTATCGCCGCTACCGATCGGGGTATTTGTCTGCACCTTCATGGTCTCACCCGGCAGGATAAAGGTTTTATTAACCACTCCCTCGGTGTGGGAAGGCAGTAGCGTCACTGATGTGGAAAAACGTACAACGTACGGCGAGGTATTACGGACCTGAACCTCTTTCTCTTGTACGGACCAGGTCAGTAATTTCCATGCATCCGTGACAACAGGAAGATTTTTAGGATGGATCAACACCGGTAAATCCTGACGAAGATTGATACCGACTTTAACGTTTTTATCTTTGGTTTTAGGCGGAATGCCTTCAAAGATCACGCGTTTATAATGTTCAACGGTCAGCGGTTCTTTGGTTTCAAGAATAAAGCGCACCTGCTGTTCCTGGCCTGGCTCAAGGCGTACAACCGGCTGAGTGACGTTGAGCTTGACCCCATTCTCCCCCTCGATGTCGTTAATGGAGGTATAAAGCAGGGTGGGGATGGAGTCCGTGTTTTTCACACTCATGACACCGCCGTGGTTGGCTTCATCAATCATCAGCAGTGTGGTTTCTGGCACCATGCCTGCAGCATAGACTGTCGCTGGAAGGGTGAGAAAAAGAGCGCAGACCAAAGGAGAAGTTTTCACAATTCTTTCCATGAATATTGATATTGAACAATGGGTTAAAACTCCCCGCCTGAGCGGGGAGTTTAGCGTCGTGAATGCGGGTTACAGATAAACCAGCGTGATTGTGGACTGACCGTCCAGGTCGGTCCTGTCAGTCAGGGTCAGATTTTTGCTTGGCGCAATCGCCAGCGCGATCTTCAGAGGGAAAGCCGCCGTCGTGAAGGCCAGCGGAGCGCGTTCACCGGTTTTGGCAACGGTCATGACGTCGGTACCATCGTTAGTGAGGATGCCGGTGGCCCACAGGTTGATCCAGCTTCTGCTGCTGATGGTACCGCCGGTATACATCGCTGCGGCGATAGGCTGAACGGTTGCACCGTCAGCAGTGACCGCGTTCATGTAAGTTGAAACTGAATAGGCACCGATACTTTCGCCAGCGCTGGTTTTTCCGACACCGTTGAGCTGGTAATCGCCGTATGCCTGCGCGCCGCTTGCGGTAGCGTTATCCACATGGAACTCGCTTGACGTTTTATGTGCGCCCGCGTTTGAGTCTTTGCGGTCATCTTTGATTGTCCAGCCGACGCGGGTCGCAGACTGACATGTGATGGTCAGAGTGACATCTTTATGCCCAGCCTGATAAGCCACACCGGAGGAGAGTGAGTCCAGACCCACTTCGCCAAAATCGGCCACGCCGCCGTTGCTAATTTCAGGAACGCAGCCTGCGCTGGTCAGCGTACCGTGAACTTTTAACATTGCAGTAGGTTCGGCATAAACTGCTGTCGCCGCCATCATGATAACGGTGGCGAGAAGGCACTTTTTCATTGTTATTCCTTAACCATAGAAAGAGATAATTCGGATATTTTTAATTTGAATGAATCTTGCCAAAAGATAATTTATGGCATAAGAGTCGCGGCCGATTCTATTAACGAATCAACGCATTAAATAGTTAGATTTTCTTACGACAGTATTGAGATTTTATAATGTCGATTAAACATTTCTGAACGTATGTTTTATGCAGAAACGGCGGAAATATCCGCCGTTGAGTCACGCGTTTTTATCTGTTAGAGATAAACCAGAGTGATGGTGGTTTCGCCGCTCAGCTGCGCTTCGTCTGTGGTGGTCAGACGGTCAGTGTTAACAATGGCCAGAGAGACTTTGAACGGGTAGACAACGCTGGTGATGGCCAGCGGTGCGGTATAACCTGGTCTGGTAGCGGTCATGATCTCGGCGTTACCGTTGGCAATCACACCGGTGGCCAGGTTACGCCACATATATTCGCCTTTGCTGTTGAGGAAGTTTGGCGCAAAGATCGCCTGAGCAGGCACACCTTTAGCGGTGATCTCATTGATACGGGTACTGATTGCATAGGCGCCAATTTTATCGCCAGCAGCGGTGGTACCTACGCCGTAGGTGGTACCTGAACCGTAAACGTCCCCACCATTGTCTGTGGCGTCACGAATGTAAAACTCGCTGGAGTTCAGGTAGGTCGCCGCATTGGAATCTTCTTTGTTATCAGCAATACTCCATGCCACTTTAGTCGCTGACGGGCAATTGATCGTCAGAGACATATCTTTATGACCCATCTGGTTGGTCTGGGTTGGAGAAAGCTGGTCCAGCGCGATTGTGCCAAAATCAATCGATCCGCCGTTACTGAGTTCCGGCGTACAGGATGCATGGTTCATCTTGCCCTGAACCTTCATGACGATGCTGCCTTCGGCGAATACAGCCGAAGAGGTCATCGCAATCAGCGTTGCGAGAAGAAGCTTTTTCATTGTTATTCCTTAACCATTAATAAAATAAATGTATAAATTTCCGTGAAGTCATTAACTTGCTGAAATGCAAGCGCAGGGATTCTATTAATGGTTATTGTTATTTCTGTAATGAGTATTTCTAATCTCTGAATTGAGTTTTATTAAAATGTGTAAATACATTCACGGTTGTATTTACACATTCCGGCAGGATAAGAACGGAGGAAGCTATTTTCTCTTCTTAACCGGGGGCGAGAATTATTTTATCGCCTGAGCGATCCACGCCGACAATTCCCGAAGTTCCCGCTCTTGTTCCGGATAATGTTCAAGCAACCCGTCGCACACATGTTGCAGCATATCGGGACGGTATACACAGCCCTGCAGGCGTGACGCCAACGCTTCCAGCGGTGCCGGGTTAAGACTATCCGTAAAAATTTGTGTGCGGGTAATATGACCTTTCTCCACGTCAAAGTGAAGCTCCACGCCGCCCCAGGTAAAACGCTCATCCAGCAGATGTGAAAACGCCGGTGCCTGGCCGAAGTTCCACTCCCAGCTGCTCTGGCGGGCAAAGGTTTCAACGAAGTTGGGCAGGTCAGGCGTTTTATCAGGGGAAATCACTTCCGCCTCCACACGCTCGCCGTAGTGCGCAAAGAAGGCCTCACGGATCGCGTCGCAAATCTGCTCGTGAGTAATACCCGGCAGAAGCTCCACCAGATTCGCCACGCGGCCGCGTACGGAGGTAATGCCCTTAGCCTGTAACTTTTTCTTGTCAGGATTGAGGTAGTTAGCCAGCCGGCTGAGATCGGCATTCAGCAGCAGAGTGCCGTGGTGGAAACCGCGATCGATTGTTTCGCGATAGGCTGAGCCGGAGACCTTCCGGTCTCCCTCGGGGGTCTTGACGACCAGATCGTTCCGGCCTGACGCCTCTGCGGTTACGCCGAGCGCATTCAGCGCGTTCAGCACAATCGACGTAGAGATGCTTTTGTCGTATTCCGGCTTGCCTGCCATAAAGGTAAAGCAAGTGTTGCCCAGATCGTGAAACACGGCTCCACCGCCGCTGCTGCGGCGCGCCAGGCGGACGTGGTCCTCTTCCATGCGGCGGGTGTTGCACTCTTTCCACGGGTTTTGCGCGCGGCCAATCACCACCGTGTCGGCATTGCGCCAGAGAAACAGTACGCGCTGGGTGGCGGGCATCTGGCGGAAGATGCACTCTTCCACCGCGAGATTAAACCAGGGATCGTAAGAGTCAGAGATAAGCAGGCGTAACGTCGTCATGGCAGAGTTCCTTTTCCATATCCTCCGCCTACTTTATCACTATTCTTTCTTCTCGCTCTCTTCGTCTTCCGGAACCGACTTGCTGGCGGTCAGCAGGAACGGCGACTGTTGCCATCGGGTGCGCTTACCCTGCAGCAGCGTGCGCGCCAGCACCACGCCAATCGCCAGTGAGAGTAATAACATCAGGCGCAGAATATTGGTGGTGTTATCCACCTGCTTGGCTTCGGTCGGCAGGGTGTGAGTGTCGAGCGTCAGGCGCAGATAGCCCAGCGGGCCATTTTTTCCCTGAACAGGTTCGACGAGCTGCTGGTTGAAATAGCCTCCGGCTTTTTTGCCGTCCAGCGCCAGCCTGTCGCGCACGTCGACGTGCTCACCGGCGCGGGCAATCAGGTCGCCTTTTTCATCGTACACGCCCGCATCGAGAATGCGGCTGTTTTCCGTAAGCTGACGCAGGATCTGGCCGATGCGCTTATCGTCCGGCGTCTCGGTGCGCATATAGGGGGCGACGTTAAGGGTCACCTGACGCGCCAGCGTGCGGGCCAGCTCTTCAAACTGCGGGTTACGCTGCCGCTGATGATTCTGGCTAAACCACGATGCCCCTTGCATCAATGCCACTAACAGTGCGAGACAGGAAAGGACAATCACGGCGCGATGAAGCCGGAATTTCAGTTTTGCGCGAGCCATATTCCACCTGCTGAAAATTTAGGGCTTAATGTTGCCAGAAGTGATGGTTACAGGGTAGCCTCATGCGTTATTTTCCCTCTGGAACCTTCCGGCGCGAACGAAATTACAGGAGCTTTGATGCCGAACATTACCTGGTGTGACCTGCCAACGGATGTCTCTTTATGGCCAGGATTGCCGCTCTCGTTAAGTGGCGATGAGGTGATGCCTCTGGATTACCACGCTGGCCGTAGCGGCTGGCTGCTGTATGGACGCGGCCTGGATAAGCAACGCCTGACCCAGTATCAAACCAAACTGGGTGCGGCAATGGTCATCGTCGCCGCCTGGTGCGTAGAAGATTACCAGGTTATCCGCCTGGCGGGTTCTCTGACGCAGCGTGCCACGCGTCTGGCGCATGACGCAGGGCTGGACGTTGCCCCGCTCGGTAAAATTCCGCACCTGAAAACGCCGGGTCTGCTGGTCATGGACATGGACTCCACCGCTATTCAGATCGAGTGTATTGACGAGATTGCTAAACTGGCAGGCAGCGGTGAGCTGGTGGCGGAAGTCACTGAACGTGCTATGCGCGGCGAGCTGGATTTCACCGCCAGCCTGAGACAGCGCGTGGCGACCCTGAAAGGGGCCGATGCTAACATCCTGCGCCAGGTGCGTGATGTGCTGCCGCTGATGCCAGGACTGACGCAACTGGTGCTGAAGCTGCAGTCCCTTGGCTGGAAGGTGGCGATTGCCTCCGGTGGCTTCACCTTCTTCGCGGATTATCTGCGCGAGAAACTGCATTTGACCACCGTGGTGGCCAACGAACTGGAAATTATGGACGGCAAGCTGACCGGACAGGTGATTGGCGACATCGTGGATGCGCAGTACAAAGCTAACACCCTGACCCGTCTGGCCGAAAAATATGAAATCCCGGTGGTCCAGACCGTCGCCATCGGGGACGGCGCGAACGACCTGCCGATGATCAAAGCTGCTGGTCTTGGCATTGCCTACCATGCCAAGCCAAAAGTGAACGAAAAGACGGAAGTGACTATCCGTCATGCTGACCTGATGGGGGTGTTCTGCATCCTTTCTGGCAGCCTTAATCAGAAATAACGGTCTGCTTTGTAGGCCGGGTAAGCGTAAGCGCTACCCGGCACGCAGTCCGCACAGAAATAACGAGGTACACCGTGGCGAAAGCTCCAAAACGCGCATTTGTCTGTAATGAATGTGGTGCGGATTATCCGCGCTGGCAGGGGCAATGCAGCGCCTGTCATGCCTGGAACACCATCACCGAAGTGCGTGGTGTGGCGGCTTCGCCGAGTGTGGCCCGCAATGAACGCCTGAGCGGCTATGCGGGCAATGCAGGCGTGTCGAAGGTGCAAAAGCTTTCAGACATCAGCCTGGAAGCGTTACCGCGCTTCTCCACCGGGTTCAAAGAGTTTGACCGCGTGCTCGGCGGCGGCGTGGTGCCGGGCAGTGCGATTCTGATCGGCGGTAACCCCGGGGCGGGTAAATCGACCCTGCTGCTGCAAACGCTTTGCAAGCTCGCCGAGCAGATGAAAACCCTGTACGTCACGGGGGAAGAATCACTCCAGCAGGTGGCGATGCGTGCGCACCGCCTGGGCCTGCCAACCGGCAACCTGAATATGCTGTCGGAAACCAGCATTGAGCAGATCTGCATGATCGCCGAAGAAGAGCAGCCGAAGCTGATGGTGATCGACTCCATTCAGGTGATGCACATGGCGGACATTCAGTCCTCGCCGGGCAGCGTGGCGCAGGTGCGCGAAACCGCGGCCTACCTGACACGCTTCGCCAAAACGCGCGGCGTGGCGATTGTGATGGTCGGCCATGTGACGAAAGACGGTTCCCTGGCCGGGCCAAAAGTGCTCGAACACTGTATCGACTGCTCGGTGATGCTCGACGGCGACGCGGATTCCCGCTTCCGCACCCTGCGCAGCCATAAAAACCGTTTCGGCGCGGTGAATGAATTAGGTGTTTTTGCCATGACGGAGCAGGGGCTGCGTGAGGTCAGCAACCCGTCGGCCATCTTCCTGAGCCGTGGCGACGAAGTCACCTCCGGCAGTTCGGTCATGGTGCTGTGGGAAGGAACACGCCCGCTGCTGGTTGAAATCCAGGCGCTGGTGGATCACTCGATGATGGGCAACCCGCGTCGCGTGGCGGTGGGTCTGGAACAGAACCGTCTGGCGATCCTGCTGGCGGTGCTGCACCGTCACGGTGGTCTGCAGATGGCGGATCAGGACGTCTTCGTGAACGTTGTGGGCGGGGTGAAGGTCTCGGAAACCAGCGCGGACCTGGCGTTGCTGCTGGCGATGGTCTCCAGCCTGCGCGACAGACCGCTGCCGCAGGATCTGGTGGTGTTTGGCGAGGTTGGCCTGGCAGGAGAGATCCGTCCGGTGCCGAGCGGCCAGGAGCGTATCTCTGAAGCGGCAAAACACGGCTTCCGCCGCGCGATTGTGCCCGCCGCTAACGTGCCGAAAAAAATCCCCGAAGGGATGCAGGTTTTTGGCGTTAAGAAACTCGCAGATGCGTTAAATGTCTTTGACGACTTATAATTACGTATTCGATTTTGCAGGAGGCACCGTAATTTATGTCATCATTTGACTACATCAAAACCGCAATCCGCCAGAAAGGCTGCACGTTGCAGCAGGTGGCGGACGCCAGC